>JAKEFD010000289.1 GCA_022616245.1 Gemmataceae bacterium
CCGGCGACCAATACACCGGCCTCGACCGCTTCGGCCAAATCGTCGACCAACGCTGGATCAAGACTTCGGATGGCAGCCACACGGATCGCTTCAAGTACGGCTACGACCGCAACGGCAATCGCCTCTTCCGCGAGAATGTATTGAACGCCGTTTTCAGTGAACTCTATCACGCCGACGGCGCAGGCGCAGGTTATGACAATCTCGACCAGCTGCTGGAATTCCAGCGTGGGACTCTCTCGGACACCAACAGCGATAACATCCCCGACACTGTCACTAACCCGACGCGTCAGCAAGGGTGGACGCTGGACGCGCAGGGCAATTGGTCGAGCCTCAACACGGACGGCAGCGGCGTCAATCGCACGCACAACAAGCAGAATCAAGTGACCGCCGTAGGCAGCGCGAACCTGACTTATGATGCCAACGGGAACATGACGACCGATGAATTCGGCAAGCCGTTGGTCTTCGATGCTTGGAACCGATTGGTTCAGGTGAAGAGCAGCGGGGGCGCAACAATTGCGACATACAAGTACGATGCATTAAGTCGTCGCATCGTTGAAACGGTGAGTGGGACCACGCGCGACATGTTCTTCTCGGCCGCATGGCAGGTCGTTGAAGAGCGCGAAGGCTCAACCGTCAAGTTGCAATACGTTTGGAGTCCGGTCTATGTCGATGCGCTTGTACTTCGTGATCGCGACGCTGACGGGAATTCGGGCAATGGGCTTGAGGAACGGCTCTACGTTCAGCACGATGCGAACTTCAACGCAACCGCACTAATCAACACTTCTGGCAGCGTTGTCGAGCGTTACGTCTATGATCCCTACGGAACGGTAACTCTTCTTTCATCGGCCTGGTCGACACTGTCCAACAGCGCCTACGATTGGGACTACCTGCACCAAGGCAGACCGTTCGAAACTGGCACCGGCCTTTATGACTTCCGAGTTCGGCCGGAGAGCCCGAGCTTAGGACGGTTTCCGATCCCCGATCCGATCGCCTTCAAGTCAGGCGATCCAAACTTTTATCGCTTTGTATTTAACTCGGCGACCAATTTGACGGATCCAAGCGGTTTGCAGGTACCCGACCCCCGTAGCCTGCCGAATCCTGGACAGCTTTTTGACCCGCCTCCGCAACAACTAATCCCGCCGCTATTCCCGACGCCGTCCGATCCGGGTCAATGCTTTACCCGGGGCACCCCTACTCTCCTTCCTTCTCCCGTTCCGACTCCAACGCTGAATACGGTGTTTCCAGGCGATGGTCAGCGGCGGATTCCTCGGGTGCAAATAGTTTTTGATCCCAACCAACTCCTGACTGATTTCGAAGGCAACCCGGTTGGACCCGGGAGAGTACGCGGAGCGGGAGGAGGGGCTGGAGCAGTGTTGACGGGAATTGCAATTCGACTAACTCCGATCGCCGCCGCCGAGCCAGGACCAATCGCCGACGTATTCGTAATCACGCTCTTCATCATTGGGGCGATAATATCAAATGTTGGCAGGGATACGGATTGGGATCGAGACGACGACACTGTTATTGAGCCAAGGCCAGACAATGGGAATGCAGGCAATCCGGGCAATCCAAACCGGCCCCCACCGCCGCCAGACATCCCAGGTCCGCACCCGCGGCCACCTGGCCCACCTCCTGCACCAAATGCGGGCTGGGACGGAATAAACGGACGGTGGTACCACATTATACGTCATCTGTTCGAGTGATGTGAGGACACACGGCAAGGGAGTTTGTGATGCCAATCCACGAAGGCAACCAACTTCTGACTAGTCTGAACGAAGCTATTCAGGCTACACCTGGAAATGCGAAGGGTTGGATTGCGCGAGGCGAGTATTATCTCACGCAAAACCGGTACTCCGATGCGATTCACGATCTGAATGAAGCGATTCGCATTGACCCGATGGCCGCCTGGCCATATGCCATCCGGAGCAACGCGTATTATTGCATGAATAAAATCGACCAGACGGGATCCGACTCAGAGCAGGCAATTCAGCTCGATCCGAATCTAGGTTACGCATGGGAAGTCCGCGGACGTGTTTGGGTTGTGAAAGGCAATTATTGCGAAGCCATCAAAGATTTCAGCAGGGCAATTGAGCTCGATCCGAGGAACGCTCAGCCCTATGCGAGCCGGGCTGATGCGTATTCTCGAATGGGTGACTTCGATCGTGCTGTAGCCGATGCCACCGAAGCCATCCGGATGAATCCGTCATACGCCCACGCCTGGACTCTGCGGGGCGAGGCGTACTTGGTGAAGAGAGAGTTCGACAAGGCCATTTGCGACTTCAGCAAATCTATTGAGTTGTTTCCCCAAGATCTTCATGCCCGTGGACGCCGCAGCGCCGCCAATTACTCACTTCGCAACGCGGACGCCGCAGTGGCAGATGCGAATGAGGTTATCCGTCTGTCCGCGGACTATTTCTACGGTTGGAGCTTGCGCGCTTGGGCACACGTTCTGAAAGGTCAACATCCCCAGGCGATTCTAGACTTTACCGAAGCCATTCGACTTCATCCAGGGGATGCGAGCTTGCACGCTGGTCGCGGACATTGCTTCAATTGCCTGCGCGATTTTGAGAAGGCTCTTGCCGATGCGGATCACGCGATAAAACTCGATGCCAAATATGCCTATGCTTGGGTCGTGCGCGGTTGGACATACTTGGAACACGGAAAACCAGAAAAAGCCGTTGCTTCATTTTCGGAAGGTATTCGGCTCGAGTCGAACAACTCTGAAGCCTTCTGCGGTCGAGGCGAGGCTTACTATGTTAAGAAGGAACATGACAGGGCATTGCAAGATCTGAACCAAGCGATTCGTCTAAGCCCGAACTACGTGCGAGCCTTACACTGGCGAGGAACAACGTATTATTTGAAGCACGACTTTCAAGCAGCCGCCGCGGACGCGACCGAGGCCATCCGGTTTGATCCGGGGCACGGGCGATCATTCGTCTTGCGGGCGAATGCTTTTCGCCATGTCGGAAAGGACAAAGAAGCGATGGAAGATTACACCAAAGCCATAAGCCTGCTACCGAATGATTGGTACGCATATCTCAGCAGAGGCACGGCATACAAGCGTAAAGGGGATTTCGACTCGGCCATCGAAGATTACAACGAAGCTATCAGATTGGACCCGAACCGAGCTGAAATCTACCTTCAACGTGCGAAGTCACATTATCGGATCAACAATCTAACTGAAGCAATCGACGATTACACAAAAGTTATCGAGCTTGAGCCGCTGAGTGCGAAGGCATATCAGGGAAGGGGCCAGGCGTACAAGGCGCTTGGCGACGATGCTCGCGCAGAGATTGACAGGAAAAAAGCCGACGAGCTTCGAACGGGCATAAACGGGCCTCTTTCCTAAGTCGCTCACTATCTGAATAACTGAGATGAAAAGGTGTCAGAAACTATGTAAGAAGGAAAAAAGGTGTCAGAAACTATGAACTAAGGTAAGGGCCGCTGCAAGCTAAGCTCCAAAGGGAAAAGTTCATCCTTGTTTTTGGAGGCTGACCATGACAACGGCCCGTAACAGCAATCCTACTACAGCACACGGCGTGTTGCACGTCGCCTTTGAACTCGGCTGGAACGAATGGAAACTGGCGTTCACCACCGGGCCGGCGCAGAAGCCGCGGCTGAAGACGATCGCGGCTCGGGATCTGGAGGCGCTCGCCACGCAGATCGCCAAAGCCAAGAAGCGCTTCGCGCTGCCCGCCGAAACGGCGGTCCGGAGCTGCTAGGAGGCAGGACGGACGAGTTTTGGCAACATTGCCAAAAGTTGGCCATCTTGACGATTCAAGATTGCCAAAAAGTGGCAACGTTGCCAGAACCCCTGTGTGTGCCAACTGGCGTCGACGAGGATTTGCACATTGCAAGTGACTGGCAAACCATGAGTTAGGACCGGCCTGGGTGGACGCCAACTTGGTCGATTGATGTGGCATTCACGGACGAAGTGGCGCACACGGGAGTATGTGCCTGATTTTTCGCTCCGGGCATCGAAACCGGTTGACGATTCCTAACAGGGAGGGGGGGGTGTGGGTGTGTCGCGCGACCTATCCCACAACTTCCTTGCCCAGAAACAAGTTACGGCAACGGAAAGGTTGCGCGTGCCTGTCATGAATCTGGCCGCTGGGCTGGGACCACAAATAACGCGAGACGAGATAGAGCCGTTTCTCGAAATCTGCTTTAATGTCGCCGAAGTACCGGAATGCGCACGATGCCTGTCACGAAAACTGAATCCCCGCTGGTCTCCATTATTACACCCTCTTACAACCAAGGGCGTTTTCTGCGCGCGACGGTCGCGAGCGTTTTGGCGCAGGACTATCCGCGCATCGAGTATCTCGTCATCGACGGCGCGTCCACGGACGATTCCGTCGCCGTTTTGCAATCCTTCGGCAGCCGTTTCTATTGGATTTCCGAGCCCGACCGGGGCCAAGCGCATGCCGTCAACAAAGGGCTGGCCCGGGCGCGTGGCGACATTCGGGCCTACTTGAACTCGGACGATGTGTTTCTGCCCGGCGCGGTTTCGAGCGCCGTGGCTTACCTGCAACAACACGCCGACTGCGACGTCGCCTTTGGCCAAGCGCAGCTCGTCGATGAGACAGGCCGGTTTCTGGATTGGTATCCGACGGAGGACTATCGCCCCGCTCGGCTCTTCGAGCATTGCTTCCTGTGCCAACCGGCGACGTTCTGGCGCCGGCGCGTCCAGGAGCGCGTCGGTTTGTTTGATGAAGCGCTGCACTATGCCCTGGATCTGGACTATTGGTTGCGCGTGGAGAAATGTGGAGGTCGCTTTGGGCATTGCCGAACGGCCTGGGCGGCGTCGCGCTGGCACGACGGGGCGAAGACCTTCGCGCAGCGTGAAGCGGTATTGCGGGAGATCATAGCGGTGTGCGTGCGGCACGCCGGCCGCGCGGGGATGGGGCGCTACGAGGAGTACTGGCGGCACCGTGTCTTCGACAAACGCTGCGGCTGGCCCAGAGTGCTGGCGCTTGCGCCGCAAGCAGCCTGGTATGCCGCGCTGGCGCATGCGCGCTGGGACAGCTGTCATGGCCGTGCCCGCTCGTTTCTTGCCGAGTTTGGTAGAGCGCTGGGACGAAGAATGCAGCGGGCGCTGCTGGGCACGGAGCGATGAGCATCGGGAGATTTGCCGGCGGTGCCGGGTTTGCCGGAAAAAATCCCAAAACTTTCCTGTTTTGCCCTTTGCACACAACCCCTGCTGACGACTATCATAGACGAGATACCCTGTCTCTCCCGATTCGGGTGGGCGGTCGCCTTGCGGAGTAACCATCATGGCTATCGGAACGAGTTTCAAGCAGCAATGCCCCAGTTGCGAGGCTTTGGTCCCCGTCCGAGACGGCAGCCTCATCGGCAAGAAGATCGAATGTCCCAAATGCAAATACCGCTTTGTCGTGGAAAGTCCGATCGAACGCGACAAGCGCAAAGTGCACGAAGACGACGATGACGATGCCGTGGTGGGGAATGGCAAAAAAGGCGGGGTAGCGATCACCGCGAAAAAGCCGGCCAAGCGCTTTCGCGACGATGAGGACGACGCCGAAGAAGTGGACGATGCCGAGCTGAAGAAGCTGGCGGCCAAGGGCAAGAAGAAAATCCGCGACGACGACGACGACGGCGAGTCCGAAAAGAAAAAATCCAAGGACAGCTCCAAGTTCTCCTTGGGCATTGTGCTGGCCGTGGTAGGCTTGCTCGTGCTGGGCACGGCGGCGTTTTTCATTCTGCGCGGCCGGGGCGGCTCCTCCAACAATAACGCGCCGCCGATAGTGCAAAATCAAAATCAAAACCAGGGCGTGCCTGCGCCGATCGGTGAGAACAAGGAGAAGCCAAACGTGCCGGTGGCCGAGCCGCCAGCGGCCAACGCCAACTCCGGCTTAACCAACTTGCTGCCCAACGATGTCGAACACGTTTTTCACTTGTTTCCCAAGGACCTCTTCGATCCGGCCAGCCCGTTTCGCGACGCCGTGTTCCACACGCCGGGCGCGCTGCAGGACGACTTGCTCAAAAAGAATCTCGGCTTCAATGTGCTGGCCATCGATGATTTGATTCGCGCGGAAAAGCTGAGCAGTCCCAGTTGGTCGTTCACGGTGGTTCATCTTTTGGAAAACGTGGATATGGACGCGCTCAAGTCCGCGCTGGCGCTCGAGAACGCCAGTCCCGCAGTCAAGAACTATGCCTATTTCAAGGCAACCACGCGCAACCCGTGGTTTGAAGCCCTGGCGCGCATCGCCGTCGGCGTGCCGCTGTCGCTGCGCAATCTGCAAAACCAGAATGGTATTCGCCCCGTGTACGTCCACTTGCACAATCCGCAAACGCTGATCTTCGCGGACGAAGCGCCCATGCTGGCCTTCTTGAAGGCGGACAAGCAATTCCGCTTCCAAAGCGAAAAGCAGGTGCAGCCTGCCGCGCCCGATCCCAATCAGCCCCCGATGGGGTTCCCCCCAGGAATGATGCCGCCCGGAATGATGCCGCCCGGCGGCGGCGCCCCTCCGGGAGGAAAGCCCCCTGCTGCCGGCAATGTCAGCCGGCTGGATCTGCCTGCAGACGGCGCCGGCAACAACTTTGTCGTGTTCCAAGACCGCGGCGGCAACAACTTGACCGGCACCACTTGGACCGGAAGTGAAACCCTCACCAATTATGACCAGCTACAATTCACTTTCAACGCCGGCGGGCAGGCTACCATGGTCGATGCCGACGGCGCATCGCAAGGCCGTTGGAACCAAAACGGCGCCAGTGTGACTATCACATTTGCCGGCGGTATTGTTTACCGCGGCACGATCACCGGCAATTCCATGGCCGGTACGGCGACGAATACGCGCGACAATTGGCGTTGGACTGTGACCAAGCAAGGCGGCGGCGCTCCGGTCGGCCAACCCCCGGTGCAACCTCCGGTAGGAGTCCCGCCCGTGCAACCCCCCGGCGGCATGATGGGCATGGCGGGCAAGCCGCCGATGATGGTTCCGCCCGGCGGCATGATGGGTATGGCTGGCAAACCGCCGATGATGGTTCCGCCCGGCGGCATGTTGGGTATGGCTGGCAGTCCGCCGATGATGGTTCCGCCCGGCGGCATGATGGGTCAAATTGGAGGTCCGGTCGCCGTGCCGGGTTTGGGTCAAATGGGCGGCGGACAACCCCCTGCGCCCCAGACGGTCGTCCTCGCCAGTGACACATATATGACCATCAAGCCTTCGCTCAAAGCCGTCTTGGATCGTATGGAAGCCACATCAGCCCCGAACGAAAAGGTGCTGTTCAGCTCGGCCACCGATATGGATGCCGCCAAGGTGTCCGTGAAAACGCCGGACGGCAGGACGAAGAATCACTGGCAAGGCCGGCAGGTTTGGGATGTATCGCTGATGCTCCAGGAGCGCAACCCACGCATTCGGACGTTGGGTGTGGCGCTCGTGCAACGAACCGATCGCATTTTCCGTCTGAAGAATGAAATGTCTTGCCCGGTGGATGGCGACGCCAGGGACATCGACAAAGCAATGAGGGAAGAAACTTGCCGAGACATAGCTCGGTTTTTGGACCACTTCTTGGGACTCAAAGTGGACTTGCCGAAGGATGATGGCCCGCAGGGAGTCGATCCCAACTTGCCAGGGGGCGCGTTCCCGCCCGGCATGTTCCCGCCGGGAATGTTCCCTCCAGGTGGAGGGCCTCCGGGCATGATTCCTCCAGCCGGCCCTCCTCCCGGCATGATCCCGCCGGGCGGCGGCCGATTCCCGCCGGGCGCAGGCCTCATTCCCCCACCCGGTGCTCCAGGCGCATTCCCGCCCGGCGGTATCGGCGGAGAAGCCGGTGATTTACCCGGCGGATTAATTCCCGGTGGCGGGATCAATCCGAACCAAATCAAGAAGGACGACGAATTGCCTACCAGTTCGCGCATCCTACTTTCGCAGACCGGCAAGACCGTCGAGCTTACCATCGATCTCGTGGTGGATCAGGCCACTCTCAGCCGGCTGCATGGCACCGCGGTTCTGTTGGCCCTGAGCGTTCGCGCGGAAATCGACCTCGTGGCCGGCTTCATTTCGCGCCACGATCTCGCCAAGGCCGGAAAATTGTTGCCGGAGAAAGGCCTGTCGGACCGGCAAGTGCCGCCGGGGCAGTATCCTCCCGGTGCGTTCAAACGGCCCGCCGGCGCGCTACGCCTGGCCCGGGAGCCCAATCACCGCGTGAGCTGGATGGCTGGACTTTTGCCATTCCTGGGGCACGACACGCTCTACAGTCGCATCAACTTCGAAAGCTCTTGGCGCGATCCGAGCAATTGGGCCGCCGGCAACACGGTTGTACCCCAGTTCCTCGATCCCAACTATCCGCTGTCGGCTTTCTTCGTGTCTCGAGCCGATGTGCCTTTTGATCTGGCGGCCACGCATTTCGTCGGCATCGCCGGCATTGGCTTGGACGCAGCCGACTATCCGCCCGACGATCCGGCTTACCTGACCAAGCGCGGCGTGCTGGGCTATGAAAAAGGCGCCAAGCTCGACGACGTTCGCGAAGGCCGCGGCTTGTCCAACGCCATCCTGATGATTCAGGTGCCGCACGACAGCCTGATCGGCCCCACGCCGTGGATCGCCGGCGGCGGCAGCACGCTGCGCGGCGTCCCCGAGAAAAACTCCGTTGCACCGTTTGTTCTCTCCGCCGACAAGAACGGCAAGCCCATCACACACAACGGCAAACGCGGCACCTACGCCGTAATGACGGACGGTTCGGTTCGCTTCATCGATCAGAATGTGTCCGACGCCGTTTTCAAAGCCATGGCCACCATGAAAGGCCCGGCCGCGGAAAACTGGGACATCAACACCGACGAGAACACGCCGCTGGTCGCGCCGCCCAAGGTAGTCACGCCGAAGGTGGAGGCGCCAGCCAAGAAAGAGAACATCGCACCAAAGCAATCCGATCCGGTATCAACTATACAGGGATCCAACAAATTACCGGCCGACTGGATAGAGTTTGCCCCTGAGAATGAGAACTTAAGTGTCGCGCTTCCGAAACAACCAGTTCCGTTGATTGTAAAGGATGAAGCTGGGAAGGAAACAGGAGTGAAGTTGTTTACGACGGACATATACACGATCAGAATTGCTCCCGTCGACGCTCGGCAAGGTGATCTTTCTCAGAATTGGTCAAACATGAAGAAGCAATTTGGCAACAATCTTAACAAAACCGTAAAAAGTGATCGGGATATAAAGCTGGCTGGAATCCCTGGCAAGGAAGTAGTTGTTGAGCTTACTGACCTCGAGAATCCCAAGAAGGTTATGACAATTGTGACACGGCTTGCGGAGGTCGAGGGAAGAATGATTTCTTTGACAGCAGGCTACTACTCCGATCAAGACGCAGGTCTGGTGGAAGCGTTTTTCAATTCCTTCAAGCTAAAGAAGTGAGTAATCGTACTTTGCTGACTCACGAGAGAACTATCGGCCGGACGAAAGTCCGGCCTTTTTTATTTCAGCAGCAACAGTGCCAGCGTCAGCACGAGTCCATTGCTGAGACCGTGAGCGGTCATGGCCGCGATCAGGCTGCCGCGCCATTCTCTTGCGATGACAAAGCCCAGCGACACCGCCGCGAGCACCGGCACGGCCACCAGGCCTTGCGGATGGATGGCCGCGAAGATGACGCCGCACACGAGCGCGCTAAAGAGCACGCTCGCCGTGAACCGCCACGTCCGGCTGAGCTCGCGCAAGTGCTGGTACAATACGCCGCGGAACATGGTTTCTTCGACGATCGGGGCGAGCACGCAGGCATCGAGGAATATCCAGAAGAGCGTGTTCGCGTCAGCCGAGGCAATCCATTCCAGGATGGGATGTCGCGGCAGGTTGGCGTCGCCCAGTCCGAGTGCGGGCCCGCCGCCGCCCAAGAGGATGAGCAGCACGGTGATAAAAATGCCGACGGCGACTAAGGGCAGCGCCATGACGTAACATGCGACGCCCCAGAGAGGCTCGAACAAGGGCTGCCGGCCAAGCGTCCAGCCGATTTCCAGGCGCACTTCGCGCCAGGGAATGCCGCGGAGGACCGGCCAAAGAAGTGCACCCAGGCTGAGCGCCGTTGCAGCGCCGACTTTCACCAGGAGCGGCATGCCTTCCGCGAACATACCAAGTCCGTAGCTCAAGCCGAAAAACAGGGCCATATAGACGGCGAACGTTTCGGCATAGACGCCGCCGTGCCGCGCGTCCAAGAGCATGCCGCCTTGCAGCTTGCCCTGCGCCGCCAGGATGAGAAACACCAAGAGGCCTGCGAACCCGCCCAGCCCAAGACAGCTGGCCGAGCAGAAGCCGCCCACCAGGACGGCAAAGGTGGCGTGCGCTTGGGACAGCACTTCGTCGCGACCGTCCGCGCCGCCGGGCGGCTGTTCCAAAACGATCGCCGGCGCAGCGCCCGCAGGCGCGGCCAGATTGACCGGCGCCGCGGCCTTGGGATTGAGGGCGAGCTTGCCGAACCAGCCCAATTGATCCTCCAAGAATTCGCGCTCGCCTTTCGTGACGGACGGCGCGCTTGTGCGTCCGGCTTCGTAATCGCGGTAAAGTCGCTGCAGAAGCGCGGCCGTGCGCCGCTCGTCGGCGGTGGCTGTCGGCAAGAAAGCTTCCAGCGCACGCAGCCGCTCGATTGCTTCGGGCGGCCCCGCGAGTTCACCCGCGATCGTCACAAAGCGCAGTCTTTGCTCCAAGTCGCCGCGGTCGAGTTTATCGATTTGCTGAAACAGCTGGTCGCGCTGGCCCAGAAAGTCCGCCGCGCCTGTTATGTAGCGGCTCTGCAGCTCAAATAGCTTGAGGTCAAAGCGCTCGCCCTCCGGGGCGGCCCCGGCCAGGACGGGCGGATCGGCATTCCTCCAAACGGCCAATCCGACCAGAGCGGCGATCGCCAGCCAGGCGAGCGCTGCAAAGCCTTTGCGCGCGGGTTGCTCAGTCCATTCCGGATTATCGACAGGCAATCGAGGATCGTTTTCCTCGCGGTCTTCCCACGCGTTCTCGCCAGGTCCGTTCATAGAGCTATTATGACAGATGGCTGGGAGAATTCCTCGTGGGGCGAACTTTCTAGTTTGCCTGCCACTTGCGGCGAACAAGTAGCTGAGAATGCATTATGCAGCGCACGCTTCGGGCCTTGTTGGGCAACATCGTCGACTACGCCGGCATGTTTCCGCCGGCCAGTCTGCCGCTCGATGAAGCCTGGCGCAATTACTTGCACTATCGCAAGTCGCCCCAAGCATGGCTGCTGGGCCGTTTCATCTGTCCAGCAGCGCGGCTCTCGGAACTGGATGTGCGTGAGCTGACTGAGCCCGCCGCGCTGTGCGTTCTGGGACGCGGCGGCGACAGCCCGAACGAGTACTTCGCCGCTGTCAAGGCCGACCTGGCCGACATCGCGCGCCTGCGCGAACAGCACGGCGAACAGATCGCCGCCGACACCTACGAAGTCCGGCTGCCGGCCTCGCCTTTCGCGCCTGCCAAATCCAACCAAATCGCTTCGTTAATCGCCACCACGGCTTTCTTGATCGAGACAACCGGACCGCCCCAGCTGACTCCGTTCTTCGAAGCGCCCCATGCGGAGCGGCAGACTTTCTTGAGTCTGATCCAGGCCCTTCATGACGAACGCGCCTCGCGTGAAGCCGCTGCGCGGACGCGCTGCAGGCCGCCCGGATTCAAGCTGCGCACAGGCGGCACAGAAGCGTCCGCCTTTCCGTCCACGGCATTGGTCGGTTTGGCTCTTGCCGCCTGCCGTGCCGCGCACGTTCCCCTCAAATCAACCGCCGGCTTGCACCATCCCATGCGTCATTTCGATGCGACGCTGGGAGTGCACATGCATGGCTTCGTCAACCTGTTTGCCGCCGGTTGCTTTCTTTGGAAGCACACGCTTGAGGAGACGGAGCTCAGCGCGCTCCTGGAGGAGGAAGAATACAAGCATTTCCGGTTCGAGGAAGACGGACTGCATTGGCGCGAACGGCACGTGACGCCCGACGACGTGGCGGCCGCGCGCCGAGGGCTGGTGCTGTCCTTCGGCAGCTGCAGTTTTCTGGAACCTTGTGAAGATTTGCGCACGCTGGGTTGGCTGGCGCACTGATTCGGCACAAGTGGGCCGCGCACTTTCTTGCAATCCGCTTGTGCGATCCCTATAGTTCCTGTCTGGTCATAGAAACGTACATCATGGCAGCGATCGTAATGCGCCGCATAAGGCACACGCAAGCCGACGCGGCCCAACAGCTGGAAGAGCTCTGCCGCCAATTGAGCTTGCAGGCGGACGTCGTGTCGCCGCGCGGCCGGGCGCTGACCGAGCAGGTGTTCGGCGCGGCATTGCCGCCATCGAAAGTGGTCGATCGAATCTGCGCGGACGTGCGCACGCGCGGGTTGCCGGCGCTCCTCTACTTCACGGAACAATTGGATAAAGTTCGACTGACCGCTCAAACCGTTCGGGTGCCAGCGGCCGAGCTGGACCTAGCGCACAAGAGCGCGGACCCCAATTTCCTGGCCACGCTCCGCCGCGTCCGCCAGAACATCCTTGGCTTTCAGCTCGGTCTCTTGCACGCCGATGCGACGCTCACGGTCGCCGGCAAGCACCAACTCCGGCTGCGCTATCGGCCCCTCAAACGCGTCGGCGTGTGTGTGCCCGGCGGCGCGGCGGCCTATCCGTCCACGCTCCTAATGACCGTCTGTCCCGCTCAAGCCGCCGGCGTAACCGAGATCGCCGTCGTCATGCCGCCCACGCCGAACGGCGCGTACAACCCCGACCTCTTGGCCACTTGCCATGAGCTCGGGGTAAACGAAGTCTACCGCGTGGGCGGCGCCCAGGCCGTCGCGGCTCTTGCTTACGGCGTCGAAGAAATACCTGCCGTCGACATGATTGTCGGTCCCGGAAACATTTTCGTTACCTTGGCCAAAAAATATGTCTTCGGCCAGGTCGCTATCGACTGCCTCGCCGGGCCCAGCGAGATTGTCGTCCTCGCCGACGAGACGGCCAACCCGGACTATGTCGCCGCCGATCTTATTGGCCAGGCGGAGCACGATCCGGCCAGCGCGGTTTTGATTACATGGCACGAGCCGCTGCTCGATCAAGTGGCAGCCGCGCTCGACCGGCAACTGCCCAAGCTTGCCCGCGGCGACCTGGCCCGAGCGAGCCTCGAGCGCTTCGGCGCCTTGGCGCTCGCGCGCGACGCCGCGCAGGCCGCCGCCTGGACAAACCGGCTCGGCCCGGAGCATTTGCATATCCAGGCCAAGGAACCGGCTCAGTTAGCCCAGAGGATCGACAACGCCGGCGCGATTTTTCTCGGGCCGCACACGCCGGTCGCCCTGGGCGATTACGTCGCCGGCCCGTCGCATGTGCTGCCGACCGGCGGCACCGCGCGCTTCGCCAGCGGCCTGTCCGCCAACGATTTCTTGCGCCGCTCCAGCGTGCTCGATTTCAGCGCCGAAGGGCTGGCCGCCCTGGCGGAAGACGTACGCATACTAGCGAACAAAGAGGGCCTCACCGCGCACGCCGCCAGCGTCGATGTGCGGTTAACGTAGAATGACAATGCGGCGACATTTTGGAGTGCGGTGACTTGTCACCGCTAGGATTCTTGGAGGGCGGCTTCACCTGACGGGGGGTATGATTCTTCGAGGATTGACACCATGAATCTCTTCGACAAGTTTACGGTCGCTCTGCCTTACAACGAATTCCTGACGCGCTACGCTAACCCGGGACAGCTCGAGCGCTGGAAAGCGATGCACGCCCAGGTGACGCTCAGCGCTAACCAGAAAAGCCTGCTCGGCGCCTTCACCCGCAAGATGCCCGTCCTGGTCCTCGCCGGCGCGTGGTGCGGCGATTGCATCAACCAGTGCCCGATCTTCGAGCACTTCGCCGCCGCCTCGCCGCAAATCCAGACCCGCTACCTCGACCGCGACGACCACCCCGACGCCCAGCGCGTCCTGCAAATGAACGCCGGCAACCGCGTCCCCGTCGTCGTCTTCTTCAGTGAAGACGGCCATGAAGTCGCCCGCTTCGGCGACCGCACGCTCAGCAAATACCGGCAACTCCTGCGCGAACAAGCCGGGCCAAGCTGTCCCACGGGCCTCGCCGTCTCGAACGATCCCTTGCTTGTCCAAGTCACGCAAGATTGGCTCGACGAGTTCGAGCGCGTGCAATGGCTGCTGCGGCTATCGCCAAGGCTGCGGGCGATGCACGGCGATTAGGGCAATTGGGGTACGAGCCGGAAGCAGCGACCGCGGTCCCAGACCAGCGACCAAATTGATGCCGGACCCGCGCGACCTATCCGTTGCCGTAACTTATTTGAGGACAAGGAAGTTGTGGGATTGGTCGCGCGACACACCCACACCCCCCCCTTTCCTGGCCCGAATCGTCAACCGTATCGATGGTTCGACGCCTTCCGCGTGCCATAGGCCCGTGCTAGAATGTCTAGTCTGTGCGTTATATGCCGGGTAGGGCCGGAATGAAGGAGATACCATGCCGTTGACAATCCAGACCGATCCCACTCCTCTGCGTGTCGACGAACACGGCGTCATCCGGGTGGGAGACTCGCAGGTGCTGCTCGACATCGTGATCCGGGAGTTCCATAACGGCGCCGAACCGGAAACCATTGCTCACGGCTATCCGACGCTCAACCTGGCAGACGTATACGGCGTGATCGCATATTACCTCCGGCACCGGAAAGAGATTGACGATTACTTCGACACCCGCCGACAGGAGGCCGAGATTTCGATTAGTCCCAAAGTGCGATCCGAGGATGAAAGGACGCATCCGGACGACGAGGCCGTGCGCCCAAATGCCGGGCTGCTCTGGGAAGGCAATGTGCTCGTGCATCAAGGTGTCGGCGCCGGCTCGTCCGCCGCCGAATTGCGAAACGATCGCTTGGATCGTCTCGGTGAGGGACGAGCGCACACACAGAAACCCCCTCTGTGCATGAATTCGGTGTGGCACTCAGATTCGTTGCAACACCGCGAAACGAAATCCGACGGGGCGGCGTGAGGGCTGCCACTATTGGCGAGTAGAAGACCGCGTCGTTTCGGCGTCCCGGCGTAAAACTCGACGTTGGGTTGCGTGATGTGCATCTCCGAAAGACAATGAGGTGGTGCTACGAAATCTGGTTTACATCGCGCACAACGTTGTCATATTCCAGCCACGTCAAGGAAGGACTGGCACTACCGCGCTCCAAAAACCACTCAATCGCTTCCCGGAGCAAACCGCTGCGCTCCAAGAGACATTCTTGCCGATACCTTTCGATGACGCCGCAACTTGTTCGCACAACGAAAACATTGGAAATTGGCGCGCTTGTCGCAAGGTAATAGCATTCCTTCCCACGGGGAATCGAGAACTGGACCAGCCACAACGGAGGCTTCTTGACGTCGAATGCAAGCATGTGTGCCAACTCGCCTGCGACGTTATCTGCATCGTCCTGATTGAAAAACTCCAAAACGATATCGGGCGGACCATCCCGACCTTCCTCAGCCTCGACAATCTCCATCAGAGACAAAACATCACTCAGCGTTGGGTCCTCGCGTGAATCCTTCCATCCTCGTTTCATGACAACGCGGTTCATAGGCATTCCATTGAGTGGGGAAGCCATTCCTTGTTCGTAAGTTCTTGCGCCATCGGGCACTGCCCGCAGGCTACGAGCCCTTTGCCAACTCGACCGGCCGCGTCGCTTGCCCGTTCGGCGACACCGGCGCCGCCGGCTCGTCACTTTCCGCAATCACCTTGGGCGGCCCGTACAAGGCTTAGATCAGCCACTGAAACGCGACAAAGAAGACCGGCACGAAGAAGGCTGCCAGCACGGGATGGGCCGGAATCACTTTGGGCCGATCGGCTGGGCGCAACAGTAGCGGAGCGAGGGCATGTTTGGTAAGGGAGGCCGCCGTCCATTTACGGTAGGCTGGATAACGAAACCACGAACGGCAGCGTCGGTTGCACGGCCTTCACGAGCTTGTCATCCGCCGTCACCAGCTCGCACGCTTCCCGTTCCGCAAGGGCGATATACAGGCAGTCGTATACGGTCTGCCGGAACTGTTTGGCGATCTCAAGTGCCCGCGGCAGTAGGGGAATGCCCGCGACGAGCGGCGGAAGCTGGCTCAAAAACTGCCTGAAGAAAACGTCCGCGTCGCCCGGCTTGATCTTTCCCGAGCGTTCCAGAATCATCAGGACGTTGCACATCTCGGTGGGGAAAATGTCGGGGGCGGTCAGCTCATGGACCCGGTTATGGTACTCGTTACGGAGCCGGAGCGCCTTGCTCGAGTCCTGTTCCTGGACGAAGGTCTTGATGTCCACTGAGGTGTCTATGACGTACTTCATTGGCTATCGCGGGACTCGCGGACGGCGTCCAGGGTGACGTCCTGAATGCCAAAGTGCTTGGCGTTCTCCTCCCGCATGCGGTCAATCCTCGCGGCGGCCGCTTTCCGCTCCTCCATCGTCGGGAGGATGCCCTTGGCGACTCGGTCGCACGCCTCCTGCATCTCGGCCTTGAGGGCGGGATCCATGCCGGTGCTTTCAGCGCTCGTCTTCATGCTGGTCCTCCTTCCTTTGGATATTCTAAGGACTGCTTTCGAGGGCCGGAAGTCCAGCCTGCACCATACAGAAACCATCAGGCCTCTTTGACCAACTCCACCGGCCGCCCCGCCTGCCCGTTCGGCGACACAGTCGCCACGGACTCTTCACTTTCCGCAATCACCTTGGGCGGCCCAAACAAAACTTCGATCAGCCACTGAAACGCGACGAAAAACACCGGCACGAAGAAGACGGCCAGCACGGTGGACGTGAGCATGCCGCCGCATACGGCGGTGCCCAGGGCGCGGCGGGCGGCAGCGCCGGCGCCGGTGGCCCAGACGAGCGGCAACACGCCCAGGATGAACGCGAACGAGGTCATGAGGATCGGCCGGAAGCGTTTGCGGGCGGCTTGGACGGCGGCGTCGCGGATCGAGTGGCCCGCCAGCCGCAATTCGCGGGCGAATTCGACGATCAGGATCGCGTTCTTGCTCGCCAAAGCAATGATCAGCACCACGCCGATTTGCACGTAGACGTTGTTCTCCATGCCCCTGAGGTCGGTGAGCGCCACCGTGCCCAAGAGACCCAGCGGCACGACCAGGATGACTGCGAACGGCAATAGCCAGCTTTCGTATTGGGCCGCTAGCACGAGATAAACTAGGAGCACCGCCAATGCGAAGATGATGATCGCTTCACTGCCGACGCGCTTTTCCTGAAACGACATGCCGGTCCAGTCGTAGCCGATGGAATCGGGGAGTTTTTGCTGGGCGATGTTCTCCATTACTCTGAGGGCGTCGCCGGAGCTGAAGCCGGGTGCGGCCGAGCCGTTGACCGCGGCGGTGGGATAGAGGTTGTAGCGGCTGATGCTTTGCGGTCCTTGGACTTCGCGCACCGTCAGCACCGCGCCCAAAGGGACCATCTGGCCGTTCTTGTTGCGTGCCTCGAGCATGCGGATGTCGTCGGCGCTGTTGCGGTGTTGCCCGGCGGCCTGCAAGCGCACCTGATAGGTTCGGCCATACTTGTTGAAGTCGTTGACGTAGGCGGAGCCCAGATACGATTGCAGCGTGCGATGCACTTCGGGCAGCGTGAGGTGCAGCTTGTAGACCTTGACGGGATCGATGTCGAGCCAGAGCTGCGGCACGCCCGCGCGAAAAGTGCTGAAAGTGAAGCCGAGCTCCGGATGGCTTTTCGCCTGTTCCAGCACGTCGGCGATGCCTTGTTCTAATCCGTGCAATTCCACGCCGCCGCGGTCTTCGATCTGCATCTGGAAGCCGCCGGCCACGCCTAATCCTTGAATGGCGGGCGGCGCGAACACGGTGACCATGGCTTCCTCTATGTCGGCGAACTCGCCGTTGAGCCGGCCCAGCAAGGCGTCTTGGCTCAGGTGCGCCGCTTTGCGCTGGTCCCAGCCTTTGAAGACGATGAAACTGGTGGCGGCGTTGGGGGCATTGGTCCCGTCCAGGAGGGAGAAGCCGCCGAGCACGAACCAGTTGGTGAGGCCTTCGGTTTTTTCGAAGATCTTGTTGAGCCGCTCGATTACTTTTTTGGTGCGGTCTTGCGAGGCGGCGTCAGGCAGCTGCACGCTGACGATGGCGTAGCCCTGGTCCTCCGTGGGCAAGAAGCTGGACGGCAGCGACCAGTACCACCAGCCGGTGAGTCCGATCAAGCCCGCGAAGACGACAAGCACGAGGGGGGACACGCGCAGCAGGCCGCGCACGCACCAGGCGTAGCCGCGCTCGATGAAGCCATAGACGAAATCGAAGCCGCGGCTGAAGAAGTTCTTGCGCTCCTTGCGCGGCCTGAGCCAGCGGGCGCACTGGGCCGGCTTGAGCGTGAGTGCGTTGATCGCGCTCAGGAAAGCGGTGGCGGCAATGGTGAGCGCGAACTGGCGATAGAGCTGGCCGGTGATGCCGCCCAAGAACGCCGTCGGCAAGAACACCGCCATCAGCACCAGCGTGATACTGATCACCGGCCCGGTCACTTCGCGCATGGCCTGGATGGTCGCCTCGCGCGGCTTGAGGCCTTTTTCAATGTGATGCGCGGCGTTTTCGACAATGACGATGGCGTCGTCCACGACGATGCCAATCGCGAGAATCAGGCCGAACAGCGTGAGCAGGTTGACGGTAAAGCCCATGAGCGGCATGAACGCGAAGGCGCCGATGATGGTCACGGGGACGGTGGTCGCCGGCACAAGCATGGCCCGCCAATCCTGCAGGAACACGACGATGACGATCAGCACGAGGATGGCAGCTTCCAGGAGGGTGCGATAAATGTCGCGGATGGCGGCATCGACGAAGCGGCTGGTGTCGAACGGGATGTCATATTGCAAACCGGGCGGAAACGACTGGGCCAGTTTCGCGATGGCCGCGCGGACGCCTTCGGAAACATTGATGGCATTGGAGCCGGGGAGCTGAAAGATGAGCAAGCTGGCGGCTTCTTGTCCCGTGCGCGAGGAAAACGTGTCGTAGGACTGAGCGCCCAGTTCGACGTCGGCCACGTCGCGCAGATAAGTGACCCGGCCATCGTCGGCCGTCTTGACGACGATGCCGCCGAACTCCTCGGGCTCACTGAGCCGGCCGCGGGTTGTCACGGTGAACTGGAATTTTTGATTTGTGGGCGCCGGGGGTTGGCCGATCTGCCCGGCCGCGACCTGCACGTTTTGTGCTTGCAGGGCCGCGACCACGTCTTGCGTCGTCAGCGAGCGGCTCTTGAGCTTGTCTGAGTCGAGCCAGACGCGCATGGCGTAGGTGCCGCCGCCGACGACTTGCACGTCGCCCACGCCGGGCACGCGGCTCAGCTCGTCGCGCAGAAAAAGCACGCCGTAGTTGGACAGGTACAGGTTGTTGAAGCTGCCGTCGGGCGAGGACAACGAGATCACGAGCACGATGTTGGTCGCCTGTTTCTTGACGCTGATGCCCTGGCGGCGCACTTCCTCGGGCAGGCGCGGCTCGGCCTGGGCAATGCGGTTTTGCAAAAGCACTTGCGCCTGATCCAGCTTGGTGCCGATCTCGAAGGTGACCGTGAGCTGATACGAGCCGTCGTTCGAGCTCGTGGAAGACATGTACAGCATGCCTTCGACGCCGTTGACCTCTTGCTCGAGCGGGGCGGCGACGGTGTTGGCCACGTCTTTGGCATTCGCGCCTGGATAGAAGGCGCTCACGCGCACGGTGGGCGGAGTGATTTCCGGGTAGCGCTCGACAGGCAGCCGCCAGAGGGCCACGACGCCGAACAGAATCGTGACCACCGCGATCACATTGGCGAATACGGGCCGGTCGATAAAGAATTTGGAAAACATGATGCACCGTCAAGAAGCCTTCGAATCTTCATTCCGCGGGGCGACCGGGGCGCCGGGGCGGGCGCGCTGCAGACCGTTGATGATGACGCGATCCTGGGCCTGTAAGCCGCTGTCGATGACCACCTGGCCTTCGTGTAGGAGAGTGGTTGTCACGGCGCGGCGCTCGACCATGTTGTCGTCCTTCACGATTAAGAGATACTTGCCGTTCGGGTCGCGCTGCAACGCTTGCTCCGGCACGAGCAAGCGCGGCTTGGGCGCGCCGAGCGCGACGCGCACGCGGACGAATTGGCCGGGGATCAGGGTGCGCTGGGAGTTGGGCATGAGGGCTCGGAGCTGAATGGTGCCCGTGCCGGGGTCGATCTTGTTGTCGCGGAAGTCGAGCAGTCCCTTGTGGGGATGGCCATTTTCCCAGGCCAGCCCGGCCTGCACGGGAATCTTGGCCTCGACGATATTGGCGACTTTTTTCGCCCGCGCCAGCTTATCGAAGTCGTCCAGGCCGCGCTCGGTTTCTTCGAAGTAGACGTAGACCTGATCCAATCGAACGATGTTGGTCAAGAGAGTGGGCTGATTGAAGCCGACGAGATTGCCCTGCGTGACCAGGGTGCGGCTGATTTTGCCGTCGATCTTGGCGCGGATCTTGGTGAATTCCAGTTCCAATTTGGCGCTTTCCAGCGAGGCGTTGGCTTGCTGCAGCGCTGACTCGGCGGCGTTGCGCGTGGCGATCGTTTGCTGGTACTGCTCCTCACTGATGGCCCGGCTGGCGCGCAGACCGATGGCCCGCTCCGCCTCGCCGATAGCCAGCTGCTGATGCGTCTTCGCCTGAGCGACTTGTGCTTTGGCCTTGTCCAGGTCGGCCTGAAACGTGCGCGGGTCAATTTCGTACAAAAGGTCGCCCTTTTCTACTTCCGCGCCTTCCTGAAAGTGAATCTTGCTCAAAAAGCCTTTGACGCGCGCCCGAACTTCTTCCGTCTCGACCGGCTCGACGCGGCCCGTGTAGTCGCGATAGTCGGCAAGGTCCAAGCGCGTCGGCGACGCGACGGTGACCGGCGGGGGCGGCGGCGTCGGCATTTGCGGGGCCGCTCTCTGGCAGCCCGCGAGCAAAACCGCAAAGACGAAGCCGGCCGCGCAGGCCCAAGTGCGATGCCTCATGATTGCTGACTCCCTGATGTCAATTCAACGAGACGGAATTCAAATCCGAAATCCGAAGCACCAAATCCGAAACAAATTCAAAATCCAAAGCGGAAATAGTGAAACAAGACGGAAACCAAATTCGAACTCCGTAGAACCAAATCCGAAACAAATTCAAAATCTAAAGCAGAAACACCCAAACAAGTCCGGCTTTTGTTTTTTCCTTTGCGATTTGGATTGTTTCGGATTTCGGATTTCGAGTTTCGAGTTTAGGGTTTCTCCGTCAATCGCGCCGGCGGCGCTCGGCCGGCGTTAGGATGCCGTGGAAGGCGATGTCGATTATTTCCGCCGCCTGGGCTGCGGGGGGTTTTTGCTTTTTCAAAAAGTGATTGGTGAACATCGTACCGTAAACCAAATTGCCCAAGACATCCATGATCCGCTCGACCGGCACGTCGCGCACGCGGCCCGCGGCGATGAGGCCCCGATAGAGGTCGCGCCAACGTTCCGCGTTGCGCTCGCGATGTTCGAAGTAGGTCGGTTGCTTGCGGTCGCGAAACTCCGCGCGTTCTTGAATCAAGAGCTCGACGTATTCCGGATAATCACGGAAAAACTGCAAATACGTTCGAATGGCCGCCGCGAGCTGGTCGAGAGCATCGCTGATGCCCGCGATGCCGGTTTCGATCGCCGCGCAAAGACGGAGCATGCCGCGGTCCACGGCCGCCAGAAATAGGTCTTCCTTGCTGGCGAAATACAAATAGATCGTGCCCTTGCCGACGTTGCACGCGTCGGCGACGGCTTGAATCTCCGTGCCGGGATAGCCGTGCCGCGCGAACACGGGGGCGGCGGCGTCGAGAATCGCCTCGCGCCTCTCTTGGAGCTGTTCGACGGGCCGCTTGGGACGGCCACGCCTTTCTTTGGAAACGACGGGCATATGCGTTCTCGAAAGAAGCCCTTGCTCGCGCGTCGGGCTCGATTTAACTGACTGACTGGTCAGTCAATAGTAAGAGCATGCGACGCAGTAGTCAAGGGTGTGGCGGAAAAAAGAAAAATTGGAAGTAAAGTGCACACTAAGTAGTTTTCGAGATTCACGAAGAACCGGTCCGGTATAGAATCAACACCGTCAGTGGGGTCCGCAATAACCACCATGAAATTGTAGGTGCTTAGGCCGGCGCCCAAGCCCGGTCCCCGCGTTCCGGTCGCCCTGTTCGCTGGGCGGATCGTCCGTCCGCAAGCAGTCCTGGAACGCGGGGAACCGTCAATTCTTGCCGGCTGGCGCTTGTCCCCGAACAAATTCCCGGACCTGTTTCGCCAGGTTGTCGCAAAAACTCGCCGCTGGTTCCACACCCGCGAACTTGGCCAGATCGAACTGGTCGAGAAACTCGGCAAGAAACTTCGACTGCGCTTCGTCAAGAACCCACTGCGAGCTCAACGTGCGCAGAAACTCCGGTGTGGTCTGCCGGCGCGCCGGCAAGTTCCATTTTTTCTCCAGGTAATTGCGGAGCACGTTGCTTAGGAGACTGACGAAACGCTCGCCCCGGCCTTTTTCGGGCCAGCGCAGTCGTTCCAGGCGATCGAGCTCGTAAAGTGCCAAAGCTTCCGGCGTCAGCGCCGCCCGGGCCGCGCGCGCTCTTCTTCTTAGCAAGTAGGCTGCCAGCCCCAACACGGCGGTCGTCCCGAGTCCGGCACCGGCCCACGGCAGCCAGGGCCAGGAACTAGCCGCTGGCACGCGCTCGATCTGTGTGGGATCGCGCAGTTTTTTCAAATCCGGCTCGTCGATGGTGGTGCGGACCTGAATCGCGATCGGCTGGAAGGTGACCGTGGAAAACACGCCGCCTTTTTCCCGCCAAGACAGGGGCTCAACCTGCAGCGTCAACGAATCCGGAGCGAGCGCCTCTAAGTCGTAGGTTTTTCGCCAGCGTGCACGCGCTCCCGGTTTCGGGACAGATGTCTGCGCCGGCGTCGCGCCAAGCACTTTCCACCCCACGGACTGCGTGATGCTATCCGGCGTCCGAACTTCAAGTGTTTTGTCTCCTTCGACCTCCACCGTCACTTTCAAGACATCGGCGAAGCGCAATTGCACGACATCCTTGCCCTCGACGCCGGACAAGTAAATCTTGGCCGGGCCTTGTTGTTGCACTAGCGTTTGACCCCAAGTCAAAGGGCAGCGCGCGCCAATCACAAGGAGCGCGATGCCGAACCAGACACTTGTCTTTTTGGTGACGTTGCCGACGAGTTGCCGCGGGAAAGAATTCATGAGGGAAGGTGTTACAACTCCAAGGCGGGTCATGTCTTTTGGTCCCAATGCAGTTACTGTCAGCATATCGTGCCAGCGCCGAACGAGGCAATGGGCGGCTGTCCCCAATTGCCAGCGGCGGCCTGCACCGCGGCTTTTCGGTTCGAGAAAAAAGTGCTGGAATCTTGTTCTTCAGTGTCCGGCTTGTCGCCCAAAAAGTCATTAGTCAAGTAAGAGCTAACCAAGCACGATTTCGAATGCCAAACACCTAACCGTGAGATAAAACGGTCTGGGCGAATGGATCTGACATCTTAGGGGTGGTAAGTGAGCGCGCTTCTCGACGAAAACATGCAGTTGGCCAAGGACGCGATCAAGTATGTGAACAAGCTAAGCATCACGTCCATCAACGTGCCGTTTCGAATCACTAGTTACTACGGGTCGCCGCTGTCCAAGTTCGACATGTTCCTGTTCTGCTACATGCGCGCCGAAACAGATACCTCCGCCGGCGTTCTGGATGCGCATACCAAGAGCGTTGTCGCCGGCGAGGAAAAAGCACGGGGACGCAAGCTATCTCCGTCGGAAAAGCAAGATATGTCCGACTTTGTCGGTCAAACCGTGAAGGACGCCAAGGCCATGCGTTCGAAAATCCTGGCCACACTACATGACCAGGCGCTGAGCGACGCCGAGAAAAAACGCCGGCTGAAGAAGATGATGGAAGACTCGGGCTTCAACGCCAATCAATTCTATCTCTTGACTTGGCAGTCCACGTCGCCGCACGGCGACGAAGGCCGCATCCGCTCGGTGCGCCGGTCCATCAAATTCAAGCACGGCAATTGCGGCGAGAAGTCGGCCATCGCCGCGACCTGGCTTCTGGAGAATACCAAGAACCGAAAGAAGATCTTTTGGGTAGGCGCCCAGAACTGGGACCATGCCTGGGCCGTAATGGGTGAACCGGGCAAAATCGACAAGCTGACGGTGGAGACCGGCGACATCACCAAATGGGACGAAGCCACCGTGATCGCCGACGGCTGGACCGGCGACTGGTATCCGGCCAAGCACATTTTCAACCCGATAAAGGGAACCTTCGCCAATCCATTTCAGCTCTACGTGCGCAACAAAGTCGAAAAGGCCTCAACGCAGATTTCGTGCATGGAAGATTGTAAATGGCCGCCCAAGTTCGCGCCCACTTTCACTCTGGAGCAAGCGCCCAAGAAGAAATCGGAATATCAATCTTCGCCGAAGTCGATCGCGAAAAACGTGGGTGTTGCCGACAGCCCGGACGAACTGATGGACGCCTTGATGGACGAACTGCAGCGGGCGCTGCAAAAGGTGAAGAAGTAGCGTTGGGCCTCAATCCTTGGGAGGCAGGGGAATAACCGGGATGGGCGGGCCAAACACGCGGCTATGGTAAATGCGTAAACCGTGGGCGGCGTGATAGAGCGAGCCGCCGTCCACGGCTTCTTCGCGCTGATTGAGAATCATGACCGCCAGCGCCCCGGCGGTTTCCTGCATCCAGGCGGACTTCAATTCCTCGTCGGTCATGGCTAAGGCAAGCCACTCCAGGATATGGCCGGTGGTGCCGATGCGCAGTTGGGTATTGCTGGCATTACCCGGGCCTTCGAAATACGCGGTGGAAAACGATCCATCGCCCTTGTTGCGATTGCGCTTGGCGTTGGCCTTGTATTCCTCGATCCTGTCCGCGACTCCTTTCCAGACTCCGTCCTTGGCGCCTCCCTTGTTGCGATGCAGGTGATACACCCAGGTGAGTCCGAACAGACGATGCGTGCCGCCGCAAGCCGCCCCGACAATGGGCTGCTCCAGCTCATAGCGCACCATGTCTTCGAAATGGATTCTGTCGCCTTCGCTATTGGTGAAGGTATGGTCGACGCCGTAATGCTGCCCCACGACGATCAGGGCCCAGCTTAACTCTTGCTTGGCGTCGGTGCGAACGCGCGCCCTCGAAAAACGGATGAAATCTTCGAAGGTATGTTCCTTGCCCTTCACCGTGAACTTCGTGTCCGCCGGCAAACCCCACTGCATCATCTCTGCGACGAACTGGTCTTGGTGCCCCTGGCTGACGAATTGCTCCCCCACGGGTCCGTCGAAGCCTTTCGAAGGACCAAACGTCACAACGTCGAGCCCGTCCCGCGACGGGATAAAGGTCATGCCGCGAACGGTGTTGCCCGCGCGCATATGATCGATGGCGTTCACGCGCGTGCCGGTGGCGGGATCGAGCAGCGTCGTTTCCAGCCCGTTGCCGAGGATGCCGTGAAAGATCGTCCAAAAGCCGTTGTCGGTGCGGAGATCGCGCTCGGCCACATGCTTCAAGGCGGCTTCGATGCGCGCTTGCAGTGGACCGGGGAGGTCCGGCGCTTTCTTGTCATTGCCGTTGGGACCGATGACGACCGGGGGTTTATCGTCGCGCGGCGCGCAGCACAGGCCGCCGACGACAACGAGCAACAGAACGGCAAAAAGGATACGTCCTTGCATGGGATACTGCCAACTCTTTTGAGGATCAGATTGAAAAAGCCAGGGTGACCGGTGCCACGCCCACGCCGTTGCGTCGATGACGAGTTCTTTGCAATGCGAGGCGTGGGCGTGCGGCCTGTGCAAAGACGTCAAGTTGTGGCCGGGGACGCTGACACGCCCACGCCTCGCACTGCAGAGGTTACGTCACGGGCGCTTTGGCGTGGGCGTGGCACCGGGTTCTGGATTTCTCAAAAAAACGTCAACCTGCCCAGACCTTGATCTTGGCCCGGTGTGGCGTCGAGGGCGCCCCGGCGCGCCAACTTGTCACGCGCTCGCCCAGGGCGCGCCATTCGCCGGGCGTCAGATAACACAGGCTGGCGATAAAGAACACGGGGCCAAACAGCGGCTCGCGAAAGACAAACACCGAGCCGATCCAGCCGATCACGCTGCCGCCGATGAGCACTACGCGCCACCAGCCGCGCCGCCAGGCGAAGAACACAAAAGCAAATTGCCAGGCAAGCACAAGATACTGGCTCAAGGTCAATACGAACAGATAGGACGGACCGTTCGGGACCAGGCGCTGGACTTGTTCGCGTGTCGTTTCCATCGGCGGATGCAGCGGGAACCAAAAGGCGATGCCGGCCCACCATTCCGGTATTTGCAACTTGTGAAAAAAGCTCGCCACGATAATCAGGGCGAAGTGAATCGTCAAGAGCCGCAGCGTCAGGTTCGCGGCCACACTGGGCCGCACCTCGCCTGAATGCTTGCGGCTGAATAGCCCGCCCAAAAGCCACGCCGAGCGCGGTCCAAGAATACGCTCCGCGCCGGACAGTTCGCCGTTCCAAAGGCCGTGAAACAAGTGGCCAATCGCCATGTAAAACGCGACGATCACCAAGAGATAATCCACATCGAAACTGACCGCGGGGTTGGCGACGAAGGAGACGACGACAAGCCAGGTCAAGACACCGGTAACGCGCGTGGCGACGCCCAGGGCGAACAACAACAGCACGCCCACGGACGTCCAGTAAAAGGCTTGCAGCGCTGTGGGATTGCCGCCGACCAGGTAAAGCGGCGACCAACCAATGGGTTCGGACGCCCGCAGCTCCGGCTGCCGGGAAATCTCTCGGTACGCTTGCTCATCGAGCCAGCCATCCAAACCGAAATAGGCATGCTCATGACCGGCGAAGCCAAGAAGCCAGGCCACCAGGAGAAGGCCGAACAGAAAGCGAACAACGCGGAAGCCGACCGGGTCGATCGCGCCGAACCAGAACTTGTTCCAGGACGCGAACCAGCCGGTGTATTCCCCGCCGGCATTATCGAGCCGGGTTTGTCGATCCATCGGTAGGTTACTTTTCACGGTATTCCCCAAAACTGCACACGAATTCATCGAAATTGCCGACGAGCTGCGGGAGGAGCAGGCTTTCCGGCCGCACGGAATCGCGTGAACGCCGAATGATCTCCACGGAGGCGGCTTTGTATTCACGCGCCAAAAAGCGCATATAGGAGCGCGCCAGGATTTCCGCCATGGGCGAGGGCTTGAACACCGGCCGATCGCGTGGAACCAGGTGCTCCGGCACCGTCTTGAGCTTGAGCGGCTCCTTTTCCGATTCGGATTCCCAAATCTTCACCGTTTGCACTTGCTTGTTGGGCGCCGGTACCGTTTCACCTCCCATGGGAAAAACACGCTCATCGCCTCCCAAGCCCTGCGCCAAGAGCACCTGGCGGTAACGAATCCATGGCCAGGCATTTTTGTCCGGCAAGAGAATCGTCTCCTCTTTGCCGTTCGCGTACTTCAAACGCGCCTCCATTTGCACTCCCGGAACATCGGACTTATTGCTCCGGAAACGATACGTGTGGGTCATGCGCATGGGCTGCAGATAGTAGTCTTTCACCATCTCGCGCATCTGCAGCGTGAAAAACGGCGGATCGACCATGCTGATTCCGGGATCCACTGGAACCGGCCACGGGCCGCTGGATTGGCCGATTACATAGACCACAAACACGGAAAGATGCAGCACGACCGCGATGCTGCCGGCCACGAGCAGGCCTTCCGGCAAGGGCCTGGAGGGTGATGTGTGCGTCATATGTAAGGATTCTCGGATAAACGAGGGCGAGACTCGGACCAGGGAAGAAGCGATTCGGCCGCTCTGTGTTTAGAGTACAGGGCGCGGTCGGCAAACTGCACCCCTCTTGCCGATTCTTCGCGAATTCTCCGCACGGAATTTGCAGCAGGATTGCTCTAGGCGGAAGAGGTGAGTGAGATTCTGCAGCAGCAAAGAAGTTTGGACCAAAGGCCGGAGCTCAGCTTTGGAGGCGCCTCACGAACTCCGCATGCTCGACACTTTGGAGTCCCTCTTGTAGGACCGCGAGCACGCGCGCCAGGTCGCGACGCACCATTGCCGGTGCATCCAACCACAACCCGGGAAAGACTTCACTGCGATAGATGCCGTTCTCATCCGCGATCAGCTTTTGGTAGTCCCCTTCACGAAGCCGAAACCAGTCTATTTCCTGGTCGAGCACGCGCCAGACGATGTACTCTTGAACTTCGTTGCGTCGATAGACCCGGAACTTCTGGTTCAAATCGACGCTAACGCTGGAACTCGCGATTTCTGCAAGCAAATCTGGTGATCCTTCGATGTAATCATCAGGGCTTTTTCGGACGCGCGCCCACTTCGGCGCCACGATGATCAAAGCAGCATCCGGTTGCGGCATGTTATCCGGATCCAACCGAATACTGGTATTGTCGCCCACCTCGACGCCTGGCGTCGCAGCCCGATACACGCCAAGCCAACCGATCGTGTCGGCATGTGGGCCGGCATGTCGATCGAAGCCAACTGGCGATGGCAAGTAAACGAGCCCCTCGATAAGTTCCGCCTTCTTCAGATTCGGCATATTCTCGTAGCGCCGCTCAAATTCAGCACGCGTTAAGTGATCGCCTTGTTCTAGCGGCGGCGCCGGTTTGGTTGGCTTCGCGAAGGTTGCGGATGTCGTCGTCATCGTGCCTCTCCTGAACGCACGTTTGTATTCTGTACGCCCAACGGGCTGATTACAAGCCGGATCGCATTGAGATTTGCTCTCGTGCCGAGCGCGTGGTATCGTGACCGGGTGCAATAGTTAAGGAGCACTGTCATGTCCGCCGTGCCGCTCTCCCAAGTCGCCGTCCATTTAAGACCCGAAGACAACATCGCCGTCGCCGCCAGGCATTTGCAGGCCGGCCTTGAAATAGAGCACAACGGTGCACGCCTCGAAGTTGCACAGCGCGTCGGCTTGGGCCACAAGATGGCGCTTCGGCCTATCAAGAAAGGCGAAGCGGTCTACAAGTACGGCCAAATCATCGGCTTCGCCAAAGAAGACATCGCGCCCGGCAGTCACGTCCACGTACACAACGTCGCGGCGGACAACTTCCAGCGCGATTACGCCTTTTGCCGGGACGTGCCGCCGCCTCCCCGCGCCGCGGAGCCGATTTTCTGGTCGGGCTACGACCGCGGCCCGGACCGCCCCGAACCGTTCCGCTACGGCTCGCGCAACTACATCGCCATCATCAGTACCGTCAACTGCTCGGCTTCGACCAGCAAATACATCTCCGAGCGTTTCCGCGCCGCCGATCTATTGAAGCAGTATCCCAACGTGGACGGTGTTGTCGCCATCACGCACAAGGCCGGCTGCGCCATGCAATACGACGGGCCGGACCACAACCAGCTCGACCGCACCCTCGCCGGATTCGCCAAGCACGCCAACGTCGCCGCCTATATCCTCATCGGTCTGGGCTGCGAGACCGGCCAGGCGATCCACCTCGTCGAAGGCCAAGGACTGACCCAACTCTCCTTCAGCGGCGCTGCGAATCGGCAGGGGCCAGTCGTCCTCTCCATCCAAGAGTGCGGCGGCATCGGCAAGACTGTGGACGCCGGCGTTAATGCCATCGCCCAACTGTTGCCGCGCGTCAACGACATCCGCCGCGTACGCTTGTCCGCCGACAAGCTCATCCTCGGCACCAACTGCGGCGGCTCCGACGGCAACAGCGGCGTCACAGCCAATCCGGCTCTGGGCGTCGCCTCGGACCTTCTGGTCGCGCAGGGCGCGACGAGCATCATCGGCGAAACTCCGGAAATCTACGGCGCGGAACATCTGCTCACGCGCCGGGCCGTGCGTCGCGAGGTCGGCGAAAAGCTCGTCGAGCGCATCAAGTGGTGGGAATGGTATACGGGCATCTTCGGCGCGGAGATCAACAACAACCCCTCGCCCGGCAACAAGGAAGGCGGCTTGACCACGATCTATGAAAAATCGCTGGGCGCGATCGCCAAAGGCGGCAGCACCGCGCTGGTGGACGTGGTGCACTACGCCGAGCCGGTGCGGGCCAAAGGCTTCGTCGTCATGGACACGCCCGGTTACGACCCCGTCAGCATGACCGGCATCGTCGCCGGCGGCGCCAACGTCTGCGTGTTCACCACGGGCCGCGGCTCGGTTTTCGGCTGCAAACCTGCGCCGAGCATCAAGATCGCTACTAACTCGCCCCTCTACCAGCACATGGAAAGCGACATGGACATCAATGCCGGCGTCATCCTCGAAGGCACGCCCGTCGAAGCAGTGGGCAAGCAGATTTTCGACGAGATTATCGCCGTCGCTTCGGGGAAGAAGACCAAGAGCGAGATTAACGGCGTGGGCGAAGAGGAGTTCGCGCCATGGAGCATCGGGCCGACTTTGTAAGGAGATGAACATGTTGAGTCGCGCCGAGCTTCAGGAAATACTGGGGAAAACGGAGTTAACTGCCAAGGCGTCGAGAATCGCCGATTTGGCCGAACCTTCTCTCCAAATGGTGACCTCACCGATTCCCTACGCAACAATTCCAAAAGGGATTTCCCGGTTGGGAGGACAGCCAGAGTTGCCTGCGGCTATCAGTTGGCCAACTTGGAAGGAAAAGCACCTGGATTTCCTGGGCCAACTGAACTTGGAAAAACTGTCATCGTACTCGTGTTGTAAGAGCCTTCCTCAAAGTGGTTTCCTTTGGTTTTTCTGCGCTTGCGACGCAATCGTCGAAGGTGATCGTGACAGTTGGCAAATCATGCATGTCGAGGTGGGCCAGGATGAACTGCACTGTTCAAGTCTTGAATCAGACCAGAAAACGGAGTCATTTCCGCCTTGTTCGTTTTCTTTTCATGAGTGCTGGTCGCTCCCGGGCGGCGAGTCCATACTCCTTCAGCCTCTCGATTTGACTCAAGATGACCTTGAGACGCTTGAAGAGATTCAACAAGATCTTTTTGACATGGAGTCAGTCCCTGAGGGTGCCCATCACCAACTCATGGGCCATCCCCGGACAATACAAACTGACATGCGGTTGGAATGTCAATTGGGCTTTCACGAATATGGCGATGGTTACAAGCACTCCTGGCCCAAAGAACTAGAAAACGGAGTGGCGGATTGGAAGCTGTTGCTGCAACTCGACTCCGACGATAATGCAAACATGATGTGGGGTGACTGCGGTATGCTGTATTTCTGGATTCGTCAAGAAGACCTGCGTCTGCGGAAGTTTGAAAACATCTGGGTGATTGAGCAGTGCTATTAAGAAAGGCAATCATGAACGCGAGAGCCGTTTGATTTACAACGAGATCATCGCAGTCGCTTCGGGGAAGAAAACCAAGAGTGAGATCAACGGCGTGGGCGAAGAGGAGTTTGCACCATGGAGCATTGGGCCGACACTGTGAGCGAAGAGCCGAAAACGCACGCAATGCTGGTCGAGGGATTATGTTAGAATGAGCAGTGAAAGAGAATTGAGGTGATGCATGACCCACAATGCCATAAGGCTGGAAACGAACGTTGGACCGAACGGCAAACTCGAAGTGACAGTGCCGCTTGCACCCGGAACGCCGGTCGAGGTGCTGGTTTTGGCTTCAAACAGAGACGAATTTGGCGATCTGGTCGATGCCACCCGTTCGAGCACGGATTTCTGGGACAATCCGTGGGATGACGAGGATTGGAATCATGCCTGACCAACGAGACATTGTCCTCATCCCAGTGCCTTTCACGGACATGTCTTCGAGCAGGCGACGCCCGGTAATCGTGGTTTCCAATGCAGCTTACCATCAGGCGACGCAAGACATGATCATCGTGGCCATGACTTCGAACCCAACCGTAACACCTTTCAGCTTCATTCTAACGCAAGACGATTTAGAGTCGGGACAATTGAATCGGCCGGGACGCGTACGCGCGGACAAGATCTATACGCTCGCGCAGAGTCTTGTAGTAAGGACATTCGGCAAAGTCCAACCGGCAATCCTCGACAAGATCCGCAAGATGCTGATGGATGTGACCCAACCGTAGCCCGCCACATCGCCCAACATAAATCACTCCCGTCGAAACACCCATACCTCCGCGTTCACCGGATCAGGCCCGTGCTCCGGCGGCCCAATCTCGCGCCGGACGTATTCCAAGCGCATGCCCAATCCGCTCGACTCCACCCCGGCTTGAATCATCTCCGGCGCTGTCTTCCCAAAGTAAAACTGCACCGCCCACAACTTGCCGCCGGAGCTGGTAAGCCGGTCCCAGTCCACTTCGCCTTGCCACGCGACCCGACCGGGATGCTGCTCGAGATACCACTCGATGCCCGGCCGCACTTCGCCGCGCGGATGGAAGACCACGATCTGATCTTCCGGTCCGATGTTCTCCATCAAATTGCGCACAAAGTCGCGGTTCCAGAGCTCGGCCGGCGTCTTATAGGGCTGCACCAGATCGCGGACTATGCCGGCCAGGCCGAAAGCACAGAGCGCGAGAAGCACGATGAAAGCGGTCCGCGTTTGGCTGGCGGGAAACAGCCGGCCAATGAGGAATGCGATGCCGTTGCCCGCCAACAGACAAATCGCCGGCGCTAAATGCTGAGACAGTCGCGCGCTGCCGGCGTAGGGATACTTTTGCAAAAGCGCGGCGCCCAGCGAGAAAAGAAACGGCAAAGTGATGAGGGCCAGGACCGTGCGGTTGCCGCCGCGCCACCACGCCCAGGCGCCCACAAGACAAAGGAGCAGGGTGGCGACGCTGCCGCCGTGCGGTCCGCCGACCGGATACGCCAGCATGTTTCCCGTGTGCGCTTGCCAGAGCCAAGCCAAAAAGCTCCCCGGATCGAGCGGTGGAAACCAATCCTGCCAAATCGAATGCACCACGCCGCCTGCCGCTTGTTCGACGTCGAACTGTTGCCGAGCCACAAGGAAAAAGTGCCCCAAGAACGTTGCCGCCGCGAAAAGACCAAAGAGCGCGAACCAAATGCGTGTCGAGGCATGCGGGTGACGCCAAACGCTCGGCAAAAGCGCGAGGCCGATCGCGCCCGCGACAAAGATCGCGGGGTAACTTCCCAAGAGTGCGACGGGCGTCAGAAGTGTCAAGGCCGCGAGCCAGCCCGTTGCGCGTGTCTCTAAGTAACGCACAGCACACAGCAGCAATGCCACGGCGAAAAAGAGATCGAAGGCATAGGGCTTGATCTCGACAGCGTGCCGAACCGGATAGTAGGAAACAGCCAAGAGCGACACGGCGAAAAAACTTGCCGGCGCAGGCAAGGCACGGCGAATGAGCGGCCAGGAAAGTCCCACCGCCGCCAGGCCCGCGAGAAAGGGCAGGAGGCGCAGGGCCCATTCCGCGGACCCCAGCAACTGATAAGCGGCCAGTTCTCCCCACAAAAACAGGATGGGCGCCACTTGTCCAACCTTCAAGGGACCGACCAGGCCGCCGTAGGTTTGGTCCAAGAGATTCACGCACACGAACGACTCGTCGCCCCAGATCGGGAATTGCAGGGCATAGCGCACCGTCCGCCACACCAGGCCCGTCACGACAACCAGCAAAGCCGCCATGCCAAGCGCCGGCCCCCAACCCGTTGCCCAACCTTGCCCAGTTTTCGCGCCGCGCTTTTTGTCTTTGACTAAGGCGAAGGGTTCTTCGAGCGATGCGCTAGACATGCCGGGGCTCCTTTCCCAGTGACAGGAGCGGCAACTCTAGCAAGGCAATGTGCCGATGTAAAGCCGGAGGGCAAAACTGGACACTTGGAACTGACCAGCTTGTTAGCTGTAACTAACCATGCGGTGGGGTATCCCTGTGCAGAATGTGGCGTGCACGGGGTCATTTTTCGACGTAAGTCCTTGGTGTGTATACCTCGCTTCGTTAATGCCAACTATGCGTCCAAA
>JAKEFD010000290.1 GCA_022616245.1 Gemmataceae bacterium
ACGCCAAGCACAATCAAGCGATTCATCAGGCCGGCGACGAATACAAACAGCGTGTTTTGGCGTTCTTCGACGAGCACTTGGCCCAAAAGACGCGGAGTGAGTTGTTTGCACGATCCCGCAGGCTCGACGACGCGCCTGCAGGCGTGGTTTAGTCCATGTGGACCTGGTTTCTCCGCAAAGTCCTTGGCAGAATCGTCGCCCTTCCCATTCGGCGAAGGCTGAACGCCTTCCTGCAAGCCACGCATACGCCGCAAGTGCTGCAAGAGGCACTTTTGCGGCGCATCCTCTCCCGCCAAGCTCAAACCGAATTCGGCCGCAACCATCACTTTGACCAAATCCGCTCGGTCGCGGACTTTCGCCGTCAGCTTCCTGTCGCGGGATATGAGTCTTTCGAACCTTATATTCGCCGGCACATGCGCGGCGAACACAATGTCCTGGTGGCCGACCGCAAGATTCACATGTTCGCGCTGACGAGCGGCACCACCGCTTCGCGCAAGTTCATTCCGGTCACGTCCGATTATCTCGCCGACTATCGGCGCGGCTGGAACCTGTGGGGGCTCAAGGTCTATCGCGACCACCGCGAAGTCTGGCTGAGGCCCATCGTCCAGCTCTCCGGCGATTGGCAGGAGTTTCACACCGAGGCGGGCATCCCGTGCGGCAGCGTCACCGGTCTGACCGCCGCCATGCAGCTCCGTATCATCCGCTGGCTGTATTGCGTGCCGCCCAGCGTCGGCAAAGTCAAAGACGCCGCCGCCAAGTATTATCTGGTCCTGCGTTTGTCGTTGCCGCGCCGCGTCGGCATGATCATCGCCGCCAACCCCAGCACGCTCATCAACCTGGCCCGCGCCGGCGACGTCGACAAGGAATCCTTGATTCGCGACCTCTATGACGGCACGCTTTCCGAGCGTTTCGACGTGCCCGGCGAAGTCCGCGCCGGCTTGCGCCGCCGGCTCCGCAAACGCCACAAAGATCGCGCCCGGGAATTGGAGGACATCGTGCGCCGCACCGGCACGCTTTTTCCCAAGGACTATTGGCCCAAGGACTGCATCATCGGCAACTGGATGGGCGGCTCCGTCGGCGCCTATCTGCGCCACTATCCCACCTACTTCGGCGCCACGTCGGTTCGCGACGTCGGTCTCATCGCTTCGGAAGGGCGCATGACCATTCCCTTGGCCGACGGCACTCCGAGCGGCGTGCTCGACGTGACCACGCAGTACTTCGAGTTCATCCCGGAGGAAGAGGGGGATTCGAAAAACCCGACCGTGCTCGCCGCCCACGAGCTGCAAGTGGGCCGCACGTATTACATCCTGCTCACCACATCGTACGGACTGTATCGATACAACATTTTCGACGTCGTCCGCTGCACCGGCTTTCATAACAAGACGCCGCTGGTCGAGTTCTTGAGCAAGGGCTCGCACTTCGCCAACATCACCGGCGAAAAGCTGTCCGAATACCATGTAGCCGGCGCGATGGCCGAAGCGCTCCAGGAATTGAACCTCCGTTTGACCACGTACAGCATGGCGCCTTGCTGGGACGACGAGCAGCCCTATTACGGCCTGTTTGTGGAGCGCGGCGATCTTGCCAACCGCGAGCAAGGCCTGCGTTTGTTGCAAGCGCTTGAGGCCCGTCTGGCAGCGGTCAACGTGGAGTACGCGGCCAAGCGCCAAAGCCTGCGCTTGGGCCCCTTGCGCCTGGCGCTATTGCCTGCCGACGCCTGGAAAGAATGGGACCAGAAGCGCCTGGCGCGCACCGGCGGCACGCTCGAGCAATACAAGCATCCGTGCCTTATCTCCGACCCGAAGTTTCGCGAGACGATGCAGGTCTTGGAGGAGATTCGGGGCAGCTAGCCCCGCGTCCTGCTTCACCAGCTCGGCTGTTCTCTGCTTCGTGGGATGATCCCACTTGCTGCTTTTCCCAAAGTTGACTAGAATGCCCGTTGGTTGCCGGCTCGGAGTCAAGACATGGGCGCGCTCACCAGAAAAGTCGATGGCAAAGGCCGACTGGCGCTGGGCCAGCGCTTTGCCAATCAAATCGTAATCGTAAAGGAAGTCAACGGCACGCTGGAGATTACTCCAGCCGTGGCCATTCCCGCCAAAGAGGCCTGGCTGTATGAAAACGACCAAGCTTTGGCGCTTGTCCGCGCCGGCATCCAGCAGGCCAAAGCGCGACAATTCAGCAACTGATTTCGTCGTCATCTGCCCAGCGCCCCGTTCATGCAATGTTCGAACAACAACTCCCACTCGCGCTGGGCGACCTGGCGGCATAACTCGGCCGGTTCCTTGCCCTGGACAGCCGCCTCGCACAAGTCGATGAAAGCGAACGGGTCCCAGGCTTTCTGAGACATCAGCTTTTCCCACTTGCCGCGCGCCAAGACGGCTTTCGTACTAACGTCCTCCGCCAACGCCGCCGCGTCCGCCTTCAGTTTTTCGAAGACGGCATGCCGGCCCACGCGATGGAACCAGTATTTCGAGTTGCCGTAATCCGGTTCGCGACGGTGCATGAGCGCGTGCCAGTAACCGCCTTCTGCCGACTTCATGTCCTGGCTGATCTGGTGCGATTCCGCGAGAAAATCGTGGTAGAGCCAAAGTCCCGCCAAACAAGTCCGCGCCAGATCGCGGTCCTTCACCTTTTGGGGCACGAAGGCTTCTTCCACGGTCAAGCGCTTGAGCTTGGCGAAAAGCGGCTGGTTCGGCGTCCCCGGCCCAAGCGGCATGGCGCGCTCCGGCAAGAGCAGCTCGCGAATGCCGGTCGGGTAGTGATCGAGGTTCATCATCGTCCCCAAGGTAATGGAAGTCTCAGATCATTCTATCGTTTCGATCATGAGAACCACTTCGCGGGATCTTGACGATAGTATTCGCTCAGCACTGCGTAGAGGTCCGGATGGCGATGGCGCATCTCCACGGGCTGGTCGAAGAAGCACTCCGTGGCGACCGCGAAGAATTCCGCCTCGCTATTGGCGCCGTAGTGGTCCAGCAATGTGGGCCGGTTGTGGTCGGCAGCGTCGCACAGGCGCTCGTACTCGCGAGCCATTGTGTCTTGCCAGCGCGACTGCAGCGCACGCGGCACGTCGGGCACGCCGTCCATGTCGCCGTTTAACATGTCTAGTTGATGGGCGAACTCGTGATAGACGAGATTGCAGCCGCGGCCCACTTCTTCCACTTCATGGCGAATGTCCGCCCACGACAACCGCACCAGGCCGTCCTGGTAGGCTTCGCCCAGATGCTCGGATTCCTCGACCAACGTGGCCTCGCCGCCCAGGTCGTGGCGTTCCTCGGCTCGAAACTCCTTCGGAGTAAGCAAGACAGTCGCTACCTTGTCGAAGTAGAAATCCTCCTTGCCCAGGATGAGGATGCACGCCAATGCGCCGACGGTCACACACATTTCCTCCGTGACGCTCAAGCCCTCCGTTCCCACAAAGGATTTTTCCGCAACGAAAACACGCAGCACCGGCAGCAGCTTGTCGCGCTCGCTCGCCGGCAACAAGCGATATTGCGCGACGCTTTGCAAGACCTTGGGCCAGCTATCGGGCACGCCTAGGGCCAACAGCTTCTTGCGGCGTCGATTCTTGAGCCAAGTGAAGACCATGTGCAAACGCTACAATGTTGATACAAGTGGGGCGAACATTTGCCCACGTGGCACAGGATTCCGTTCCTGTGCGACTGGCTCGCACGTCCGCACAGGAACGGAATCCTGTGCCACAGAAATCCTGTCCCACGTGAATCCGTCCTACTGTTTTAGTCGGAGTAAAACACTTGCTCCGCCGCGAACCTTGTCGCCCGGTTTCACGAGCACTTCCTTGACGCCGTCCGCCGGCAGCAAGAGATCGGTGCGCGAGCCCAACTTGATCATACCAAAGCGTTCGCCGCGCTCGAGCGTGTCGCCGGGCTTGAGCCAGCACACGATGCGGCGGGCAATGGCCCCGGAGATTTGTTTGACGCGCAGGGCCAGGCCGCGTTCGTCTACAAGATCAACCCAAAGCTGCTCGTTGCGGACGGCGCTATCGGGGTTGCGCGCGTCGAGAAACGCGCCTGGGAAGTAGCGCACTTGGGCGATGCGCGCGGTCCACGGCGTCCGGTTCACGTGCACGTTGAAGATCGACAAGAAAATGCTGATCCGGAGCGCTTTGCCGTGCGCGAAATCCACTTCATCCACTTCCTCGACGTGCGTCACCGTGCCGTCGGCCGGACTGACCATCACGTCAGGCTGGGAGGGAATGGTGCGCTCTGGGTCACGGAAAAAGTAGAGGATTTCCAGCCACAGCAATGTCAGCGCCGCCAACGGCAGCCACAGAATCCAGTGCAGCGTCAGCGCGCCCCAAAGGCACAGACCTCCGAACGCCAAAAAGAGCAGGCTGAAGACGACTGCTTCGGCGAGGCCATAGCGCGCCAGGCCGAAGCGCGTGGGCCGTGCGTGTGGATTGTCTTGGGGTTTGAACCAATAGCCGCAGACGTTGCGGACGTATTTCAAATCTCGGCCGTCGATGATGTCGTGCGAACAGCTCGGGCAGTCGCCTTGGCGTTTTTCCAACATGCGGCGGACGTAGCCGGGCCGCACCAGCCGCAACCAGGCGCGGCGCAACTTACCAAAGAGAAGTTCGAGGCCCAGGCACCAGCCGCCGCCGGGCTGCACGCTCTTGGGAATGTGCGGAGTGGTGGGAAAATCCATGTCCGCGACGTTGTATGATCACTTGACGGGTTTGTCGAGACGGGCGCGCAGACGTTCCAGAAGTGCGGTCTTGGACGGCTTGACTTTGTCCTTCAAACTGAGCGGCGGCCCAGCGGCCGAGGCCAGACCGGAGGGCGACGCCGGATAGCTGCGCAATTCGACAGTGGCGCCCTCGGCCGCGGCTTCTTCTTCGTCTTCGTCGGAGTCGCCGGCGCGGTCATCGTCTTCGTCGTCGTCGGTGTCCATCTGGGCATTCTCGTTTGTCGTTTGGTCGTCGGCGCCGGGCCATTCTTCGCCCTTGCCGAAGATCCCCAGCACGTCCGCCTCGGTCATCTTTTTCGTGAAGCCCGCGTAGGTGATGTAGTCGTACGGGACCATCATGATCCGGCCGGCCTCGTTCGTGCCCCCGAGCCGTCCGCGCATGATCATGACGTCTTCGTCGAGCCGGAGCAGCGTTTGGACGTGAATTTCAATGCCTGTCACCGTAGTCACTGTGAGTAGTTCGTGCAGCTTTTTCGGCACGCGGCGAAACAGAGCGATCCAGGAAACCGATTGCATGTCCTATATACCGCCAAGTTTGGGGAGGCGCGGCACAACCGGCGCACGCCGGTATATGGAAGTATAGAACATGAATCAGCGCGAAGCGCGCTCCACGCTTCGCGCTCCGCGCTTCACGCGTGCAGATAGGCCGGACTGTTCCAGACGCGGGTGCCGAGATTGGCGATCAGCGTGCTGGTGGCGAAATTGCCGCTCCATAGATAAAGTTCACCGGTCGGCTGGATGTAGTAGAAGCGGTTGGCGTCCTTGGCTGCGCGGACCCATTTCTCATTCAAGAAGCCGCTAAAGTTTTGCGAATAGTGCGTGACGAAAAAGAAATCATACTGGGTATCGAGCGCCGCCAACTTTGCGTCGGTCGGCTGGGCGTCGTGCAACAGACCCGGGTCTTTCCAAACGGTCACGCCGAGGTTGGCGACGAGCGTGCTGTTGGCGAATGTCGTGTTCCAGCGAAACAGGTCGCCGTTGGGCAGGATGTAATGCCAGCGATCGCCGGACGCCAGAACCCACTTCTCGTTTCGTCCGCCCCAATTCTGTGAGTACTCGCCGGCGTAGCTGAAGCCGTGCTGTTTGTCGAGATCGTAGAGCGTCTGCGACGGGCCGGCGGCGGGCGCGGCATCGTGCAGCCGGGCGGGGTTGCTCCAGGCCAGCGTGCCCACGCCGCTGATGAAAACGCTAGTGGCGAAACTGCCGGTCCAGCGGAACAGGTCGCCATTGGGCAAGATGTAGTAGAGCCGGTTGAAGTCGTTGCCCGCCCGAATCCACTTTTCGTTGAAACCGCCTGTGTTTTCCGCGTATGTCGCCGGGAAATAGAAGGCGAATTGCTGGTCCAGCTCGAACAGTTTGCCGCTCGGCGGCTGGGCATTGGTCAACAGGGCCGGATTGGCGTAGACCGCCGCATCGACCAGGGCGACTTGTGTGCTCGAAGGAAACGTGCCCTGCCAGCGGAAGACCTTGCCATCAGGAAGCATGTAGAACCAGGCGTCGTTCTCCTTGTCCGCCAGGAACCATTTTTCGTTCAGGCTGTTGCTCCAGTTCTTGAAGTAATCGCCAGTGAAGTAGAAGCCGAATTGCTGGTCGAGGTTGTAGAGGGAGGCCGCTGGACCCGCCGGCGGCGGCGCGTCGTGCAATAGCGCCGGGTCGTTCCAGATCAGCGAGCCGATGTCGTCGATGAGGACGTCGGTCGCGAAGTCGCCGGTCCAGCGGTAGAGCCTGCCGTCCGGCATGATGTAGTGCCAGCGATAGCCGTCGTTGGCGGCCCGTATCCATTTCTCGTTGTAAAGGCCGCTCCAATTCTGCACGTAGTCGCCGGGCTTGTAGAACGCGAATTGCTGGTTGAGGTCAAAGCGCTCGGCGGGCGTCAGGCCGGTGCTGGGCACAGTGCGGTCTTCGAGCGCTTCGAGCGACGGACGGCAACGGTTCGCCGTGGGATTGCGCGGCTTCATGGTACTATCCTGGTTTGGGTGAGGGGGAACGTATAGTCGAAGAGTGAAAAACTGTCAAGAATCGGACTGCGGCGCAATTGGCGTCCACGGCTCGTGCACGCCAACAAGAACCAGCGGTTGGCGTGGACGGTGGAAAAGACATAAGCTATTTGTTTACGGCGATTTACAAATCGCTTCCAGCCCCGTACACGCCAACTCGTGCAGGGGATGCCCACTTCAATATGTTATCGAATACTAACATGCCAAATCGCGGCCAGCGGCAAATCAAGCACGCAGGGGTGTCTGTTTATGTGTGAGGCTCTTACTCAAAATGCAATTCGTTGCATTCGTTTCTTTTCGTTGCGCGGAGGGGGGTGTGGGCGCGCGCGCGCAACACATCCCATAAATTGTTTATTCTGCATCAGTTACGCGGACAGATTCGTTGCGCAAAAGAATCTCGCACAGAATCTGCTGTCGGACGAGAAGCGATAGTAAGACGGCGCGCGACGGCCATGGCAACGTCGTCTTTATTTATGGAGCACCCATGATCGAGACGGAAGCAGCGCTTGTCCAGATGGCACAGGGCGGCGACCGGGGGGCGTTCGAGGAAATCGTCCGACGCACCTCGCGGCTGGTGTTCGCGCGCCTGTACCTGGAGACCGGCGACACGCACCGCTGTGAAGATTTGCTCCAAGAGACATTGCTGCGGGCATTTAGGTCGATTCAAGGCTTGCATGATCCTGGGCAGCTCAGGGGCTGGCTTTTGACGATCGCCCAGAACGTGCTGACCGACGCCGCCCGACGCGACAACCGCCAAAAGCGCACGGCCCCTCCCTTGGCCAGCCGCCCGCTCGCCGCCATTCCCGGAAACCACCTGCCCCCGGAGGAGGAAGCCGCCCGCGCGGAGATGCGCGGCCAGGTGCTGGCGGTGCTGCGCTCGCTGCCGGAGGAATACCGCATTCCGCTGACGCTGCGGTACATCGCCGGCGCGGATTACGAGACCATCGAAACGCAACTGGGATTGACCAACGGGGCCTTGCGAGGATTGCTCCATCGTGGGTTGAAGATTCTGAAAACGAGACTGGAGCCAATGCTGTCATGAAACCCGAAATCCGAATCTCGAAATCCGAAACAAATTCAAAGCACGAATTACCAAACGTGACTGGTTGGAGTTTTCTTCTTTGAGATTTGTTTCGGATTTCGGATTTCGAGTTTCGGATTTGGAGTTTAGTCATGTCTGAACATACCTGGGCACTGGAAAACCTGGCCGGCTACGTGGCCGGCGGGATGGAAGGCGACGAGTACGATCGCTTTGAAAAGCACGTCGCCCAGTGCGGCGACTGCGCCCGCGCTCTGGACGAAGCCCAGGCGCTGGACCGCCGATTGGGAAGCCTGTTCGCGCCGGTCCGGCCCAGCCCGGCCCTCGAGGACAACATGATCCAGGTGCTCAGGATGCTGCCCAAACGCAAGACCATAACGTTGTCGTTTTCACGCCGCGTCAAGATTGGCATCGCCGTCGCCGCCGCGGTGCTCTTGGCGTTCATCGGCGCAGGCGTGAGCTCAATGATCGAGGGGAATGGGCTGCCGTTCCTATCAGCAGACCGAAGCTATTTTGGCGTCCTGGACGACTCGGATTCCATGTCCACGCACAGCACAATATTGGCAGGATTACCAGCCAACGGCCAATGGGGCCGATGGGATTCGACTACCAAGGCGGAGGAGGAGGGTAAGAGATACACCAAGTTGTTGGGGCAGGAATACGCGACCAAGGACAAGGAATTGAAGGCAAGAGTGGGCGGTGAGTCGAAGGAAAGTGTCAAGCTATTTGACGCCGATTCCTTGGCGAAGGATCTCCGTGAAAAATCCGTGGCGGCGCTCAAGTCGGTGGAGGATGGAACCAGCAACTCCATTGACTCTTATCAGCCGGCTCTGGCGTTTACCCTCTACCCAAAGTCGATCAAAACCCACACGGAAGTCACCGCTGGCGTCTATCGGCGCACGGATGAAGCGGGAGCTGCGGTTTCAGATAAAGAACTCGGCAAGTACAAAATCAACATCCACGAAGGCGACAAGTCCCGAGTCGCCGAAGTGCACGGCTTTGCTCCATTCGGTCCCGAGAAGGGCAAGGAAAACAACGGGATTTTTGCGGGTCTGACGCCAGCAGGCAGTTTGCCAACGCCTCCGATGACCCCGCCGGCCCCTCCTGGAAGCGGCGATCCCAAACCCGGCGACCACCAGCCGGGCCAGCCGAAGGTGCCAGTTGCTTCGGCCGGCGAGTCGGTCCACATTGTCTCAGTCAAGGGCATCGATCCTAAAGCCGTTCAGGAAGCGCTCGACGCCTCCTTCGAAGCCCTCAAGGCCGGCGGCAAAGCCCCAAAGGAAACAACTTACGGATTCCAGCTCGGCGGCGGTCTTTTCGGGGGCACTACGTTCGGAAACGGCACCCGGGCCGCCGATCCCAAGCCCGGTCAAGACGCAAAGGACATGAAGGGGTCCTCAAATGAGACCCCCGATCCCAATCGCGGTCCCGGCAAGGAAGGCTGGTTCAGTCCGGATGGCCGACTGCAGTCTTCCGCCAAGGACAAGACCGTCACCGTGTGGAGCTACGTCGACCAGAGCCAATCGAAAACCAGCGAATCCGGCGCTAAAGTCGGCGACAAAGG
>JAKEFD010000035.1 GCA_022616245.1 Gemmataceae bacterium
AGGCGGACTTGGGACAGAAAAACAACATGGCCGAATAGATGCCGGCAATTGTGCTAATGCCGGAACAAAAACTCTTTCGAGTTGATGAGCGCCCAGTGCACGTCTTCCCACGCCAAGCGCTTTTCCGCCGCCCGGCTGACGTGGTCGAGCATGGCCTTGGCCTCTTCGTCGTTGGGCAGCCGCGATAGTGTCATGAGGAAGAGATCGTCGAGGATCTCGCGGTCGCCGAGCTTCTTGGCCAGGAGCTTGCCGATGCGATTGTTGGGATTGCGCAGGCGGTCGTTGACAGCAGGGCCGTTGATGAGCTGCAGGGCTTGGGCCAAGTTGCTGTCGCCTTCGCGCTCGCACTCGCAGGCCAATTCGCGGGCGGGCTGCCCGAAGGTCTTGAGGAACGGGTGATTGACTTCGCCGTCGGGCAGTTGCACCGAGCGCGTGCCCAAAGGATGGCCGGCGAACTTTTCCGGCACTTCGGTCACGAAGCACAACGCGTCGAAAAGCTGTTCGGCGCTGTGCAGCTTGGTGACGGCGTGCGAAAAGTACTTGTTGTCGTCCTTGTTGAAGTCATTCGTCTGGGCGGAGAGCTGATAGGTCCGCGAATTCGCAATCGTGCGGATCAAATGCTTGACGTCGAATTTGTTGGCCACGAAATCCTTGGCAAGGGCGTCGAGCAGCTCGTCGTTGGCGGAGGGATTCGAGTCGCGAAAGTCATCGACCGGGTCGACGATGCCCCTGCCCATGAGGTGGTACCAGACGCGGTTGACGAGCGACTTGGGCACAAACGGGTTTTCCGGCGACGTCATCCAGGTAGCGAGCACTTCACGGCGGTCCTTGCCCGGAGCGATGGTTGGGATTGCGCCGCCCATGAACTTCGGCGCCATTTTTTGCCCCGTCCTTGGCTGCGTCACTTCGCCGGCGCGATCGATGTAAATGTACTCGGCGAAATCCTTGTTCTTTTCTGTACCGGGCTCCACGGGGTCCTTGCGCTGCTTCACGCGCGCAAACCAGGCCGACATGCTGTAATAGTCGTCCTGCGTCCAGCGCTCGAACGGGTGGTTGTGGCACTTGGCACACTGCATGCGAATGCCGAAGAAAAGCTGGGCGGTCGTCTCGGCCAGGCTGGTCGGATCGCGGGCAATGCGGTAGAAGTTGGCGGGCGGATTGGCGAAGGTGCTGCCGCTGGCGGTGATGACGTCGCGCACGACGTGGTCGAAGCCGGTGTTCTTGTCGATGTGCGTGCGCAGCCATCTTTGGAAAACGTGCGTCCCCTTGAGCTGGATCGACTTGCGCGTGCTGCGAAACACGTCAGACCATTTCAGCGTCCAAAGGTCGGCATATTCAGGGCGCTCCAACAGTTGATCGATCAATTTCGAACGCTTCTGGGGGTCCTTGTTCTCGAGAAGCGCTTTGGCCTCTTCCGGCGTGGGCAAGACACCGCAGACATCCATGTACACGCGGCGAATGAACTCCTGGTCCGTGCAGATATCCGAGGGTTGGATGTCGAGCATCTTCAGCTTGGCGAAGATGTGCTTGTCGACGTAGTTCATTTGGGGCGGATTGGACCACTGGAAACCCGGTTTCGGCTCGAGATACATCAAGCGCACCGGCACCAATTCCTCCAGATAGCGGCACAGAATGGCGACTTCGCCGGACTGGCTGAACTCGACCAGGCCGTTGGCGTTGACGTTGGCGATGGCGGCGTCGCTCGAGGAGAACACGGTGAGGCGGGTGACGTCGCGGGTTTGGCCGTCGGCGAAATGGCCGATGACAGCGAGTTGCTGCCATTTGGCCGGTTGATTGAGCACACGGCTGCCGGGCAGCACGTCGATCTTTTTCAAAGCCGGCAGGTTGGCGGGGTCGTCTTGAAGTCCCTCCGCAAGCCAAGCGTGCAATGCCCGGCCGGGAATGCTGCTGGCCGGAAAGCGCATGCTGCCTTCGTGCGGCACTCGGCCCAGCGCTTTTTGCAACATCAAAGATTCATTCGGCCCCAGCCGGTCCGTGCGCCGCCCGAGCACGTCGCGCGTCAGTTGCAGGTAGTCCGCCGCGGGATCATAGCCGCGCAGGGTCAGCTTGAAGCCGTTCTTGCCGCTGGGTGTGCCGTGGCAAGCGCCCGAGTTGCAGCCGCCCACGTTCAAGGCAGCTATCACATCGCGGCGAAAGCTCACCGGCATCACTTGCTCAAAATCACGCACTGTGACCGGCACGTTCAAGACCTGGCTGCCGGCCTTGACGATCAGCTGCCCGGCGCCGCTCTTCTTCGGCGTTACGAAGAGGTCCTCGCTTAGAGAGACGACGTCCCCTTGCGCCTGCACCTCGACGAATGGAGTCAGGTCGCGGACGCTGCCGTCGGCATAGCGGCCGGTCACGACCAACTGCTGCACGCCGCGCTGGCCGGTCAGCGTCACGGCAGGAGGCTGCACCTGCAGAGCCACCGGTTGGCCGATCACCTTGGCGCGTTCGGCGGGATCGGTTGGGACCGCGCCCTGGAGATTGGCGGCCCAGGCAAAGAATGCGAGCGCGACGATGCGATGAGACCGAGTTCGGGTGAAAGCAGACTTCATTCGAAACCCCTTGCGAATCTTGGGAGGGTGGGGGGCGGGGTAGCCGGCGGGAGTTATTTCATCCCATTAACTTAACCGAAGTCCGCGCGAAAAGCGACAAGTTTTTGCAATCGACTTCAGATAGAATTGGCCTAAGGGGCTGCGCAATGTGACATACATGGTGTATGTCATGAATCCGCTGCTTGTTCTTTCTGCTCTGGTGTTCGCGCAAGCCCCGTATTCGCCGGTCGACCTGAATGACGCACAGAAAGCCGCCATCGCCGCCATCGAAAAACTGGACGGCAAAGTCACCGTCAAAGACGGCGCAGTCGTGATGGTGGACCTCTGAGGCTGCGACCTGACCGACGCCAGTCTGGCGCTGTTGGCCGCTTTCCCGCGACTGGAAATCATCAACCTCGATACGGCTCCGATTACGGATAAAGGACTGAGTTATTTGCAAGGCTTCAGCCATCTACGTGAGCTGTATTTGGGCGGCGTCCCGATCACGGACAAGGGGCTCTTCCATCTGCGCGGACTGCCGAGGCTGGAGCGATTGGAGCTTTGGGAAACCCAAGTGACCGACGCGGGACTGGCCTATGTTCCGTCCTTGAAACAGCTCAAGAGGCTGGACCTTACCAACACCGCCGTGAGCGATGCCGGTTTCAAGCATTTGGAAGGCATGTCCCAGCTGAAACACGTCTTTCTCAAGGGAACGAAGGTGACTCCCGCGGGCGTCAAGCTCCTTCAAGCGAAGTTGCCCTCGGCGGAAGTGAAGTACTAGGCGCTGGCGGCCCGTTTCGTTCGTCTTATACTCAGGAAGAGACTTTCTCGTGCCCATGAGGACGACGGCTATGCTCGGGCGATTGCTGACTGCCTTTGTCGCTGGCGCATTTCTCACTGCAGGCGCCGGTGTTACACAAGAAACCCGGCTGCCGACTGCGGATGAAATCAAAGCGCTCAAAGCCCTATACGAAGCGGAGCGCGACCGCGTCGTCAAGGAAGGGATCGCGCAACGCTTCCTGCCCATTCTGCTTTCCAAGTCGGAAGAAATCTCCAAGCGCGGCGAGGCGGCGCTTAGCTCGGGGCGGTTGCTGCAAGCCAGCGAGGCGTTTCGACAGGCGCGCTGGCAACTCCCTTATCAACCCGCCGGATTGCCGCAGCACGTCTCCCGCGTTCTGGGAAACATGCGCCTGCGTCACACGCATGAGATTCTCGCGGTCGCCTTCAGCCCCGACGGCAAGACCTTGGCCAGCGGCGGCCGCGACAACACGGTCAAACTCTGGGACATGAGCAATGGCCACGAGCTCTTGGCTTACACGGCGCATTCCGACGCGGTGCGCTGCCTCGCCTTCAGCCCGGACGGCACGATGATCGCTTCGGCCGGCGGCGAAAAGGATATCAAGCTCTGGGACCCCAAGACCGGCAAAGACATCCGCACCATCAAGGGGCAAGGGGTCTACACGACGGCGCTGACGTTCACGCGCGACGGCAAATACATTGTTGCGGGCCACGCAGGTCCGGCGGGGAAGAATCCCGGACTAGTGTCTATCTACGACGCCAAGACCGGCGACCTCAAACGCACTATGGACGATTTTCGCTTGCTCGTTCACTCGGTCGCCTTCAACCACGACGGCTCCATTCTTGGCGCAGGCGTCGGCGACGGGCTGGTGCGGCTGTGGGAATATCCCAAGGTTGTGGACAATCAGCCGGAATACTGGGCCCAGCAGGACCCCAACGGCGCTACTTATTTCATCGCCTTCAGTCCCGACAATCGTACGCTGGCCCGCGTCGGCGCCGACGGCATCAAGCTCTACAACCTCGTGTTGCCGGGCGCTCCATTCCAGGTCGGTGCGCCGCGCCGCCACATCCCGCAGCCGCAAGCGCCCAACAAGTACACGTGCGCCGTCTTCAGCAAAGATAACAAGACGCTGTTCACCGGCGCGGCCGACGGCATCATCCGCATCTACGACGCCGAAACGGCCCAGCAAACCGGCCTGTTCAAGGGTCACAACGCCGAAATCAAATCGCTGGTCTTCAATCCAGCCGGCAATCAGCTTGCTTCGGCCAGCAGCGACTACACCGTGCGCCTGTGGGACTTCGACATCGTCCTGCAATCGCGCGACTTCGCCGGCCACGATGCCGCGATCTGGACCTCTGCCTTCAGCCCTGACGGCCAACGCATCGTCAGCGCCAGCGCCGACCGTACCCTGCGCATCTGGGACATCGGCGCCGGTCAAACCCTGCAAACGCTCAAGGGGCACACCTCCGCCGTCACGGGGGCGTTGTTCACTCCGGACGGCAACCGCATCGTGTCCGGCGCCGGCGACAAAACCGTGCGCCTCTGGGACGCCGCCAACGGCAAGTTGCTCCGGACTTTCGAAGGCCACGCCGGCGCCATAACGGCCCTCGACGTTTCCTTCGACGGCAAGCTCATCGCTTCCGGCAGTGCCGACAAGACGGCGATCCTATGGGACACCGAAGCCGGAAAACCACTTGTCACGATCGACAACAATAAATCGGTCGTCGCCGCGATTGCTCTTGGTCCTGACGCCAAGCAAGTCGCTGTCGGCTACATAGATCAAAGCATTCGACTCTTCGATGCGGCTTCCGGCAAACAACAAGCCGGCTGGAATGCGCACGGCATCGCCGTCTGCGGCCTGGCGTACAGTCCCAACGGCCAATTCCTGGCCTCGTGCGGGGCCGATCACATGGTTCGCGTCTGGAAGCTGGCGAACCTTAGCGACAATCCGATCACGCTCGCGGGCCACACTGGACCCTTGAGCGCGGTCGCCTTTCGCAAGGACAGCCAGCACCTGGTGTCCGCGGGCAGCGATCACACGGTCAAGCTTTGGAAGATCGAGAACAATGTCGGTAAGGAAACGCAGACGTATCGCGGCCATCGCGATTGGGTCACCTCGGCCAGCTTCAGCAAAGACGGCTTCTATGTCGTTTCGAGCGGCGTGGATCGCGTCATCAAGATTTGGGAGATCACCAGCCGCGAGATTCCGCTCCTCGCCGAGCACACCGGCTCCGTCGACACCGTCGCATTCAGCCTCGACGGCAAGCTGATCGCCTCGGGCGCGAGCGACAAAACTATCAAGATTTGGGACCGCGCGACCGGCGTCGAGAAGTTCACGCTGGCCGGGCATACCGAGGCGATCCTGTCTCTTACGTTCGCGCCGGACAGCAAGATGCTGGTAAGCAGCAGCTTCGATCGCAGTATTCGCTTGTGGGATGCGACCACCGGCAAGGAGATCCCGCGCATTCCCGGGCAGCAGCAGGCCTTCACCGGCCTCATCAACGCGGTGCCTTACCTGTACATGCCGCCGGATGGAAAAAGGCTGCTCGCCTGGGTGCCCGGCAACGAGCGCTACACCACCCTCACGGGCTTCGAGCTGGCCACGGGCAACGAGCTGTTTTCATTCAACGATCAGGGCCGCAACATCAACTCGGTGGCCTTCAGTCCGGATGGCAAGCGGGCCGCCACTGGAGCGCGGGACGGCAGTGTCCGCGTCTTCGATCTTGAGAAGAAAGGCACCTTGCTTCCCGGCGGCGACTGGTTCGTCTATGAAAAAGGAACCAGCATCGGCGACATCGCCTTCACGCCGGACAACGAGCTTTTGATTGTGGGCAGTGACGCGGGCGAGATCAAGATTTGCAACATCGCCAAGAAGGAAACGCTGGCGCAACTGAAGCCGCACACCGGCAAGGTAATCGCTTGCCAGGTCAGCCCGGACGGCAAACGCTTCGCGACCGTCGGCCAAAACGGCGTCGTCAAGCTCCACGACATTTCCGGCCAAGAGTTGCGCGTCTGGGACTTCCGCCCCCTGGCCCAGGACCGCGTCTATTTCATCTTCCCTATTGCTTTCGCCCCGGACGGCAAACACCTCTTGGCGGGCAGCGCGAACACGACGCTGTTCGTTCTGGATTTGCCGTAAAGGAGCGCGCCAAAAAATGAGCCTCGACGTCGGCCGCTACCGGCTTTACACCGCCCACCAATCGATCCAAGAGCGCTGGGACGAAACGCGCATCCGCTGGCTCGACGTGGTGCGAGAGGAATTCGTCAAGCAATACCTGAACCAGTTGGAGCCGCTCGTCAATACGACACTGGGCGCGATCGACCGATTGGCACAGGTGCTCATTCGTGCCAAGCAGGAGTGTGGCTGATATTTCCGGCTCGTGTTTCTCAGATTCTTTTCATATTCTCACTTGCATTCGGCCAAATCCCGGTTACCATCAATTTCCTATTCGCCTGCGTTGAGTTTGTAGCCCCTTCACGTAACGCACACTTTCTCTAGCAGTTCCCAATGCTGATTTCGCTGCGACGCCTTTGGAACACCTTGACCAATTCGGCGAAACCCGACGCTAAACGCGCACGGCGGTTTCGTCCTTGCGCGGAGATTCTGGAAGACCGCGTGACGCCGTCCGCTGTCTGGGACAACGAAGGACTGGACGGCCTCTGGGAAAACCCGCTCAATTGGGACACGGACGTCGTTCCGGTCGGCGTTGATGTGTTCATCGACCAGGGTTTTTCGGTTGTGAGCAATCTTGCCGAAACGTCCGTGGCCAGCATCAACTGCCTCTCGCCGATCACCTTCAACGGCGACTTCTCCGTCGCGGCGGCTTCGTCCATCACCGCTGATGTGACTTTCAACGGCGAAGTTACTCTGGGTGGCACACTGTCGATACTCGCCATGGACGTCGTGTTCAACGATGACGTACACATCGCCGGCGGCGCGAGTTTGCATCTGGCGCAGAGTTTGGTCGAATTCAACGCCGTCTCCGCGGACGGCGACGGCGTCGTCGTGGCCAACGCCTCCCTCGTCGCGGCCAACGGGACGGTCTCGTTTCAGAATCTCGATTTGATCGGCGAGATTTCCACACTCGC
>JAKEFD010000291.1 GCA_022616245.1 Gemmataceae bacterium
AAGCGCGTCGCGGTAAAGGTCGGTGACCGCGTCGAAGTGCCGCATGGCCTCTGGAAGCGCTTCAAGGTCTACATGGCTGATCCCGCCAAGGACCTGGACATTGAAGTGCAGCACTTTTCGAAGGTGGACGACAAAACCTATCGCTTGGAAGTGGAAGTCGACGCGCTGGTCGTCGGCGAGGGCCAGCTCGCGCAGTGGATCAAAGGACTGGAGATCATCGGCCTGTCCGCGAAGGGCGAGGCGCTCATCAACATTTATGTGACGTGCGACGTGGGCGTGGCGCTCAAATTCAAAGGCCTGTTGCCGGACGTGACCATCGAGCCCAAGATCGCGGAGCTGAAGATCACGTTTGAAGATTTCAAACTGCACAATGTCGGTCCCGTGCAGCCGGGCCCGCGCATTCAGGAATTGGGCAACGACCTGCGCGGCGCCTTCAATAGTTTGCTGAAGACGATGGAGCCGGAGATTAGACAGCAAGCCAATCTAGCCATCGCCACCGCGCTCAAGGAAGGGAAGGGGAAGCTCTCCGCGTCGCAATTGCTTAAGATTCCCCTGCCGAAATGAGCCATGTTTTCCTACCACGGATAACACGGATGAGCACGGATAAGAAGTGCTTATCCGTGCTCATCCGTGTTATCCGTGGTTAGAAAGTTCATTTCTTCTCATCAGCCGTCAAACTACGCACGCGGATGTCGCGCACGGCGCCGACCGTGGAGTAGGTGGCAACGCCGAAGGGACGGCACAAGTCGCACTCAACGCGAATGGAAATCTTTTTGCCCTTTGTGTCCGCGTCGACCGCTTCCTTGTCGTCGATCCAGGCTTGGATACAGTCCTTGGTCACTCGGATGCGGACGCGGTACCATTGGTCGTGCTTGAATTCCTTGAGCGTGCTCGTGTCGTTTTCGGAGGCGTCGCGTCCGTCGATGCTGGACAGGCCGACGACAGTGCCGCCCCAGCCGCCGACCACGAGCGAGCAATGCGTGTCGCCGACGGGAAAGGTTGTGGTGCCGAAGAAGTCGAAGCCCTTGAGTTTTTTGGCTTCGAGCGTGACTTCGTAGTCCATCTTCGGGAAATCGTCCTTGGCATAGGTGACGCCGGTCATGTTGCTGCCGCGCTCCATGACGATCGCGCCGTCCTTGACATGCACGTCGCCTTCGCCGCCGAAGTTGGCTGACTTCCAGCCTTTGAGCGTCTTGCCGTCGAAGAGCGTTTTCCACTGCGCTTTGTCCTCCTTGCTGTCCTTTTTTGATTGCCCAAAGGCGAAAGGCGCTTCGCCGGTGAGCGCGGCCAATGCCAGAAACGCGACTCCTCGTAGGCATCTCATCGAGCCAACCTCCTCGTAGCAGTTATGCGACGACAACAATGCGCGTTTTGGGGGATCCAGTCTTGCACGCGAATGGACGAATGACGACTTCAATCTCGTTTCCCAAGGCGTTCAGGAATCGGAAAAGCCGTTCGGTGGAAAACCCATCAAGTTTCCCGCGCAAAAGCGCTGACACTTTCGGTTGATCGATGCCGAGCAAGGCGGCGGCTTGTGCTTGCGTTAGCTTTCTCTCTTCAATTTGATCGCTAATACGCTGCACCAACTCCGCTTTGGCCAATAGTTCTTCAGCGTTAGGAAGTCCCAGATCAGCGAACACGTTTCCGCTGCTGGGTTCAGCAGGTTTCGTCAGCTTTCTTTTCTTGACACTCTTCATGTGATTTTTGTATTGAATCTAGTCCAGCAACGCCGACTTCAGCTTCAGACGCCACTGCTGCGTTTTCGCGTCATACGCACCAAAACCAGAGCAAAACTCCCAATCGACACGGTGAAAAAAGTCTTCGTCGATGGCAAAGGGCGCTGACTTCTGCGCGTGCGACGACCAGCGCGCCGGTAGCCCCACCGTCGCGAAGCCGGCGGCCTTGATTACCTTGAAGTACTCCGCCTGTAGCGTAACGCCCCAGGCGCCTTCCTTGGGCGCTTCCAGGGCGTTGCCAAGGTTGATGTCCCGGCCCAGCTTTTGGTTGACGGCAAAGACGTCCGCGCGAGCGCTGCCGGCAAACAGCGCGAGCAACGAGAAAAGAATGATGTTTCGCATGGGCCCATGACGCATAGATTCTTGCTAGGATGCGAGAACGTCATAAACCGAACCGGACGCCGGCAGGATCAGCGTTCCCATTCCTGGCGTTCCTGTTGCAAATAGGCGTCGACTTCCGCTGCGTTCTTGAAAGCAAGTTGGCCTGGCGCCTGAGCCAAAACATCCACGATAGAGTGGCCATTGCCATTCGCGATCGGCTGAAACAACACGATCACGTCGACAGCCTTGCCTTCCGGCAATTGCGCGTCGAAAATTTCAATTCTGCCGCCCGATTGCACGCAAGTTGTTCGTCGCAAAGCTGCTTGCATCGTCATCGCCTCAAACTTTTTCAGTCATTGTATCATGTCAAAACAAGCCGACCGCCACTATCGCATTGCCATTTTTCAATTGCGGATACCGTAGACGCGTGCCCTAAAGTTGTCCGCCCATCGACAGGTGGAACCCAAAACCGACGGCGAATATCAGTCCGAGCGCAAGAAGTGACGCAATTACTGTCGCGCCCGCTGCCAACGCAATTGCGTGCACAATACTGCTGGTCCGAAAAACATACAACGCTAACAAGAACCACCCCGCAGGAAACGCAGCAATGAGCCAGTCCAATTCGTGTACGTAATCGGGATATGGCAAGACTCGCACCACGATGAAGTCCACTAGGCACCACCACATCAATCCCGCGAAACCGCCTCCAAGCGACAACAATAGGAAAGCGACCGGACGGTTCATTGCTCGGCTACCGTGACTACAAATGTTCGACAAAAAAGCGGGTTGCGTCCTTCCCGGCGCAACCCGCTTCCAATCGAAAATCACCAATCAAGAATCCTAAATGTCAAACTTCCCAATACCGCTTCTGTCCCGCGGCGATTATTAGCGCCCGCTTGACCGCCACTTCGACCAGCTTCACCTTGTAGCCGTTTTGCGAAAGCGGCTTGGCGTCCTGGGCGGCGGCGCGACCGGCAGCGCCGGCGGTCGCTTCGCTGACGGCTTGGCCTGTGATGGACCGCGCAGCCGCTTCCGCGACATGCGGCGTCGGCGCGACGTGGCCGAGCACCACGCGCGGGTTACGGACGCCGCCGTCGCCACGCTCGAACGAGACGGCGGCTTGCACGAGCGGCCAATCGTAGGCCTGTTTGTGGCGCACTTCGTAGCTGGCATTGGCGAGGTTGCTCCGCGGGATGGTCACTTCCACGACCATATCGTTGGCCTCGAGCACGTGCTCGCGTTCGTTGTTGGCGCCGGGAGCTCGGAAAAAGCGGCCCAGCTCAATAGTGCGGCGGCCGTTCGGGCCTTGCACCACGGCGCTGGCGCCAAGAGCGATGAGGGCGGGAGCAAGCGTTGAAGGATTGACGATGACGCAGCGATGACCCTGGGAAAAGATGGCGTGGTATTTGTTTTCGCCGTCGAGTGCGAAGCAGCGCTGGCCGGTCTTCAGGAGACAGTTCGTGTGCTCGTCGCGGAAATACCAGCAGCGGTTGCGCTGGCAGAGGTTGCCGCCGAGCGTGCCCATGTTGCGGATTTGCGGGCCGCCGATCTGGTCAGCCGCGTCGGTAAGCGACGGGAAGAGGCGTTTGAGTTCGGCGTGGTTAGCGATGTCGGCGAGCTTCGCGCCGGCGCCGATGCGGACCGACTTTTCCTCCACTCTGATGCCGGCAAGCGCGTTGACACCGGAGAGCGAGACCACGCGCGCCGGTTGGGCGACGTATTCTTTTTGCAGATCGTGCAGATCGGTGCCGCCCGCGAGGAGTTCGGTATTGCCCCAGCGGTTTTCGAGAAGGGCCACCGCCTGCTCGGGCGTCGTGGGACGGAAGTAGGTGAAGTTTTTCATGGTTGTCGATTCCTTTTAACCACGGATTACACGGATAGCACGGATGAGTGGTTTTTTGGCAGGACGCTTCACCGTGCTAATCATTTAGTACCCGTCTGATTCGTTATTCATTCTGACTAACCACGGATTACTTGGATTGGATACGAACTCTCTCATCCGTGTTATCCGTGCAATCCGTGGTTAGAACTTACTTTCTCCGGGCCAAGGCCGCCAACACCCGCTCGGGCGTGAACGGAGCTTGCTCGACGCGGACGCCGATGGCGTTGAAGACAGCGTTGCCGACGGCGGCGGCGGTCGAGATCGTGGGCGGCTCGCCGATGCCGATGACGCCGCGCTCGGGCATGTCCATCATGTGCACGTAAATCTGCGGCATGTCCTGAATACCGCCCAGCTTGTAGAACTCCATGTCGGGATTGACCTGGCGTCCGGTGGCGCGATCGTAGATGCACTCTTCGAAGAGGGCATAGTTGACGCCCATGATGACGCCGCCGGCCACTTGCGACTCGCAGCACAGCTTGTTGATGACCAGTCCGCAGTCTTGCACGGCCCAGAAACGCGTGCAACGGACCACGCCGGTCTCGGTGTCGACCTTGACCTCGGCGACTTGCACGCCGCCCACGCCCTGGTCGGACAAGCCGGCCGCCCAATCGCCGGTGGCCTGCACTGGGTTCTGACCCAGCCGTGCACAGGCTTGGCGCCAGGGGGTGCGCTCATTGTTGGCGCGATTAAGGATGTTGCCGCGCTCGATCACCAAGTCATCAACTTGAGCGTTGTTGAGCCGCGGCGCGATGGCGGCGAGGAAAGCCGCGCGGGTGGCCTCGCACGCACGCAGGATCGCTGGCGCCGTGCCGGGGCAGGTGGTGCTGCCGCCTGACGGCGTCGACGGCCCGTGCTGGCTTTCGCCGATCTGCACGGTGATGTCGGTGGGCTCCAGTCCGAAGATTTCCGCGGTGACGATGGCGGCGACGGTGCGCTGCCCGGTGCCCAGGTCCTGCGACGAAGACTGAACCAGGACGGAGCCGTCGGCGCTGATGGTGATGCGGGTTGGGTTGGGGCCGCGCCCGCCGCCGCCCCAGGTGTGCAGCGCCATTCCCAGACCGGTCTTGACGACGCCGTCGCCGCGGCCGGGCGGATGCCAGACGCGGTCCCAATCGCACATCTTGCGGATGATCTCAATTTGACTGCGGTAGATCGAGTTGCGCCGCGCCATGTATGTGTTGGGCGCGGTCTTGAGTGCGTTCGGGTCATTAGGCGGCAGATTGCGCAGCCGCATTTCGATCGGGTTTATGCCCACGGCGGCAGCGAGATCGTCCAGCGCCTGATCGGTGAGGATGCAGTTTTGCGGATGGCCGGGGGCCCGCATTGCCCGCGCGGTCTGCACGTTCATGCGGACAATCTGATGCCTCCGCTTGATAAACGGCACCGTGACATAAACATAAGGGAGCAAGTTGAAGTTCACCGTCGCGCCGCCGCCCACGCCCGGTGAGCCGTAGCAATCGACTTCAAAGGCACGGATGTCGCCTTGGCGGTTGCCGGCGACCTTGACCGTGCCGTAGGCACTCGGGCGCTGACCGCCGACGGTGACTTCCTCGGCGCGGTCGAGCATGAGCTTTACCGGGGCGCGGGTTTTGCGGGCGAGTTCGGCGCAAACCGTGCCCTGGATGTCGGGGCCGAACTTGCTGCCGAAGCCGCCGCCCATGTAGTGCGTGATGCAGCGGACGCGGGCCGCAGGTATTTTGAAGTTTTGCGCGAGCTGGTTCGCCGTATTCGGAACTGCTTGCGTTGATGCCCACACCGTCAACTCCGACTGGTCCTGGTTCCACTCGGCGACCAGGCCATGCGATTCCAGACACTGGTGACTAATGACGGGCGCGCCATAGGTGCCTTCAATCTGGTGCGAGGTGCCCTGGTAGGCTTGCGCGTCGAAGTTGGCGGTAGCGAAATCGCCGCCCGCCTGAGTATTGGCAGGATTATTGGCGCCGCCGAGAGTACCCTGACCCGCGACTAAGCGCCGCGCGTCGGCCTCCTTCACGGCGTGCGGCAACTCGTCATAATCGACGCGCACGGCCCGCAAGCAGTCCTCGGCGTGCTCCTCGGTGTCGGCACAGACCGCAAGCACCTCGTCGCCGGCAAAGCGGCATTCGGCGCCGGCGTTCTTGATGATGTGAAACGCGCGAAAGCCGGGCACTTTCTCCAGAGCGCTCGTGTCAATGTTTTTGATGCGTGCGTGGGCGTAATGACTGCGCAGGATCCGGGCATGGAGCATGCCGGGACGGTTGATGTCGTAACTGTATTTGGCTCGCCCGGTCGCTTTCTCGGGACCATCGAGGCGAGAAACCTTGGTGCCGATCACCCGGCGCGTGGTTGGCCATGGCATGACTGGTATCCTCTGTTTTGGTTTATTGCACTGTGAAATCCGAATCTCGAAATCCTAAAATCGAAACAAATCCAAATTCCAAAGTTCGAAATCCAAAACCAATTCACAAGAACGTGCATGCCGATTCGAGGATTCCTTTTTGGATTTCGGCATTGTTTCGAGTTTCGACATTCGGATTTCGGATTTCACGAACCGCGTTTGGTATTGCACAGCGAATAGATGGCGTCGCGCATTTGCTCATAAGTGCCGCAGCGGCAGATATTGCCGGCGAGGCCTTTCTCGACTTCGGCGGGCGTCGCCTTGGGGTTTTGCTCGAGGACGGCCTTCATGGCCACGACAAAGCCGGGCGTGCAGAAGCCGCACTGCTGGGCGTCAAAGCGGACGAAGGCGGCGGGTACGGCGTCGAGCTTGGCCCCCTGGACGAGCGATTCAGCCGTGCGAATCTCCTTGCCCTGTGCTTCGAGCGCAAGCATGGAGCACGCATAAACCGGCTTGTTGTCCAAAAGCACGGTGCACGCCCCGCAGGTGCCGCGGTCGCAGACGCGCTTGCAGCCGGTCACGTCGAGGTAATTGCGCAAGGCGTCGAGCAGGGTGACGCGCGGCTCGACGGTGCTCGACATTTTGCGGCCGTTGACTTGCAGGGTGATCTTGACGCCGGCGGGTCCCATGCCGGGGACTGGCTGCGCCGCGGGCGCCTGCGCGGCCAGCGCGCCGGGCGCAGCCGCCGTGCCCAGTGCGGTGGCCGCGGCCGCCGCGCCGGAGCCTTTCAAAAACTGCCGGCGGGACAAGCCGGTCGTTTCCTTGGTGTCGCTCATGCTGTCCCTCCCTTGGTAATTCGCAGTGGGGGTGTTTCACCCGCACGGATAATTTCAACCACGTCTTACTAGACGCGGCACACTACACGGAGCATCACGGATTGTACGGAGGGAACAACCGAGTCTCAAGAAATTTGTTGCTGGATTTCTTGGAAATACTGGAACGGGCTCTCATCCTGCGGCGAGGGCCGCGGGCGCTGGGGAGCGACGGCTTATGATCCGGCGAGTTCCGCCACGGGAGGCGAAGACGAGAAGAAGTGTTCAACCAAATCCGCCGACGGCAACGCGGAGTCGGAATCACCGCTCACGCCCTGCAGAAAATGGCCGACGCGCTCGGAACGGAAAAACGCGCAGCGATCGGCGCCGTAGCAATGGACGTCGTGCGGATGGAGGAAGCGGCCGATGCGGCCCCATTTGCTTTCGACGAGGATCAAGCCGCCGCCCACGAAACGGACGATGCCGGTGTGGCTGATGGCGCCGCCAGCGTCGCGATACACTGCCACGTCGTTTGGCCTGGGCGCTTCCACTTCCTCATAGCCGTTATCTTCGAGGATGATCGGCACGTCCCTGGGTTGAATCCAGAATTGACCGCCGGAAAACGTCCAGCCGTGACAATTACAATGTTGCCAGCCCTGACTGATTTGGATGACGGCGCCGGTAAGCTTCAGCGAGTGCAACAAGTTGGCCTGGCTGCGCAGCTGTTCCGGATTCACCTTGGGATGCGCCGGATTCTTGCGCACCATCACCGCGATCGGCCGGCCACGATCGGAGCAAACCGGATTGTTCTCGAGCGCCCGAAAAAAACCGTCGTTGCTGTCGAATAGGCAATCGTCAATCTCTGAGAGAGTTACAGCGGCATCCAATTCCTCCGTGTGCAGGCTCGCTAGCGCCAGATATGCCGATGCCAGTGGTGTAAGTACCAGGAACGCGAGCAACGCGGCCCAGCGGGCACGCGGCCGCCGTATCATCAGCCAAACGTGCGACACCAATCGCTCAGCCCGAACCGCAGGCAGGAAGAAGAAACAGAAGTAAGCGGCGGCAAACAACAGGGGACTAAGCCAAGCGCCCAGTGGTAGCTCAAGCCACCAGGTTACCGCCCCAAGTCCGATAGCTAAAACGCCGAGACCGGCAAACAGCACATGCCAAGGCAAAGGCATCGTCCGCCCACGACGGTGATAAACCAACCCGACGCCTGCCAACAGCATTCCCAAAACGCCCAGGCAAACGAACGATACAAGGGCTGGCAACCAAACTTCCAGTGTGGTGTTTGAGATCATTGTTCCATCCAAAGCGAGGCGTGGAGTCGCGAACTACCCAACCAAACCGGACCTTGCTTGGAATGTTCCGAAGATGAGCGATTTCTAACGGCGAATGAGAACGCATTCATCGCATCATGGAAGGGATGAACACTCGAAGGCAGGCTAAAGCAAACATACTGCGAATTTCATGAGAAATGCGTTAAAAACGCAGTGCGACAGTCTCGTGACTCTGGAAGAGGGGGAGGAGTCTGTGTGTCGCTGCGTTGAGTTCAGCGCGGTTGGCGTAGCGGAAACTATTGGACTTATTATGATGCGGTGGCTCCAGGAACTGTAGTCGCGCGCGCTAAAACTAAGCGGCAAATAGGGGGTCTGTGCGGCCTCGCGCCGCAGCCTCCGCAGCTTTCCAGAGGCGGAAAACTCTGCGCCGTTGACCCGGTTTGCCGCATCACCGGAGACCTGGGAATTGGCGATCAAACTTCTTTAGTCGACGTGCGCACTGCACCGATGATAGTTGTACCCAAAAGCGGGGCAACGGGGGCGCTTCGTGGAGGGTAGCCGAACGAGCTAAGGCCAGCCCGCCCTTACAACGTTGTTTTGGTCCAACGATCATCCGGGACGCAGGGAGGTGCCCTCGGAATGTTCCGTTTCCTCGGGCGACTCACAGCCACGTATCCCAAGACCCTGTGTGTCATTTGGGCAGCGCTGGGGGCGGTGTTGGCCCTCATCGCTCCGCATTGGGACGCCCGCGCCCACGACGACGATGTGCGCTTCATCCCGGAACGCTTCACCAGTGTTCGCGCTTACCAGCTTCTCGAAAAAGCCTTTCCACAAGATGTCTTCGCCAGTCAGCTCATTTTCGCTTTTGAGCGTGACGAACAGCCGTTGTTGCCGGCCGACCTGCATCTGGTCGAGCTGTCGATGAAAGACCTCGAGAAGCTCCGGCAAGACTCTCCCGAGTTGAAAATCGGCAAGATAGTGTCGTTTCAGGACGGCATCGTCGGCTGCCGGCTTACCTCGGCCGATCAGCAATGCACCCTCGTGCAAGTCTCGTTGGGTACGCCCTATCTCGCGGTGGCCACCATGACCGCCGTCGAAAAGGCTCAAGCGATAGTGCGTCAACGCCTCGGTGCTTCCGCCCACGACGGCCTGCGCATCTACACGACCGGCGCCGCCGGCATTGGCCATGACCTTATCAAAACGTGCGGCGACAGCCTGGAAGACACGACGCTGGCAACGGTGATTCTGGTCGTGGCCGTGTTGCTTCTGGTCTACCGCGCCCCATTGCTCGCGCTCGTGCCGCTGGCAACCATCGCGGTTTCCGTGTGGGTGTCACTCCATTTGTTGGCGCTCATGACGCTCTTGCCGGGCGTGCAGCTCGTGAACATTAGCCGCATCTTCGCGATCGTGATCCTGTACGGCGCGGGCACGGACTATTGCCTGTTCCTTATCGCGCGCTACCGCGAAGAGCTGCAAGCCGGCCACGCTGTGCGCAAAGCCTTGGGTCGCGCCCTGCAGGGTGTTGGCGAGGCGCTCACCGCCAGCGCCGGCACGGTCATGGTCGGCTTGGGACTTATGGTGCTCGCCGAGTTCGCCAAGGTGCGTTACGCCGGTCCGGCCATTGCCCTGAGTCTCGGCGTGGCCCTATTGGCCTGCTTGACGCTGACACCCGCGCTCTTGCGGTTGCTCGGCCCGATTGTTTTTTGGCCGCGCCGTGCTCCCGTGGGGCAGACATTCCTGTCTGCCGGCCAACAAGAGAAACGTTTGGGCAGACAGGAATGTCTGCCCCACGTCGGCCTTTGGGATTGGATAAGTCACAAAGTGGCGGCGCGGCCCGCCCTCGTCTGGTCCAGCGCCATGCTCCTTTTGTTGCCGCTCGTTCTCCTCGGTTTGCAAGTGAAGCCGAACTATCGCGCTACCGGCGAGTTGTCGACGGATTCGGAAAGCCTGCAGGGGTTGGCCGCCATCCAACGCCATTTCACGGCAGGCGAAATTGGGCCCGTAACGATCTTGCTGGCATCGGAAAAAGACTGGGACAGCCGCGAGGGACTTCTGGACATCAACCACCTGAGCCGCGGTTTCGCGCTGTTGCCAAACGTCGCCGAGGTCCGCAGTCTGACCCGGCCATTGGGCATGGCGATCGTGGACTTGACGCCGACGCCGGGCGTGGACCACTGGCTCAATCGCGTGCTGGAGTATCTGGATCCGATTCTTCGAGGCTTCCGTGAAACCATGCACGCCCGCGCCAAGGAGCACTATGTCGCCCGGATTACCGAGGAGCAGGACGGCGCAGAGCGACATCGCTATATCACCCGCTTGGACTTGATCTTGAAAAGCGATCCATTCGAACCGGAAAGTACGGCGACCTTGCGTTTGTTGCAGACCTGGCTCACGAAAGAGTTGCCGCGCCATAGTTTTCTGGGGGACGTACAGGCCGAATGCTACGGCATCACCGCCACGGCGCGCGATCTGGCGGAGGTGACCGAAAAAGATCGCCGCCGGGTCAATGCCTTCGTGCTCCTGGCCATACTGGGAATTCTGTTGGTGCTCGTGCGCAACGGTTGGCTGGCGTTCTATTTGCTCGTGACAGTGCTTTTGAGCTACTTCGCCGCTTTGGGCGCCACCGTGCTCGCGGGCTGGTTGTGGACTGGCATGCCGCTCACGCACGTGGATTGGCGCGTGCCGTTTTTCCTGTTCACGATTCTGGTGGCGGTGGGGGAGGACTACAACATCTTGCTGGTCAGCCGGGCTCTGCAAGAGCGCAAGAAATGGGGGGCCGTCGAAGGCATGCGCCGCGCCCTGGCCAAGACCGGCGGCGCGATCACTTCGTGCGGACTTATCATGGCAGGCACGTTTGCCACGCTCATGCTGGCCGGCCTCAATACCCTCATGCAAATCGGTTTTGCCCTGGCTTTCGGCGTGCTCATTGACACCTTTGTGGTTCGCCCGTTGCTGGTGCCCGCCTTCGCGATGCTGTTCTGGCGCGATAAGAAGTCCGTCGAACAGCCAGAAACGCTGGCAGTGTTGGAAATGCCGCACCAGCCCGAGCAGATCGATCAGATCTTGAGTGATTGGCGCAAGGCGGCCTGACGGACGCCGTTTTGGAGTGGGACATTCTGTCCGAGCCCGAGCGCCAAGCGAGGAGCAATGACCCTGCTCCAAAAACCAAAGCGGCGGAATAGCGCCGCAATCCAAAATGAAAAGGGCCAGGTGCGATTGCGCCTGGCCCTGGTGCATTTGTGAATAACCAGACTAATCTCTCTGTCCGCCGAGTTTGCGGAAATAGCCGCGTACTTGCGCTTCCGCCTCGGTGGGAATGCGCTGGCGTTCGATGGCTTCTGGCGCTTCCTGGACGGCCTGCTTGAAAGCGCCGCCCACTTCCTTCGCTGGTATTTTCTTGAATGTCCCTCCCCGGCTGAATCCTGTGATCTTCTGCTGGCCTAGGGGATCGACTTCGCCTTTCTGCCGGCCATCGACGATCTTGCTGTCGGGCTCGTCGCCGACGGGGCGGACGCCGCCGGGCCGCTTGCCTTCGCCCATGCCGTTTTTGAGCATGTCGGCATCGCCCTGGCAGGCGCCCAGCATGCGCATGCGTGCGGCTTCGAGCAATTCCGCGTCGCGTATCAATCGCTGCAGCTCATCCTCGGAAAGCTCGATTTCTTTCAGCTTGTCCAAAGCGGCTTTCATGAGCTTGCCGGCCTTGAGATTGTTGCCGGCGCCCATGCAATCTTTGCACTCGCCAAAGAGGTCGGCCAACTCCTCCAGACCTTTCATTTCCTCGGCTTCTTGCTCGAGCTTTTCCATCTCGCGCGCCAATTCCTCCTTGTTGATCTTCCCGTCCTCGAAGTCTTTCTTGAGCTGATCTTTCTTGTCCTTTTGGTCGCCGAGGCGCTTGAGCTTGTCTTGCAGCTCTTTGAACTGCTCGGCCAGCTTGTTCATTTCCTCCTTGCTGAGCTTGTTCTCTTCGAGTTGCTTTTGCAGTTTCTCGAGGATGTCCTGGGCCTTGTCAAACTTGCCCTTGGCGAGGGCGTCTTCCAGATCCTTGGCCGGACCGTCTTGCAGCTTCTTGCCGAGCTTGTCCATGCCCAGCTTTTCCAGGGCCTTTTTGAGGTCCTTGCCGAGTTCGTTCTTGTCCCTGAGGTCCTGGATGCGTTCCTTGATCTTCTCTTCGAGGTTGCGCATGTCCTGGGTGCGCTCGCGGACTTGATCTTTGTTGTTGGCATCGAGCGGCTTTTGCAACAGCTTGTCCCATTCCTGTTCGAGTTCCTTCAGCTTCTCGGACTTCAGCTCCTCGTCGAATTTCTTGGAAGTCACCTTGCGCAGGTTTTCGAGCTGTTCCTGGATTTCCTTGGGGTTGACGGTCGTGTCGAGGCGCTTGCTGTTATTGTTGTTGGCGGTGCTGAAAGACGGATTGAAGAAACTGGCGGCGAACGCGAGCAGTCCGGCGCACACGGGCATCAAACCTTTTTTCCAGCGCAGGCTGATGGGGAATCGAGCCGGCACGTCGAGGGTTTCCACGCGATGGCGCACATCTTCGAGCAGGGCGTGACCAGCGGGGCTGTCCGCTTGTTCCACGGTCAAGAGCGAAAAGGTGGTAACCCGTTCCTGCAGGTCGAATTCGCGATCCAAAGCCAAAGAGGCTTCGACAAATTGCGGCGCGCGCAAGATGGACCACAGAATGGCGGCCAGGGTGCTGCCCGCCAGCGCCGCGGCCGGAATGCCCCACTGCGCCCACCCTTCCGCGGCGACGCCGAGAAACGGCCGCGCGATAAACCACACAGCGCAAACGCCGAGGCCCGCGGCCCAGAAGACTACCAGCGTCTCCAAGAGCTTTTGCCACAAGAGTCGGCGGCGAACCCGCTGCACTTGTTTCTGAATCAATACCCGCGGCGTTGGCGACATGACATACCTCCCGTAACACGGGAACAAACTCCCCTGATTATCCGATTCCCAGGAACGAAAAGCCAGTACAGTTTTCCAAATGGAAACCGTAAAACACCACTCTACCTTAACAAGACGCTTAACCCGGTGAATAATCTCACGAAATCGTGCACGGCAACCTCGAACTCTTACTGACACTGACCGGCGGTTTGGCCGCGGCGCTGGCGTTCGGCTACGTCACGCATCGGCTGGGATTATCTCCAATCGTCGGCTATCTGCTGGCGGGGATCGCGGTTGGACCCAACACGCCAGGGTTCATCGCCAACCGGGAGATTGCGGACCAATTCGCCGAGGTTGGCGTCATCTTGCTCATGTTCGGAGTGGGCCTTCATTTTCACATCGACGAGTTGTTGGCAGTACGAAAAATCGCCTTACCTGGTGCTATCACACAAAGTCTTGTGGCGACGGCGCTTGGGACTGCAACCGTGCTCCTCTTCGATGGGGAATGGGAAACGGGACTTGTCTACGGGCTGGCTATTTCCGTTGCCAGCACCGTGGTCTTGATTCGCGTACTGGTAGATAACAACGATTTACACACCTCTGCCGGTCACATCGCCGTCGGTTGGCTGGTTGTTGAGGATTTGTTCACTGTAGTGGTGCTGGTCCTCTTGCCCGCGTTTTTCGGGCCGGAAGCGCAGCAAATCAACTGGCTTGCCGCGCTGGGTTTGGCGGTGCTGAAGCTTTCGTTGCTGATTGCCGGCGTTTTCCTTTTGGGCGGACGGGTCATTCCCTGGCTTTTGGCGCGCGTGGCCGCGACACGTTCGCGCGAGTTGTTCACGCTCACCGTGCTTGTGGTCGCTCTGGGCATCGCGGTCGGATCGGCGAAGTTTTTCGGCGTATCGATGGCGCTGGGCGCTTTTCTGGCCGGCATGGTCGTGGGCCGATCGGATTTCAGCCTGCGGGCGGCGACGGAAGCGCTGCCGATGCGTGACGCGTTCGCGGTCTTGTTTTTCGTCTCCGTGGGCATGCTATTCGACCCGCGCGGTCTCCTGGATGCGCCGGGACTGGCGATCGCGACGCTGGCCATCATCCTCATCGCCAAACCCCTGGCGGCATTGAGCATTGTCCTGGTGCTGGGTTATCCGGCGCGGGTCGCCGTCGCGGTGGCGGTTGCCTTGGCGCAAATCGGTGAATTCTCCTTTATCCTCGCCGCCCTGGGTCACCAGTTGGGCATTGTGCCGGATGCCGTCAACAATGCCCTGGTTGCCGCGGCCATACTGTCCATCTCTGTCAATCCGCTATTGTATCGCCTGGTCGATCCCTTTTGCGCGTGGGCGGAGCGGCAGCCCAGGCTGGGGCGCTGGCTCCGCGCGCGCGCGCACCCCTTGCCTCACACCGGCGCGAGCGGACATGAGGATGCCATGGAGTCGGCAAAGCATCAGGCCGTCATCGTAGGCTATGGGCCCGTGGGCAAAACTCTATCGCGTCTTTTGCGCGATAATGAAATTGAGCCGACCATCGTCGAAATGAACCTGGAGACGATGCAGCGCCTGCGCGAAGAGGGCGTGCGCGTGGTTTATGGGGACGCAACGCACGTCGACACGCTGAGGAACGCGGGCGTCCAAAGGGCAGGCACCTTGATCCTGAGCGCCTCCGCCGTGCAGGGAGCGAAAGAAGTCATACGCCTGGCTCGGGAGCTCAATCCCAAGATTCGCCTCCTGGTCCGAACCACTTATCTGCGCGAACGTACCGCGCTGGAAGTAGCAGGCGCCACCGACGTTTTCTCCGGCGAAGGCGAAGTCGCACTCGCCATGACCGAATCCATCTTAAGCGCATTGGGAGCGACGGCCGAGCAAATCGAACGCGAGCGCGAACGCATTCGCAATGAGCTGTTCGGCGGGCGCGTTGCTTTCCGAATGCTGGATCCGATTGAGGACAGCGTTTAGAGTTTGTTCGGACCTGCGAACGCTCAGCGCTTGGGGGAAAACGCCCTTTATTCACCGAAAATCGCTTACCTTGCCGATCTTTAATCTTGCACAACTTGAGAAGCGTGCCGGCCGGGAATAGGATTGATTAGCTCATACCCTCGCCCTAAAAAAGCCTGCCTGCCATGCAAACGGGAAACAATCATCCCGATCCCGACGATATGTTCTCCGACACGCGCATGACGTTCGGCGAGCACATCGAAGACCTGCGCAGCCACCTCTTGCGGGCGATTTACGGCTTTGTCATCGCCGTGTTGGCGTCGCTGTTCATCGCCAAGCCGGTGCTGTATGTGATCGCAGCGCCGGTCGAGCAGCAACTCGGCGTCTTTTACGATCGCTACAACGCCGAACGCGCGCGCGAAATACAACGCATGCTGGACAGCAATGCCTTCCAGAACCAGCGGCCGACAAAGCTAACGATTCTCTTGCCCATAAAGGAATTACGAGAGGTTCTGGGGCTTACGCCAAGAACCAGCCCGGTTCTGGAGAAGATAACAAGGGCGTACGACTCCATTCTCTTGCGCCTGGGCGTGGCGGATTTGGTGAACTACGAGGAGATTCCAGGCGCTGATTTAATCAGAGTGGGACTCCTCGTCCCCAATATCATGGAGCTGGTGCCGTCGCTGCAAACAATGAACAATCTCATGCGCCCGCCGCGGTTGTCCACGCTGAGCGTGCAAGAGGCGTTCATCGTTTACTTCAAAGTGGCGCTCCTGACCGGTCTAGTATTGGCGAGCCCGTGGGTGTTCTATCAAATCTGGTCGTTCATCGCGGCCGGCCTTTATCCGCACGAGAAGAAGCTGGTCAACATCTATCTGCCCTTCAGCCTCGGCCTGTTCCTGACCGGCGTCTTGGTGTGCCAGTTCATCGTGCTGCCCAAGGCGATCGCGGCTCTCTTGTGGTTCAACGAATGGCTTGGCCTGCAGCCTGACTTGCGCCTGAACGAGTGGCTCGGGTTCGCCATCTTCATGCCGCTCGTGTTCGGCATCTCGTTCCAGACGCCGCTCGTCATGATGTTCGTCAACCGCATCGGCCTGTTCGACGTCGAATCTTTCCGCAACAAACGCCGCATGGCCTGGTTCGTGATGGCGATTTTTGCAGCCGTCATCACACCCTCGACCGACGCCTTCAGCATGCTGTTCTTGCTCGTGCCGATGGGCCTTCTTTACGAGCTCGGCATCTGGCTGTGCACCCTGTCGCCGCCGCCGTCCGATTCGCATTGGGAAACGTCTGAGTCGGAAGAAATGATCGAAGTATAATCCAGGGGGCAGGAGTCAGGGGTCAGGGGTCAGGAGTCAGGAGTCAGGAGTCAGGAGTCAGGGGTCAGGAGTCAGGAGTCAGGGGTCAGGAGTCAGAGCCGCGCACGCAGTAAGCGGTGAACCAAGAAGTCAGGGT
>JAKEFD010000292.1 GCA_022616245.1 Gemmataceae bacterium
CGCAATTACACCGTCTTCTGCGGCCACGTCCATCGCTTTGTGAAGTATGTCCGCAACGGCATGAACTATTACCAACTGGCGACGACGGGCGGCGGCAGCCGGCTGCGCGGACCGGAGCACGGCGAATTCGACCATTTCGCTTGGGTCACGATGAAAAAAGACGGCCCGATCATCGCCAACTTGATGCTCGACTCTGTGCTCCCCGAGGATCTGAGGCCGGCCGAGACCAACGAACGCGGCTCGAAGCCGGCGCGCAAACCGGTGCATCCAGTGCGCGGCCAGGCATTCTTCGAGGGCGCGCCGATTCCCGGCGCCCAGGTTGTGTTGACACCCGTGAAGGACGCAGTCCGCGCCGACGGAATTGTCGCCGCGGATGGTTCGTTTACGCTATCGACCTACAAGGCGGGCGACGGCGCGGCGGCCGGAGATTACGCCGTCACCGTGACCCTGCGCGAAAAAGACGCGGCGGGCAAGCTCGGCCCCAATCTCCTGCCCGCTAAATACTCTCTGCCGGCGACTTCGCCTTTGCGGACCACGATTGCCGCGGACAAGAACGAGTTGGCGCTGGAACTGCGCAAGTAGGATGATTGGATCGATTCCTTGCAAGCCTCTTCCGCTCTCGCCATAGTCCGCTCATGGCGAAAGGTCTGCCGGCCTCCGACGACTTCGACAGCCCGTGGAAGCAAGCGCTGCAGCGCTATTTGCGTTCCTTTTTGCTATTCTTCTGGCCGGATATCCATGGCGACGTCGATTGGGCGCGCGGCTATGAATCCCTTGACAAGGAGTTCCAGCAGATCATTCGCCGGGCCAAGACCGGCAAACGGCTGGCCGACAAGCTTTTCAAGATTTGGCTCAAGGACGGCGCCGAGCGCTGGCTGCTGGTTCATATCGAAGTTCAGGGCGCCTATGAGAAGGACTTTGCGCAGCGCATGTTTGACTACAACGTGGCCGCTTGGCAGTTGCACGGCAAGGCGGTCGTGAGCCTGGCAGTGTTGTGTGATGATCGCCCCGAGTGGCGGCCCAACGCATTCACCTACGGCCACTGGGGCTGTAAGATGGAGTTGTCGTTTCGCGTCACGAAGCTGCTCGATCATGCCGGCGACGTGGCGGCGTTGGAAGCAAGCGACAACCCCTTTGCGGCCATCGTGTTGGCGCATTTGCAAGCACTATGGACGCACAGTGACCCAGCGAGCCGAAAGCAATGGAAATTGCGGATCGTCAAAGGGCTGTACCGAGGTCACTGGTCCAAAGAGGACGTGCGCGAGTTATTTCGCCTGATTGACTGGATCATGACTTTGCCGGAAGACCTGGACGAGGCGTGGCGGACCGAGATCCATGAATTCGAGGAGGAGAGAAAAATGCCTTACATAACCAGCATCGAACGCCTTGCCATGAAGAAAGGACGTGAGGAAGGACGTGAGGAAGGACGCCAAGAGGGGCGTGAAGAAGGACGTGAAGAAGGCATTTTGGAAGGGATCGAACTAATGCTGGAAGCGAAGTTCGGTTCGAGCGGCCGCAAACTGCTGCCCAAGGTTCGCGCCCTGGGATCGGTCGACGCGCTTCGGCGATTTGCGCGGTTTCTCAAAAGCGCCAAGAGCATTGACCAAGTCCGATCGCGATTGAGCGAGTGATCGGCTTTAATCATGGGCGGTTGGACCACTTGCGGTTATTGTGCCACGCGGCGTTGCGCACCGAAGGAGACCCGTGCAATGTTCGTACTATCCCGAAAAAGCAACGAGAGCATCGTAATTAACGATGACATCACCGTATCCGTCGTGGAACTGCGCAAGGACATGGTTCGGCTGGGGATCGTCATTCCGAAGGACGCCACAGTGTACCGGCAGGAAGTCTACGATGCGATTCACAAGACGCAAGATTCGAGCAAATCGGCTTGGCAAAAAACTCCGAAACGAGAATCCGTTTCGCTCGAAGCCCTTGATCGACTAGCGGGCAAGTTGACCGAAAAGAGCAAGAACTTCGTAAATCGCGCCATGGTGATTGAGGCGATCCTGGAGGCAGCTGCGGCCTTGGAAGCGAATCTGAGCAGTGCAACGTCCCTCGAGGAATTCAAGGAAATACTGTTACGCAGGCGCCATTAGAGTGCACGCTCGCTCCTGAGTATCAAGGCGCATTCCAATCGTCCTGATTTCACCTCATAATCTCCGTAGTTTCAGTTAGTATTCCCCGCCTCGATGGTTTACCTTGAAGAACTACACTCGGATCGTTTCCATGCGCCGTTTCCTGTTCCTGTTGTCGCTGGTCGTGCTGCTCGTCGTCTGGCGCACGTTGCTGCCTGCCCAGGCGCCCCTTTCGGAAGATGAGCAACACCTCAAAGCCGCTCGGCTGCCGACGGACGACAAGAGCCTTTTGCAGTTTTTCCGGTTCCGTACGCCGAACAAGCAAGACTTGGAGAAGATGGCGGAGTGGATTGCCCGTCTGAATAGCGAGAAGTTCAAGGATCGCGAGGAAGCCGCTCAGGAGTTGACGCTGCGCGGGCCGGCTGCCGTTTCTTCCTTGCGTGAAGCCGTGAAGGACTCTCCGCTAGAAGTGCGCCGGCGCATCGACACTATCCTCAAGTCCATCGAAACCGCGCAATTCGGCGGCACGATCGGCGCTGCCGCGCGCGTGCTGGCCGCGCGGCAAACGCCCGGTGCGTTCGAAGCGCTGTTCGATTTCCTGCCGCAAGCCGGTGAGGAATGGGCGGAAGAGGAAGTGATAGCCTCTCTCGTGCAATTGGCGCTTGCTCCCCCTCACCCCCAGCCCCTCTCCCAGAAGGGCGAGGGGAGGAATTGGGGGGTTCATCCTTATTTGGAAGTGGCGCTCAAAGACAAGAGCGCGATGCGCCGCGCCTGGGCGGTCTACGTGCTCGGCCGCAGCGCATCCTGGGACCAACGCCACATCGTGCGCCAGTTCTTGAGCGATGCCGACGACCTGGTGCGCCGCCGCGCCGCCGAAGCGCTGGCCGGCAAACGCGCCGCCGCCCAATTCGCCGAACGCGCCGATGCGGACGCGGCCTTCCTCAAGACCCATAGCATCGGCGCGGACGAGCCCGCTTTGCTCGCCTTTTTACGCAAACGCACGTTGAGCGAAGGCGACCAGAACCGGCTTGAACAGCTTGTGCGCGAGTTGGGCAGTCCGTCGTTTTCCGTGCGCGATCGGGCCAGCCGCCTGCTGACCAAGGAGGGTCCGCCCGCCATCGCGTTTTTGAAACCGGCCTTGCTGGATGCGGATTTGGAGACCAGCCGCCGCGCCGCCCGCTGTCTCGAAGAGATTCGCCGCGGCCCCGGCGCGGCCTTGCCCGCCGCCGCAGTGCGCCTTTTGGCCCAGCCGCCCAAATCGAAGGAGCATCCGTCCGCCGCCGCCGTGCGCGTGCTCCTGGCCTACGTCCCCTTCGCGGACGACGATGCGGTGGAAGACGAAGTGTTCGCCGCGTTGACCCAGCTCAGCGTGCGCGAGCCGGCGCTCGATCCATTGCTGCACGAGGCCCTGCGCGACCCCA
>JAKEFD010000293.1 GCA_022616245.1 Gemmataceae bacterium
GCCGCAGGAGGGAATGACCCATGACTTCGCGCCTGTTTCTCTGTGTTCTCATTGTCCACAGATTTCGCCGATTGCGCAGATTGGCGGCAAATACATCATGATTTTTGCATCTGCGTGAATCCGCGCAATCTGCGGATGATCGCGCGACTCAGTCCGAATTGACACGTCATCGCTCTCTTGCTTATGCTCCGCGCGGCTAGGCCTAATCGGGCCGCAGGAGGGAATGACCCATGACTTCGCGCCTGTTTTTCTGTGTTCTCGCTGTTGGTTGCGCCGCTCAGGCCGCCCACGCCCAGACCGTGCTCTTGTCCGAAGGCCCGCTGCCCAAAAGCTGTTTTCGCATTGAACTGTCCATGGATCTTGTGGGCGCGGTGCGCGTCCAGCAGGAGGGCAAGACGGTCAGCATGAAACAGACTGCCGCCGCCAAGCACGTCTTCCTCGAGCGCATCGTCGATGCCAAGGACGGCGTCGCGGAAAAATCGGCCCGCTTATATCAAAAGGCGGAAGCGCACATCGCAGTCGAAAAGGAAATCATGCAACGATCGCTTCGTCCCGAGCGCTCGTGGATGATTGCCGTCCGCACCAAGGACGTGGCGCTCGCGTATTCACCAAAGGGTCTGTTGACTCAGGAAGAAATGGAGCTGACCGAGCACCTCGACACGCTCTACCTGCCCGGCCTGCTTTCCGGCAAGGACGCGAAACCGGGCGACACCTGGAAAGTCGCGGGCAATGTCGTCAACGCCCTGTGCGACCTCGACGGACTCGTCCATCACGACCTCACCGGCAAGCTCGAAGCCGTCGCCGGCGACCAGGCGACCGGCAAGATCTTCGGCCAGGTCGAAGGCATCGACCTGGGCGCAACCGTGCACATCCTCGTGCAAGCGCGCTTCACCTTTGACCTCAAGGAAAAACGCATCACTTTCCTCGAATGGAAACAGAGCGATCAACGCCAACAGGGCCCGGTCAATCCCGCCCTGTCCGCGGATGTGACCTATACGCTGCGGCGCACCCCGATCGAGGAACCCAAGGAACTGGGCGACGACGCTGTCGCAGCCGCGCTGGCCGTCGGTCTGGACAAGATGTCGCTGCTCCACTACCGCGATCCCAAAGGCGGCTTTGAGTTCCAGCATGGCCGCGACTGGCACCTGGTCGGCCAGCAAGACAATCAGGTCGGTTTCCGCCTCATGGCCCGCGGCGACTTCGTGGCGCAGATGAGCGTGATGCGTTACAAGAAGGCGGACAAGGTGATGGCATTGGACGAGTTCGCCGACCTCATGAGCAAGGCGCGCGGCTGGGAGCAAGAAGCGCTATTGGAAAAGACGGACAAAGTGCCCGGCGACCACGGCCACGAGATCTACCGCGTGGGCGCTTCCGGCAAGCTCGACGGCGTCGCCGCAGTGCAGTATTTCCACCTGGTTCACGCCCAGAGCGACGAGCAACTGCTGGTCACCATCACCCTGCGTCCGGAGCAAGTGCAACACTTGCGCGGCCGGGATCTTGCTGTGCTGCGGAGTATTGCGCTAAAATAGCGGGCGCTCTTCCTTGCCGCGGTTGCGGCCCGCGCGCGTCGGAGCGTTTCCAGGAGCTCATCAAGATGACCGACGCGGAGAAGGCGCTCTATTCATGGCAGCTCGACGTGGCCGGCTTCGGGGACGAGGGCCAGCGCCGGCTCAAGCAGTCCTCCGTCCTGGTATCGCGCTGCGGCGGCGTCGGTGGGCATCTGGCCGCCGAGCTCGCCATGGCCGGCGTCGGTACACTGGTCTTGGCGCACGCGGGCAACCTGCGTCTGGACGACCTCAATCGCCAGGTGCTCATGAGCCATACCGGTCTGAACACGCCGCGCGCCCCGCAGGCCGCCGAGCGTTTGCGCGCACTGAATCCTTACACGCGCGTCGAAGCATTCGAGGAAAACGTCACGCCCGAAAATGTGAAGCGGCTGGTAACGAGCGTGGACGCCGTCGCCAGTTGCGCGCCGTTGTTCGAGGAGCGGCTACTCTTGAATCAGGAAGCCGTGCGCCAAAAGAAGCCGCTTGTGGATTGCGCCATGTTCGAGCTGGAGGCGCAGCTCGTCACCGTGTTCCCCGGTAAAACAGCGTGTCTGGCCTGTTTGTATCCCGCGCCGCCGCCCGCCTGGCAGCGCCGATTTCCCGTATTGGGCGCCGTTGCCGGCGTGATCGGCTGCCTGGGTGCACTGGAATTGATCAAGCTGCTGTCGGGTTTGGCGTCGCCGCTCGAAAACCAATTGCTGCTATGCGACCTGCGCACGTTGGCATTCCGCAGAACGACGCTGTTGCGCCGGCCGGACTGCCTCGTATGCGGCAAATAGTCGCACAGAGCTCAAGTTATCGGCCGTACAGCGCGGTCATCTGAGCCAACCGATCCAGGATTTCCGGCGTCCACTGTTCTTCTGCAAAGCGCCAGCCCCAATTGCCGGTGGAGTTTCCCGGCGAATTCATGCGCGCCGCGCTTCCCAGGTTGAGCACGTCTTGCAAAGGCGCAATGGCCAAATCGGCGACCGAGGACCACGCGGCCCGAATCAAATCCCAGGCGATGTCACTGCCGTCGCGCCCGAGGTAGCGGCGCACGTGATCTTTGTCGTTGTCCGGCAACGCGGCGTACCAACCGCGCGTGGTGTCGTTGTCGTGCGTGCCGGTGTAGGCCACCGTGCGCGACACGTAGTTGTGCGGCAGATAGGGATTGTCGGCGTCGCCGCCGAACGCGAACTGCAAAACGCGCATACCCGGCAGCCCGAATGCGTCGCGCAGTGCCTCGACCTCGGGCGTGATGAGGCCCAGATCCTCGGCAATGAGCGGCAAACCGCCAAGCGCCTGGTTCAAGGCTTTCAAGAGAGCCGCGCCCGACGCCTTGATCCAGCGGCCGCCGATTGCATTCGGCGCCTCCGCCGGCACTTCCCAATACGCCTCGAAACCTCGGAAATGATCGAGCCGGACGACGTCGACCAGCTCGAGCGTCTTCTGGAGCCGCTTGATCCACCAGGAAAAGCCGGTGGCGGCGAGCTTTTCCCAGTTGTAGAGGGGATTGCCCCACAGTTGTCCGGTGGCGCTGAAATAATCGGGCGGCACTCCTGCGACCACGGTGGGTCGGCAGGCGTCGTCCAGGAAGAACAACTCGGGATTGGCCCACACATCGGCCGAATCGCTGGAAACAAAGATCGGCATGTCGCCGATGATGCCGATGCCGCGCTCACGGGCATAGTTCTTGAGGCCGCGCCACTGGCGGAAGAACAAGAACTGGCGAAACTGATGCGCGCCGACAGCGCCGGCCAGATCGCGCCGCACTCGTTCAAGGGCCGCAGGCTCACGCCGCCTCAAATCGGTCGGCCAGTCCAGCCAGCTCGGCGCCTTTTGCGATTCCTTCAGAGCCACGAATAGGGCGTAGTCCTCGAGCCAAGCGGCATTGTCGCGACAAAAGCCCGTGAACTCCGATTGAAGCGTGTTGCCCCGCCCGGACTGGAATAACTGCCAGGCCTTTTGCAGCAATGGATATTTGAAAGAAATGACGGCCCCAAAATCGACATGCTGTTGCGACGGCCGCGCGTCCGCGATGTCCGCGCGATCGAGAAGACCGTCGTTCACCAACAGCTCCGGGCTGACGAGATTGGGATTGCAGGCGAACGCCGAGAAGCTCTGGTAGGGGGAGTCGCCGTAGCCGGTCGGACCCAAGGGCAGAATCTGCCACCACTTTTGCTTTGCCAGGACCAGTGTGTCAATCCAGACGTATGCCGCGGGGCCAAGATCGCCGATGCCATAGGGACCGGGCAACGAGGTGGGATGCAGAAGGAGACCGGCGGAGCGAAGAAAGGGCTTTTTGGATTCGGTCATTGACGAAGGTCTCGGCGAGAGGCATCCAAAACGTAACTCAACTCGATGGTGGGAATTCGGGCTTCGTATCGTTTCGCTTGCCCTCTTGCTGTTTTTCTTCTTGCTCTTTAAGGTCTTTCTTCTTTTGCTCTTCCAAGAGTTTCTTAAACTCCATGACGCGCGCATAGTACGCGCTCGACGGATCAATAGGACGCCGCGTGTTGTCCCAGACTCCCTCGACAATGAGATTAATGGCATTGGGGCTGTCGGACACGGGTATGCTCATGAGTCTCTCCTGTCATTCAACCTGAAAGCGGTGTTGAGCCAGCATATGCACTCTAGCGAAAAGCTTGATGTCATAGGCGCCTGCGTGCGGAAATACCAAGTCTGCGATTCGAAAAACCAAACGAATTTCCTTTGAACGATCCACAAAATTGATTGTAACAGCTAAACTCTTGATTTCATCCATCGATTCGAGATCAACAATCGCCACTTCAAGCGGAATACTCCCTAATCCATCAGTCAAGAAGACCGCAATGCTGAAGCTCTGAGGCGGAGAGGGAAATCCTTCGACGCGCTTGCGGGTAAAGCAGTTGATCAGGCTAACATTTTCTGTCCCTTTTTCGACGATGGCCTGTTCACAGATCATGAGGCCGATCACAGTTGGAAGGTGTTCCACAGCGTTTCTCCATAATCCTATCACTAATTCGTTCTATTCCTTCCGCTGATACGCCGGATAGATCGCATTCCCGCCCGCCACAATGTACGCCAATAAATCGAGGATCTGGTCGCGCTGCAATGTCACAAGTAGCCCGGTCGGCATCATCGACACCTTGGACGGCGTTTTCTCGTCAATGTCGCCGGCGCGTACCTCCTTCGGCTTGTCCTCAGGCCCCGCGACGACGCGCAGCATCTTCTTGTCTTCGTGCACGACGAGGCCGCTGACGATCGCGCCGGAGCCCGTGATGATCGTGTAGACGCGGTACTTGTCCTCGATCTTGTGCGACGGCTCGATGAGCTCGCGCAACAGGTCGATCTTGGACATCTTGAGCCCCGCGATCTTCTTCGCCGTCTCCGCGAGATCGGGGCCGAGGTCGCCGCCTATGCCGTTCATCTTGTGACATTGCACGCACGAGGCGATCTTCAATAGCTCTCTGCCTTTGTCGAAGGAGCGGCCACGCTCCAGATGGATGAGTTCCGGCGTCAATTCTTCGACCGTCCATTTGCGGACGAACGGACGGGTTGAAGCAATGGTTTCAATCGGCGGATTGAGTTCGTGGGGCGGCACGTCGGCCAACTTCGGCACGACATGCAGGACGCCGTTCATCACACGCCAGTGGCCGGGAAAAGTGCAAATGTAGACGTACTCGCCCGGCTCCGTGGGCGCGACGAATTGCAGCCTGTCCACTTCGCGCGGCTGCAACAGGCGCGTCGCGTGGAGCACCTTCTTGTGCGGCGGCACGTATTCCTTAGCGATGGCGTCCGGATTGGTAGCGAACGTCTCCGAAGACAACCCGATCGCGGCGAGTGAGCCGGGTTCGCCGATCACGAGGTTGTGCGGCATGATGTCGTTGTTCTCGAAGGCGATGACCCCGGTGGGAAGCTCCTTGCCGCCGATAATGCCGCGCTTCTGGTTGTAGCGGTGATTCTTGCGGCTACATGGCGGTCGTAGGCGCGTGTCGAAGAACATTCGGAAAAAACCGCTTCCTTTAGCCTCCCAGGCCGGTTAATTTCTCATCATTGGCTCGTCA
>JAKEFD010000294.1 GCA_022616245.1 Gemmataceae bacterium
CCCCCCCCCCCTGTCGGCCTAATCTTCGCCGGCGAAACTCCATTCCCAGGCGAACAGCACTTGCCAGGTCCCGTCACTGCGGACAGTGCCGCCGCCTTGCAGTGTCAGATAGGCGTTGGCGCGCCAGGAAAGACCCAGCGTTCCTTCGGTGCCGGTCCGACCGCTGCGGTCGGCTTCGATTTCGGTGATCACTTCTGCCAACACGGAGAGGCGATGGTTCAACGGCCATTCGGCCGCCAATGCCACCTCCCAGAAGTCGTGCGCTTCGGGATCGCCCACGAAAGTGTAACGCAGGCCCAGGTCAACATCCACATAGACAAAGTCTTTGCTCGCAATCAGCCCAAACGCGTAATCCCGGCCGGGGCTGCCAATGTCGGGGTCGGTCGCGGTCGGCCACTTGACGATGCCTTCGGCGGTCAGGGCGGGCCGATATCTTCGTTCACGGAGAAACTCGTACTCCAGGGAGGTCTCGAAATCGCCAAAACCGCTGGCCGAGCGCACGTCCTCAGCCTTGGAGTCGATGATAACGAAGTTTGGTTCGAGGCTCATCCTGAACCGCTCCGTGAAGTTGTATTCCACCAGCAGAGGGAAGTCGAATACCGACTGCTCGCTGTCGGTCTCGAACTCGAAGCCGCCGCCGACGATGAGTGGCAGGAACGGAGACCAGGTCTGTGAAGGAGACGGCCTTGTTTGGATGATCCTTGCGGAAACCGGTCGAGCGACGGCGAGCAAGCCGGCCACGATCAAAATCATCCAGGTCTTCATTCGTGTGTGATTGACACCAGCACCACCGAGTCACCCGCGGTGGCGATTTCTTTCACGATGCCGATGCCTTTGGCGTACCATTTGAGTTCAGTGCCGGCTTCGAGCATGGACCACTCCTTCGTCTTCAAACAACCGGTGAACGTCCCGGCCGGCACAGTCACCGTCTCGTTGGTCGCAACGATCTGCCCCATGTTCTCGGCGACGTTGTAAAGGTATTCCTGCCGGTACGGCTTGCCGGGCTGCCCGCAGCCCGGCATGAGAATGCCCGGTTGCGCGCCTTTGACGCCGGCCTCCCACGAACCTTCGGTGCTCACCAGGCCGCCCGGGCTGGTTTCCCTGGCCACCGCGCCGAAACACCAGACCGTCCCATCTTTGTGCTGTGCCACCCACTTGTAATCATCTTCTGCGATGCGGTTGTTTCGGGCGACCGTCTCGTGGACCACCACGCACGTTACGCCCATAATCATCTTCGTATCGTGCGTGACGGTGATCGTGTTGGTGCTCGTCGCGCCGCCCGATTTTTCCAGGTACGTCCAGGTTGTGCCGGGCCCAAACGGGTAAAACAGATTGTCCACCGTCGCCTGAAACTCCGCCGGCACGATCTGCGGCTGGTAGGATTTGTCGGCCGCGCCGACCGAAACAGCCAGACCCAGGAAGAGGAGTGGAAAGATTTTCATCACGAGCGTCCTCGCAGCGATATGCGCAACGTCGCGGCGTCCGGCATCTCCGCGGAAAGCTCCAGGCCCAGTGCGGCCGTCGCCGCGCGCGCCAGCGTCAACCCCAGGCCGCTGTGCCCGTCATGCGTGCGCGCCGCGTCCTTGCGCCAAAAGCGCTCGAACAGATGCGGCAAATCCTCACGCGTGAGTTGGTCGGTGGTGTTCGAGATATCCAGCCGTGATTCATTGCCCGCCACGCGAATCCGGCCGCGCTCGGAGGCATACTCGACCGCGTTGCCGATCAAGTTGCCGATGATCATCCGCAGCAACGTCGGATCGGTCTGCCATTGCCCGGTCACGTCGATGGCCACGTCGAGTTGCCGGCTCCGTGCCCGTTCGGCCAACGGCGACCAGACTTCGTCCACCAGCGTCCGCAACGCGACCGGCTCGCGTGCGACCACCTCATGACCCGCATCATGCCGGGCGAGTGCGAGCAACCCGGTCACCAGCGTTTCCATTCGTTGGGCAATTTGCAGTGCGTCCTGGAAGGCCGCTTCCTCCGGCCACTTCACGCCGACTTCCGCCAGCGTACGCAACTCGGCGATTGGGGTGCGGAGTTCGTGTGCGATGTCGGCCGTGACGCGCCGCTCGCGTTGGAACGCTTCGTCGAGACGCGCCAGCAGGTCGTTGAGCCGTTCGGCGATGGGGCGCAGCTCCGCCGGCATCGCGCTGGTCGCAAAGCGCGTTCGCAGTGTCGAGGCGCGAATCGTGGCAGCCTGTTGTCCAACAGCGTCCAGCGGCGCAAGTCCGCGGCGCACAGCCAAGGTCACGATCAACGCCGTCGCCACCAGCACCACCGCGCCGACCAGCAGCAGCCCGGCGCCAATGCCGGCCAGCGTGCGATCCAACCCGGCCCGGTCGCGGGCGACGACCAGCGTCACGGTCGGCGGATGGGGATTCGGCGGCTGGTCTTCCTCGGCCGGCATTGGAACAAACTGCACGACGATCGCCCGGCCCGGCCGGCCGTTCGGCAACACCAGATCCCCTTCGCGCGCCGGCAAGTCGTCAAAGCCGAGGCTGGGCGAGCGCGCGACCGTTTGTCCGTCCGGCACCCGGAGTTGATAATACGCGTCGTGGTCGTACTCCGGCAGGGTGAGATCGACCAGATCCAACTGCACCTTCTCGCTGTCGTCCTCGGTCTGCGCCACGAGCAACGCCGCCTCGGCGCGCTGCGCGCGGTCAAATTCACTCGTCAGGATTGCACGTGCTCGCAGATACAACGCCACGCTTCCAGCGCTCAGCACCAGCGTTAAACCGACCAGCAGACTCATCAACAGATGACGGCGAATCGATTTCATCAGCCGAGAAGGTACCCCATCCCGCGTCGCGTGTGCAGCAACGCCGTCGTGCCGGGCGGCTCGATTTTCTTGCGCAGGATGCAAATGGCGGAGTCCACGGCGTTGCTCATCGGTTCGGTATGTTCGTCGTAGACATGCGCCCAGATGTCGGTACGCGACACGACTTCGCCGGGACGCGACGCGAGGTATTCAAGCAGCCGGTATTCGCGCGGGGTCAGTTCGATGTGCTTGCCGCGCCGGCTCACCGTGCGTGCGCCGGTATCAATCTCCAGATCCTTCACGCAGAGTCGCGGCGTTTTCTTGAGGTAATGCCGGCGACACAGCGCCTGCACGCGGGCAAGCAATTCGTCCAGCGCGAACGGCTTGATCAGGTAATCGTCCGCACCCGTCCGTAACCCGCACACGCGGTCTTCGACCGTGTCCTTGGCCGTCAAAAGCAGCACCTGGGTCGTCTGTCCTTGCTCGCGCAAGCGCTGCAGAATCGTCAGTCCGTCCAGCCCGGGCAACAGCCGGTCAAGGATGATGACATCGTATTCATGCGACTGCGCGTACCAAAGCCCTTCGTCGCCGTTGCCGGTCACGTCCACGGCGTAGCCCGACTTGCGCAAGGCCGTGGCAACGGAGCGCTGGAGGAGCTTGGAATCTTCGACGAAGAGCACTCTCACGATGTATTTTGTTTTGAATACCTTGCCCCCAACCAACATTACCGGAACGTTATCTCGGCCTAATCATACCCAAATTCCTTCAACAGCGGCGCCAGCGGTCCAAGATGCGGCTCCAGCCAGCGGGCGTAGTGCCGCCACCGCCCAATCGCTCGCGTGTAAAGCGGTTGCGCCACGTCCGAATAAGTCGGCGTGCGCACGCCGCGTGCCCGGCGCTGCTCATGCGCTGCGAGCATGCGCTCTTCCCAGGGCAACTGCAAGAGTTGCGTCAGACGACCCAATTCCTCGCGCGCGTCACGCACCAATCGCTCATAGCGCACCTCCACCCATGGTTGCGGGATGACCTTTCGCCAATGTTGCCAAACCCTCAAGCTGAGCGCCGCCGCCGCGCACGTGTGCGCCAGGTCCAACGCGGGCGCGCTGTCCGGGTTCAAGGGAACCAGCGTGAAGAAAAAACTCACACACACATCCCGCGGGTCCCGCAGCGGAAAAATCACGCGCGCTTCCGGCAGGAGCCGCAGCATGAAACCCAGGTCGCACGTCGCCAAAGGATCCTTCTCGATGAGCAAACGCTCGTCCGGCGCTTCGCCCAAATGCGCTTGCGTGGCGCGGAAGTAAAATTCCCGGCCAGCTTCGAGTTGATCAGTATCGAACCCGTTAATCTCCTGAAACGCTTCCGCCGTGGAGCCCGCCGCGAGCACCATCGGTTCGATAAACTGTGAGCGCAGAATGGCCGTTTCGTCGGTGGTCACCACGCCGGGATGCGCTGCCAGCATCTGCTCCAGTAGCGTGGTGCCGGAGCGCGGATGCCCCGCCAGAATGGCAATGAGACCCACGGGTCGAAGTTGAACCTCGCGCCACCGCCGAAGCACTGTGCCGTCCAGCGCGCGCGCGAATTCCTCGCGTCGCCTGGCGCGCTGGTGCCATTGGTTCAGGAGCGGCCGCGCGAAGCAATACAACTCGGCTTTTGCTGCGAGCAACGCCGCCATGGCGCCCGCATAATCTCCCAGCCGGTCCAGGCACAACGCCAATTCGTGATTCACCCGCCAGTTTTCGCGACTTGGATGGTCCGCGACCTGGCGGCGCAAGAGTTCGGCTGCCTCCGCGGTCCGGCCGGCACCGCGCACAATGTGCGCCAGCGCGCGGGCGGCCCGGGCGTCCTGCGGACTCTGCCGCAACGCCTCGCGCGCGAGCCTCTCAGCTCGCTCGCGCTGCCCTTGGCGATCCAGCAATTCCGCCAGCATCCGGCGCGTATTGCTATCTTCGGGCCGGCGTTCGAGCGCTTGGCCTTCCAGACGCGCCGACTCTTCAAATCTGCCCAGCGCGAAAAGTCGCTTCGCAGCCAGCAAAAGCGGAGCGGGATTGTCGGGCTCCTGACGGGCCGCGCTTTCAAATACGCGCAGAGCCTCGTCGAATCGGTAGTCAGCCCAGAGAGCGTCGCCCGATGCCAGAGCTTCAGCCGCAAGCATGTCGCCGTTCTTTCATTAACACCCTGCTTTAGCTGGGTGTGGAATGCATCGAAGGTCTTTGAACCGTTTTAACGGTTTCCGCAGGGAAAACCGTTGAAACGGTTCTGATTCATTACGCCGCCCCACACCCAGCTAAAGCAGCTAAAGCAGGGTGTTAATGAGCGCGCCGGCGTCGTCGCATCGCGGCCGCGCCGAGCGCCGCCGCACCCAAAGCGCCGAGCGCCCAGGTGGAGGGTTCGGGCACCTGATCAAAGGTGAGGTTATCCAACGCGAAATAGGACGGCGCACCGGTGTTGAGCATGAAGTTCAGGGTGAGGGTTTCGCCCAACTGGCCGGACTGACCTATAAAGAAACCGCTCCGCCCGCCCGCGTCGGTCATCGTCCAATTCGCCCCAGCCATTTGGCCGCTCAAGGAGCCGACCAGCGTCCAGTCGATCGAGCCCGGACCACCCCCGGCCCATTCGTCGAGTTCAAAAAGTACCAGTCTCACCGCGGAGGCAGCCGACGGAGTAAACGCCAGCGAAATCAGGGGGCCGCCGGCGTTGAAATCCAATTGCCCGACGTTGCCGCGGCCGTCCCAGCTCGTATAAGTATGCCACCCTGTACCCAACCAGTCGACGGCGATATCCGGCGTGCCAACCACACCCCTCAGGCCCGCGCGAACTGACCAGTCCGCCGAGGCCGAACTCACATTGTCCCCATAACCGGGAATCCCGCTAATTTCGAGATTGTCGGTCGTGAAGCCCTCAAACGTGATGGCCGTCTCGGCCGATGAATTGCCCGCGGCGCCCAGTCCTAGCGTGCCATAAGCCGCGAATTTGAAGATTTGGGAAAAGCCGTTTGCCTGCGAAACCGGCCTGCCCCGTTTCATTTTGCCCCGTTTCATAAAGTTACCTTTCAGGTTGCTTCTGAATTTCCGATTTGCAGCACAGTACAACAAGTGGCCACGCCACTGCGGTTTTGTGCTGATGGAGCCGATTCTCACGCAACTGCCTTACGGAAAGCAAGTACTTTCTTTCGAATTTGGTCTTCATCTGCAAAAGCGGCCGAGGCCGGAGATAATGCCGGCGGTGCTGGTGTGGCCGCCGGACCAACTTCCAGAGCCCCAGCCGTCGTCGATCACCATGCCGAAGACGCCGGATTCTTTCATTGTGGCTGAGGACAGTCGAGAGGGGATGAGACGTGCAGTTGGGGTTAAGGTTCGGCTCACGGGGGCCCGTGCGCGTGGAGGCTTTGGATGGGTTTTTTGAACGCCTACAATGGCCTACTTTTACCTTCGGTGGCCTACAGGCGTTAAGGTTCGGGGCCGTTAAGGTTTGGGTCGGGGGTGTCAGGTTTGCCGGGGCCGATTTCCTGAAAGCCTACAATTAGCGCAATTGCCGTCCATTGGTTACCGTTACGCACAATTGGCTCCCGAGCGGACCGGGGCGTTAAGGTTAAGGCTGAAGGTTTTTTGAACACGAAGGACGCGGAGAAGCGCAGAGGCGGATCGGAGATAAAAGATTAAGTCTGAATAACTCTGAATAGGTCCGAATAACTCTGAACAAGTCCGGAGGTTTTTGAACATGGAGGACGCTGAGGAGCGCAGGGAAAACCGGCTAAAGCCGGGACTACGTGCTTTTGAGTCCTGGAGAAATTTTTTTCTACGCAAGTTGGTGCAAGTCGCGCAAGTTGATGCAAGTTGGTGCAATTACTTGCGGCGTGTAGCGATCGCTTGCGGTTTGAGTTGCGCAATCGACGGGAACGAAGGCGATCTCAAAGGCTGAAGTGTTCGAAGGAAACACGGTGGGCTGCTGGATATCCTTGGAAATAACCGTAACAACGTAACATTTACGTTAAAGCTTAAGGAAAAGGGCGAAAATAACCGTAACATTAACCGTAACTGTTACGGTTATAAACGGAACCGGGGGGCGGAAGTCCGCCTCATCACTTCGGCGGCTACGGGTCAGGGG
>JAKEFD010000295.1 GCA_022616245.1 Gemmataceae bacterium
AAAATGTCGCTCGCGTCGGCGTCGTGCACAAGAAGTTGCCGGACGATGGGCAGCCCTTCCTCGGCGGGAAGCCGGCGTGCACTGCAGGCGAGCTGCGTGTGCACGGTCACGTCCTTTTCGTGGCGCGCCAAGTCGGCCAGCATGGCGGCGAACTTGCTGCCGACGCGGCACTCATCGCCCAAGAGGCGCACCGCCCAGCCGCGCACCGCCGGCGACGCATGCCGCAGCGCTTTCTCCGCGACCTCGTCGCTGAAGCCACCGCAGTGGTTGAGGGCCCAAAGTGCTTCGAGTGCGAGCTGGGCTCTTTCGTATTGCAGCCACCTGGTGAGAGTTGGAATTGCGCCGGCATCGCGCCGGTCGCCGAGCACGCGCTGGGCCGTCTCTCGGAACCAGCGGTTTTCGTGCTTTAAGAATTCGAGCAGTTCCAAGGTCGACTTCTTCGAAAGATCGAACGGTGCGTGCGGCTTGGCGTCTTTGCCGATCAGCCGATAGACCCGGCCACAGTCGCGATCGATCTGCCCTTCGAAATGCCGCAAATGTGCGATGTGGGCGTCGCTGAAGTCGGAAACGTACAACCCGCCGTCCGGTCCGTGGTGGATGTCCACGGGGCGAAACCATGGATCTGTTGTCTGGGCCGCGATGCCAATGTCGCGCGTCTGCACCGACGACCGATCGGGCATGACGTCGTTCAGCATGACCTGGCCTTGCAGCGGCGTGACCGCGAAAAGCTTGCCGCGATACTTTTCGGGCATTGCGGCGGCTTCATAGATGGCGAAGGTGTGGCTGAAGCGTTGCACGTCGTTGTGCTTCATGTGCTCGAAGAAACCGAACGAATACGGATTGGAAAGCTGTCCGTGCTTTTCAAACCCCTTGCGATAGTAGGCGCCCTGAACGTAGTGAAAGCCGCGCGTATTGCCGCCGTTGTGACCGGAATACACGCGCCCCAGGCTATCGATCTCAACGCCCCACGCGTTGCCGCCGCCTTCGCCGTAGACTTCGAATCGCTTCTTTTCTGGATGATAGCGCCAGATGTGCTGGCCGATCATTTGCGCGATCGGCGTCTTGTCGCCGGGTCTGCGTATTTGCGCGGTCACGGTGCTGCCGTGCGCGCCGTACAGCCAGCCGTCGGGCCCCCAGTGTAGGCTGCTGGCGACCGAGTGCGTGTCCTCGATGCCGAAGCCTTCGAGGTGGACGACGGGGTCGCCGCTCGGTTTTAGTCCGTCGCCCTTGGCGGGATAGAAGAGCAAATACGGCGGGTTGAGAACCCAGACGCCGCCGCGGCCGGGCAGCGCCGCGGTTGTGATGCTCAGGCCGTCGACAAAGAGATGATGCTTGTCGAAGACGCCGTCGCCGTCCGTGTCCACATGGACGGTGATGCGGTCGGCGCCGCGAAAGTGGTTGGGGGGCGGCGGCGGCACTTTGTCGTAGACCACGCGCCAGAACATGTCGCGGCTGACCCGTTTCAATCCCGCGGGATTCGGATACTGCAGATAGTTGACGACCCAAAGCCGGCCTTTCTCGTCAATGTTCGCCGCTACCGGGTTTTTCACTTCGGGCTCGGACAACACCAGGTCGATGCGCAAGTCGTCGGGCACGGTGAAGCCTTTGAGCGCGTCGAGCGGCTTGAGCGCGCTGGGCGTGGCCAGCGCGGGCCGCGGCAAACTTGTGGTGTCTATGATCTTGCTAAAGGAAGCGACATCGACGGGGCGCTCGGCGGGCGACTTGGCCCAGGCAAGATCGTCGCCGGTGCGAAATTGCCAGTCCCCTTGGAGCGCGATGGCGCGGGTTTCGTGGATGACTGCGGGGGCAGTGCCCTTGAAACCGCCTTTGCCGCCGCTGTCAAAGACACGAATGGCGAGATAGTTGAATGCGCCGGCGCGCACGTCTTTTTCCGCGATGGTGTAGCTGTTGGCCGTCGCGGTGGCGTCGCGAAAACCGGGAGGAAACATGCCGACGCTGCCGACGCGCACGCCATTCCAGTACGCCTCGTGCACGTTGTCCACCATTTCGACAAACAAGGACAGGTCGCTGCCCTTCCAGTCGGAGGGAATCTTCACCCAGCAGCGGTACCAGGCGTGGCCGTCGTATTTCGCAAGGCTGCCTTTGGAGACATCTTCCCATGCGCCGGGGACCGGCAGCGGTTGCCACGAGTTGCCGAAGTCTTGTGCGAGCGCGGCCGTCACGATCATGCCAAGGGAAGCGGCGGCGAACATGGTGCACATCAAACGGAGTTTGCGAGTCATTGAAGTCATTTCACCCGGAAAACCAGCAAAGAGCAACAAAGAAAGTTTGCACTCAAGCCTTGCTTGTTGAGTTTACTTCGTTATATTCAGCCCTGTCGCCGCAACTCTTCACGTCCTTGTAACTTGGATCCCGACGCGCTACCCACGACATTCCCGAATGGACCTGTTTTTCGCCTATCGCCGTCGCAGCGCCGTCCTTGCCGATCCGCACGGACTGGCGGTGTCGTTGGCGCCCAATCTGCGCCGTGACCGCGTCAGTTTCTCCGGCGTCTTGCGCGATCCGGTTCGCTTTCGCGAAGCGATGAGCGCCTTGCACGACGTCGTCATCAGCGATCTGCGCTACAAGCCGCGCGACAAGTCGGCCTACGAGCTCTACCAGGCGCAGCAGACAGAGCGCGAACGAGCCATGCGCCAGGCTGCTTCCTCTCACGTCCGCCGCGAACTTCTGGAGAAAGAGCCTGAACCCATTCCGCCGGGTCTGGAGAAGCGCTTCCACTTGCTCCGCAATCGCTACGGGAAGGCGCGCGACCGCTACTCCGATTATCTCATGCGCCACGATCCGGAAATGTGGCGGCTCTTGATGCCGTGCGACCCGGTTATCACCGTAGCCCAGGACATGCTTTTCTTCGAGTGTTTCAGTGCTGATGAGAGCAGTTACGGCTGTCTGAGCGTCCAGCGCGACGCCTTCGCCCAAGAATCCGATGTCACCCTCGGCACCACCAATGTCGATTACTCCTGGGATCTTTACGAGCATTTTCAGAAACTGCGCACGTATCGCGAAACGCGCTTCCAGATCGATCCGGCCGGCTTCGGCGTCGCCGTTGCGGGTGAAGGCTATCGCGAAGAGAAAATCGACTTGCCGCAAAGCTGGCTGCGCGGCTTTATGCAACTGCAAGCAGTGCAAACCTTGCCCATGCGGCGCGTGCCGATTTCTCTCGAAGCCCTCTATGCTTTGCTCGCGTTTCTCAAGCGTCATCGCGCCCGCCGTAGTCCACGCGCCGTTCGCTTTGAGCTGGAGCCGGGCAAACCAATCCAGCTCGTGCTGGAGCCGTGGGAGCAACGCGTCGTCTTGCCCGACATTCCTTACCAAGGCAAACGGGCCGAAAACATCCGTGTCTGGGGCAGAGATCGGCTGCGCGTCCTGGGCCGATTGTTGCCCCTCGTCGAACGCGCCGACGTCTATCTCGTCGGCACGGGGTTGCCTTCTTTTTGGGTCATGCACCTGGGCGACATGCGGCTCACCTTGGGATTGTCGGGCTGGACGGCAAACGATTGGACCGCCGCCAATGCGCTGGTCCAAATCGCTCCCCCCGCCGAGCCCAGCGACGAAGTCCTGGGCGACATCGCCGCCGTATTTCGCGAAAAGCCGGCCTTGACCTTCGCGCAGATTCAGCAGC
>JAKEFD010000296.1 GCA_022616245.1 Gemmataceae bacterium
AGGGCAAATCGTTCGAAAACGTTCCGCAGCTCAGCCGTGCCGACGGCGACCGCGAACACTTCGCCCTCGTCCCCGTGCCTGTAATGGACATATACAACTTTGTCCCCGCCGATCCAGATATCGCTCTTGAACTTGAAGCCAACCATGGGATGGCTCGATCCGCTCAGATCCGTCACACGATAGGACCGCCGTGTTTCCATCGACGACGGTTGCCCGAGTATTGCATACACTTCCGCGATGGGCATTCCCTCCTTGATTCTCGCCAGATTCTCCTCGGTCAAGGGATGCGATTCCGGCAAGAAGCACCAGCCGATCGCGGCGGCGACCAGCAGCATTAGCAGCACAATAAGGCGGCGACGAGTCATATTCGAAAAATGCGGTTGAAAGTCCTGAGCACTTTTTCCCAGACAGTTTGCTGATTGACGAACGTGCCGATGATCATCTTGTTGACTGCCCTGCCCTGCGCGTCAAAGCTAACGCAGAAACCGCCCTCCGTACTCGCCCAAACCTCATAGCGCGGGGTGGCGAGCGAGGCCTCGATGGCCCAACTCACTCCGTCATACGCCCCAGGCCTGGCTTCGAAGATTGCTTCGATCTCGAACTCGAACATGCCAAGTTGCACTTTTTCCCAATTCGCCCGCGTGACGGCGTGCGGAATGCGCGGCTCCTCGTAGCTCAAGATTCGCCATGCGCAGAATGCCGTGACCAAGAGCAGCACGAACAGGACAATGAGATTCCGGCGACGTTTGGTCATCTAATACCCTCACCCCCAACCCCTCTCCCAAGGGCGAGGGGAAACGCCGCAATCACAACCGCAGCCAGTCGCGAATCTTATCCAAGAAAGTGGGCTCGTTTGCGAAAAAGACGATTCCGTCAAACTGCTTTTCGGCGACTTTGCCGCCTTCGTCAAACCAGATCACACAGCCGCCGCGCCGGCCTGTCCACAGCGATTTGGTCCAGTCTTGAGGATGCCCTTTCAACGACGGAGCTTCCAGTAGTGCTGCATTGTCGTAACTTCCCGCAGGGACGCGAAAGACTGCTTCGACTTCCGCTCGCGTCATGCCGATCTGAATCGACTTGTAGGTGTGTTCGTTGATGCGGTGCCCGGTGGCCGATAGATACCAAAAACCTCCGAGGCCCAAGAGCAAGAAGACGCATAGGACCGCGATCGAGATTCGCCGGATAGAGGAGAACAAGCGACTCCGTTTCATGACGTTGCCCAGTAGGACGGCTCTCCAGGGCCGTCCGCATGCAACCAACGCGAGGGACGGGCCTGGAGACCCGTCCTACGAAAACAGGCGTGTGATCGGCTCCCCTTCCGCCAGTCGATACGGCCGCGCCGTCAGATCGTGCACTTCGGTCGCTGGATCGAGGCCGAACCGCCAGAACAAAGTCGCGGCCAGGTCGCCGGACGTCACGGGGTCAGCGGCGGGATAAGCGCCGAAGCGGTCGCTGGAGCCGTAAACAAAGCCGCCTTTGACGCCGCCGCCCGCGAGCACAATACTGTAGCAATCGGGCCAGTGGTCGCGGCCGGCGCTGCCGTTGATCCGCGGTGTTCGGCCAAACTCCGCCAGACCGACCACGAGCGTCGTTTCCAACAGGCCGCGGGCCTCGAGGTCTTCGATCAAGGCGGAAAAAGCCTGGTCCGCGGGCGGCAACAGGTCATTCTTCAGCCGGCCGAAGTTGTTTTCGTGGCTGTCCCAGTTGGCAACTTGCCCGTTGTGAATCTTGTCGTTGACGTTGACGAACCGCACTCCTGCTTCGACCAATCGCCGCGCCAGCAGCAAACTCTGCCCTAGTGTATTGCGGCCATAGCGCTCGCGGACCGCCGCACTTTCCTGCGCGATGGCGAACGCGCGCCGCACTCTTTCCGAATGAAGCAGGTTGAAAGCGCGTTGTTGGTGCACAGACATGACGCCACGGCTAACTTGGCGTTCCGCGCTACGTGTCTGTCCTTCGACCAGCGAAAGCAAGGAGCGGCGATCCTCCAAACGTGAAAGTGGCAGGTCCGCGGGTAATTCCAGTTCGTCCACGCGAAAATCGTCGCGGTTCGGGTCGCGCGTCACTTGCAATGGATTATGGGCAGCGCCCAGGTAGCCCGCGTTTTGGCCGGGGAGTGTGACGATGTTGTACATCACATGCGGCAACGCTACGTGAACGGGGCCCCCCCCTACCCTTCTCCCCTGCGACAAGTGGCTCAGGGCGGCGCCGTAGCACGGAAAACTGTTCGGGTCATCGGCGAGCAATTCAAGGTCGCCGCGCAAAGGCGTGCGGCCGCACAGGGCTTCCACCGCGGCCGAGTTATGGTTGCGCATGGGATGACGCAAGCTGCGAACGATGGCGAGCTTGTCCATCACCCTTGAGCAGCGCGGCAAGTGCTCCGAAACGTGGATACCGGGCACGTTGGTGGCGATGGGGCGGAAATCACCGCGCACTTCCTGCGGCGCGTGTGGTTTCAAGTCCCAGGTGTCGAGGTGGCTTGGTCCGCCATAGTAAAAGATCAAGATGCAGGAGTCGATCCGCGGCGCGCTGCCCCCTGCTCTACGCGGTGTAGAAGGCGTTGCAGCGCGAGCAGTTTCTGCTTGAAAATCGGCGGGCAGATGGAGACCCAAAAGGCCCAAGCCCCCGGCGGTTAGCAACCGGCGTCGTCCGACGAATCGATCAGCGAAATGGGCGTGTTCTTGTGAGTGAGTCATCGCAAGCCCCCGCGCAGATTGTACCAACTGGAAATGGCCAGCCAAAGCAAAATCACTTCATAGTAGTGGATCAGTTTGGTGGGGCAGACATTCCTGTTTGCCGGCAGACAGGAAAGTCTGCCAAACTGACCCACTCCTTGGCGAGCCGAGCCGCGTGAGTGGCCAGTCCGGCGCAGGCGACGCACCCGACGCCTTACGGCGTTCGGCTCGCCAAGCCGTTCGAACCGGATATGTTAGCACTCAATAACTAATCAGTTTGTTAGTATATACTAGCAATGGAGGGGTATTCCTGTGCGCGAGTTGGCACTGACGAGGATTCTTAAATTTGCAAGATGTTTATAGAAAACACTTTATGACCATTGTCCCGTGCGTGCCACATGGTCGAAAAAAGTGGCACTGACGAGCCGTGCGTGCCACTTCCAACATCCTCAATTGCTGGAGGCTGTTCAGAACGAAAACAGGCGATGAGAAAGTGTCCAAGCCGGCAATCAGACTGCTTCTGCTAACCGTTTCCCCAAAATGATTTCGGCACACTCTTCTACTCGATCGGCGCGCGCGAAGATGCCGGCGACTTGTAGGCCATTTGGTCTGGTCTCCGCCGATTCCATGTTGTCGATTCCCACAAGATAGACGCGGATCTGCGGATAAACCTGGTTCACTTTGCCGCACAGATGCAAGGCGTTTTCATCGGGGAGCTCGCCGTCCACGATCAGGACGGCCGGTTTGAAGTGGGCCAGCACGCGGTAGATTTCGGCGCCGGTGGCGGCCATGCGCACCTCCCAGCCCAGGCGGCGAAAATGCCGCACCCAGCGGACGGCCAAGTTGGAATCGGCGTAGGCGAGCAGCAGCCTGGGGCGCTGTACGGTAGATTTTCCTATTCGGATCATGGCTTTTGTCCTTTGCCCTTCCATGGGCGATTAGTCCTAGTTCCACAAAAGAATTAGGACAAAAGAGTTAAGTTTTGGGTTCAGGCGGGCGAAAAATTCTTGAAGTTTTTCCAAGGTTTTGCGTGCTTTTTGGCGCGGAAACCGTAATCTCTTTGTTCCAGAGGGTAGCTCCTAGCGCCCGCTCTTGGCACTTCAAATTGACGACGAAGGAGCAACGCGGTCCATGGCGAAAAAAAACAAAGCTCCCAAAGCTGCCAAAACCAAAGTCGCAAAAAAGAAGCCCGCAAGAGCGAAAGCATCGAAACCAGCGCCCGTCGCGAAGATCAAGGCGCCGCCGCCGCCGGATAAAGCCAGCCCCACCCTCGTCAAGCAAACCCTGTCCACCAGCAGCGGCATTCTGCGCCTGGCGCCAACCTGGGTGCCGCGTTCCTTCCTGATGCCGGGCCGGCGCTTGAAGCTGGCCCACCAAGACCTTTACGCGCTGGGGGCGAATCGCGGCGGCATCGACGAACGCTGGTTTTCTTCCACGACGCCCGCCGCGAACGAAGGCGCTCCTTGGGACGAGGGCTTGAGCTACATCGTTCACGAAGGCAAGCGCGCCTTCACGCTGCGCGAGGCGATCCACCAGCATGGCGATACTTTGGTGGGACCGGACATCTGGAAAAAATACACACGCTGGCCGGTCTACAGCAAGTTCTTCGATAACCTGGGGCCCATCCCGCACCACATGCACCAAAACAACGCCCAGGCGGCACTGGTGGGTCAACAGGGTAAACCAGAGTCGTATTATTTTCCACCCCAGCTGAACTACACCGGCAATAACTTTCCCTATACGTTTTTTGGCCTGGAACCCGGCACAACCAAAGCGGACATTCGCCGTTGCTTGGAGCGCTGGAACCAAGGCGACAACCGCATCCTCGATCACAGCAAAGCCTACCGGCTGCAACCAGGCACCGGCTGGCTCGTGCCGCCATGTATCCTCCATGCGCCAGGTTCGCTCGTCACCTACGAGCCGCAATGGGGCTCGGACGTATTTGGCATGTACCAATCGATGGTCGAAGGCCGCGCCGTCCCTTGGGACCTTCTGGTCAAGGATGTGCCGAAAGAGCATCACCATGATTTGGATTACCTGGTCGACCAGCTCGACTGGCCGGCCAACATCGATCCAAGTTTCAAGGACAATCACTACTTGGAGCCCATCGTCGCTGCCGGCGGCAACGATTCAGGCTATGTCGACCGCTGGATCGTCTACGGCAAAATCGGCGGCGAAGAGCTGTTCACGGCCAAGGAATTGACGGTCCTGCCCGGCACGAAAGTGACCATCCGCGACAACGGCGCCTACGGCTTGATCGCCGTCCAAGGCAGCGGCTGGATCGGCAAGCACCGCTTGCACACTCCGGCGATGATACGCTTCGGCGATCTCACGGAGGACGAGTACTTCGTCAGTTTCGAATCCGCCCGCAGCGGCGTCGTCTTTGACAATACCGGCCACGAGCCGTTGGTAACGTTGCGCTATTTCGGCCCGGGCGTTAACGCGCAGGCGCCGAACATTGGCGATCACAAACGCAAGGCAAGCTGATCTCGAACGCCGAGGTGAACAAGATGAGCAACAAGTTCCCTAAACTTCACAACGCCGCCTGGCCCGGCGTGGTCGGCAAAGGCACCCCCGGCGCCGAGCCGATCATCGAGCTCGACACGATGCTCGACCTTACTGCCAAGGCCTCTGTCAATGGCGTCAAGTTCGACGGCGTCGATCTGTTCCTATTCGCGCCGCATGCGGACATCGATTCGTCCGATGATGACTTGAAAAAGCTCGCCGACAAGGTGCGGGCCCGCGGTTTGGTCATCGGATCAGTCGTAGCGCCGGTCTGGCCTCCCACCGGCGGCGGGTCGGCGATGGGCGACGACGCCGAGCGCAAACAGTTCCTCGAGCAGGTCCGCAAAGGCTGCCGCATCGCCAAGCGCCTGCGCGAACTGGGCGCTCGCTCCTATGGCATTGTCCGCATCGATTCGGCCTGCGGTCCCGGCGATTGGCTCAAGAACCCGGAAGATAGCCAGAAGCGCATCGCCGAGACATTTCGGCAAGCCTGCGACATCGCCAAGGATTTCGGCGAGCGTTTGGCCGCCGAGGGCGAGATTTGCTGGGGCGGGATGCATAGCTGGAAGCGCATGGTGCAGCTTTTGGAACTGACGGATCGGCCCGGCGTCCTCGGCTTTCAGGCGGACATGGCCCACACGCTGCTCTACACGCTCGGTTACAACGCGCCGGAAGACCGCATCCTGCCCGAAAACTGGAACTGGAGCGACCCCGCGACATTGGACAAGGCTTTGGCGACGCTCACCGCCGCGCTACGGCCCTGGACCATCGACTTCCATGTCGCGCAAAACGACGCCACTGTCAAGGGTTCCGGTTCGCACGACAAGACCGGCCGCCACTGCCTGCCGGATGATCCGAACGGCAAGCTCAAGATCGCACACCACGCCGGCTTCTGGATGCGCGACGCCTATGGCAATCCGACCAAAAAGTTCAAGCACCTCTGCTGGGACGGCTGCATGTTCCCCAATGACACGATGATGAAGCCGCAGACCTGGAACAACATCCTCGCGGCGATGATCGCGGTCCGCGACGCGCACGGCTGGAACGAATAGTCGGTTGAACTTGTCATTTCGCGCGTCGCGTTTACGTTTCGCGCTCAATTGTGTTATTATGGGCACATCAACGTCGTCCATGGTTGAACGTGCCGTCATGCTGACCGCGGAATCTTCTAAGACTGACACGCTTGCCGACATTCTCGAAAACCTCGGCAACATTCCACCCAATCGTATTCGCTTTGACCCTCCGCCGGGTACGGCCACCGAACGAGACGTGCTGGTGGCAAAGCGATCCGCCAATCCACTTATTTGTGAACTGGTCGATGGCATTCTCGTGGAGAAAGCCATGGGCACGACGGAAGCCCTCTTAGCTGGTTGGATTCTCTACAGGTTTTGGCAATACGTTGAAACAAATGACATTGGAGTAGCCGTCGGCGCCGACGGACTGGTACGGCTGTGGCGTGGGCTGGTGCGTGCCCCCGATGCCGCCTTTTACCTGTGGAAGAACATTCCAGGCGGAGACTTTCCGGACGATCCTATTGCCACTCTTACACCCGATCTCGCGGTCGAAGTGTTGAGTCGGGGCAACACCATGGAGGAATTACAACGCAAGCTCCGCGAGTACTTCAAAGCAGGAACGCAGCTTGCTTGGCTCGTGAACCATAAAAAGCGGATTGTCGAAGTTTACACGTCCCCCAACTCGAAAACGGTCCTCCGGATCAATCAGACCCTTGACGGCGGCGCGGTCTTGCCCGGCCTTAAGATCTCTCTGAAGCAGTTATTTGCCCGTCGCCGCCGACCCAACGGTCGCAATCAGTAGTTCCAAACATGCTCGTTCGACTCCTCGCCTGCATCGCAGTCTTCGTTTTGTTCGTGCCCGAAGGGGTGGGCCAAGAGAACACGCTCGCCCAGCGTCTCACACCCCTCGCCCAATCCCATCGCGGCAGGGTCGCCATCGCCGTCAAGCATTTGGACAACAGCGAGAGCTGTTACCTCAACGCCGACGAAGTGTTGCCCACAGCCAGCCTGATCAAGTTCCCGGTCATGATCGAGGTCTATCAGCAAGTCCTCGAAGGCAAGATCAAGTTGTCCGACATGGTGACGCTGCGCGAGCAGGACAAGGTCCCTGGCAGCGGCATTCTCACCTATCACTTCAGCGAAGGCGCGACGTTTCCCTTGAAGGACGCCGTCCGTCTCATGATCGTTTTCTCCGATAACACAGCGACGAACTTGATCCTGGACCGGATCGGCATAGGCTCGACCGGCGCGCGCATGGCAGCCTGGGGCTTTCCCAACACCAAGATTCACGCCAAGGTTTTCCTCGGCAGCACCACTTCGATCGATCCGGAGCGGACCAAGAAGTACGGCCTCGGCTCGACCACGGCGCGCGAAATGGTTGGCCTGTTGGAAAAACTGCACAACGGCCAGCTCGTCAATGCCGAATCGTGCAAGGCGATGGTCGAAACGATGAAGAAGTGCGACGACAAGGCCAAGCTGAAGCGATTTCTGCCTGAGAAAATCGCCGTCGCGCACAAGACCGGCACCGTGAGCAATGTCAAAACCGACGCGGGCATTGTCTATTTACCGAGCGGGCCGGTGGCGATTTGCGTGCTTACGAATGACAATGAAGACCGCCGTTTCGTGGAGGACAACGCGGCCAATGTGCTGATTGGGAAGGTGGCCAAGGAAGTGTATGATTACTTTCGGACCGCACAAGCGAAGTAGAATCGCACGGAGTCGATCGCCATGCTTACTATCGCGAGCAGAAAGAAGCGTCGATCGCGCAAGAACGGCCGTGGACAACCTCCGTGGCAAGTGGCGCTGCTGTTTCCACGCCAAGGTGAATGGACCGAAAGGGACTTTTTAGAATTGGAAGGACAAAGCGAAAACCGCATGCTGGAGCTGGTGAACGGCTTCTTGGAGGTCCTGCCGATGCCCAATCTGGTCCATCAATCCATTGTGAAATTCCTGTTTTGTTTGCTCAACGCGCATGTTACGAGCAAGCGGCTCGGAGAAGTTCATTTTGCGCCATTGCCGATTCGTCTTTGGGAGAATCTTATTCGGGAACTTGACTTGGTCTTTCTTCGAAAGCATCGCATCAAGAATCGCCGCAAGCCGCCCGAGGGCGCGGATTTGGCAATGGAAGTCATTAGTCCCGGCGAAGAGAATCGTGAGCGCGATGCCATCAACAAACGAAGAGACTACGCCAAAGCGCGCATACCAGAGTATTGGATTGTTGACCCGGAGGAGCAACTCATCACCGTGCTCGTACTAGGAACTAAAAGCTACAAAGTGCACGGCAAGTTCAAGCTAGGCGAGCGGGCGACTTCCAAGCTGCTGTCCGGATTTTCGGTCGATGTCAGCGAGGTATTTGCCGCGGGTGAAGGCAAAGATTAGACGACAACTTGCCCGAGAGCGCTGACACATCAGTCTTGTAATACCTTCAGCGCCAATGCCAGCGAATGCAACCGCGTCTCCGTCGAATCCGCGCGTGACATGAACACCACCGGGCACGCCGCGCCGAACAGGAT
>JAKEFD010000297.1 GCA_022616245.1 Gemmataceae bacterium
CGCCCCTTGGCGAATTCCTTGAGGAAGCGGTGCACTTCCAATTCCGATTCGGCGTCGGCCTGGCTGGTAAACTCGTCGAGTATGAGAATGCTGGGATCGCGCAGGATGGCCCGCGCCAGCGACAGCCGTTGTTTTTGCCCGCCCGACAGCTTGGCGCCGGCTTCGCCGACGCGTGTGTCGTAGCCATCCGGCATCTTGAGGATAAACTCATGGGCCCGCGCCTGTTTGGCCGCCAGTTCAATTTCTTCTTTCGTCGCGGAATTCTTGCCGTAGCCGATGTTGTTGAAAATGGTGTCGTCGAAGAGGATGGTGTCCTGGGTGACCAGGGCGATCTGCCGCCGCAGCGAGCGCAGGTTGGCAAGGCGCAGATCGACGCCGTCCAGGAGGATAGCGCCATGGTCGGGATCGTAGAAACGCAGCAATAGGCCGAGCAGCGTGGTCTTGCCGCAGCCGTTCTTGCCGACCAGGGCCACGGTTTCGCCATGGTTCACTGTCAGATCGATGCCGGTGAGGATGGGGTGTCCGGGCTCATAGGAAAAGCAGACGTTTTGAAACTCGATGGCCTGGTGGTGCCGTTCGAGGCGCGGGCCGTCGGTGTTGACGCCGACTTTCGGCTCCTTGTCGAGGTAATAGAAAACGCGGTCGGCGGCGGCACACCCTGACTGAATCTTGGTAAACACGCTGGACAATTTGCGCACCGGGTCGGAGGTTGCTGCCAAAAGCGCGTACAGCTGGATCAGCGTTTCCGGCTCAAGCGGCTGGCTGCTCATGGGAATGCCAAACAGCGTGGTCTGCCCTTTGAGGACCAGAAATGCGCCGGCCAAAAGCGCGAGCAGGATTGCGCCGACGCCGATAAACTCGATGATCGGTCCCACGAGCGCGTCGAGCGTCACCACCCATTGGGCTTTCTTGTAATACTCCTTGTTGGCGTTGCGGAAACGCCGGCGCTCGCTGGCTTCGCGCGTGAATGCCTTGACGATCTTGATGCCGCTGAAGGTCTCTTGCAGGATCTTGTAGAGGTCCGACATGCGCTCCAAAAGCCGGCGCGTGGCCCGTTTCATCGAGCGGCCGACCCTGGTCAGGATGAACAAGGCGAACGGCACCAGGACAAGGAACATCAAGGTGAGCTGCCAGCTGATCCAGCAGGCGATCAAGATGCAGGCCAACGCGCGAAGCGGCTCGGCAATGACCTTGCCGAAGATAGTGCGCATGCCGTTGCCCAATAGCTCGGTGTCGTTGGTGAAGCGCGCCATGAGCTCATGGGTGCCGCTTTGCGTGTAACTGGCCACGTCCAGATGGACTGCCTTGCGATAGAAGCGATTGCGCAGGTCGAACAGCGTGAGGTTAATGACATTGCCGACCAGTGATTCCTGCCAGAATTCAAAGAAGCCTTTGAGGGCGATGCCGAGCAAGACGAGGCCGAGCACCAGCGCCAGGGTCTCGAAGGGGTCCGTGGGCATCAGCATGTCGATGTAGCGCTTCAGGACGCGGTCGCGGTAGATCGCGTCGCGCAAGGAACTGAGCCGGCCTTCTTCCGCGGTCAGCTCGCGGTCTTTGTGGCGCAGCTTGTTTTCTCGCGTCTTGGAGGCTGGCTCTTTTTGGATTTCTGCGACCTCGTTGGCGAGGGTGTCCACCTTTTCCTGCTGTTCGTCGATGTCCCTTTGAGTATTCGCGATGGAGCCGTCGATCCACTGCTGCAGGTTTTGCTGCGAGCCGAGAACTTTGAGGATGGGATAGATCGCCGTGAAATTGAGTCCCCAGAACGCCGCGGCCAAGACGGCGGCGAGCACCGAGAAGAAAATGCGGTAGCGATAAGGCCACGCAAAGCGCAAGGCTCGTGCGAAGTTCTTCATGCGTGGGAGAATCCTTTCTCGTCACGACCATGCGGGAGCGCTGGCACGAACACCGCCGCCTTGCGGTCGCGGGTCGAACAGAGGAGCACGCGGTCTACGGTTTTTAGCAGAACGGCAACACACGAACAAGCCAGCATGAATTGGCCCGAGCCGCGACATTTCCTTTGCCTTTTTCGAATAAATCTGCCATTCTACTAAGAGAGGAAAAGTGCCCAATCTTGGCGAAACGGAGGAATTCGCCGACTCGCTATGGACGCGAAGATCCTGTGCAACTGGCTGGGCATTCCCGAAAAAGCCTGGCCTCCCGATCCTTACACTTTGCTCGGCCTCAAACCGGGAGACGCGGATCTTGTGCGAATTGAACAGCGCGTGCAGGACCGCATGGCCCGGCTGCGCTCGTATCAGCTCTCTTTTCCGGATGAAGCCACCGAAGGCCTCAATCGCGTGGCACAGGCTTTTATTTCCCTGACGGAGAAACTCGCGCGCAACGGCAAGCAATGCGCTGGTTCCGAATCATCCAGCAACGGCAAGACCATGACGATGTACAAGGAAGACACCATCGTCAACGGCATGACGGTCACGGATTGGAAGGCAGCGCCTCCTCCGGTGCGCTCGTCGCCGGCCAAAACGGGGGAGGATGCCGTCGTGCCGGTGCCCGTGAACGAAGCGGTTTTCGTGTCTTATCCAGTGGCAGCTCCCTACGCGCCGCCGCCCAGTCCGCCGGCGCCGTCGGATTTGTCGCGCGGCTTTCAGGAGTCGCTCGAAGCCCGGCGCGGCCTGGGCACGCTCCCTGCCGTCATGGAGCGCGGCGACTTGACAAGGCACATGATTATTGCCTGGGACCAGGCCGGCAAGCACCTGCGCGATCCTGAGCGCCTTTTGGCGAAACCTGCCGATGAGGTCGACCTGACGCGCTGGTTGCACCATATCTTCGAACTCATGGCGGAGTTCCCCAGAGTCTTCGGCTATCCGGGCATGCCCGGCTATCGCGTGGTGGCGATGGCGCGACTTGAGATGACCGCGCAGATGTTCAAGATGCTCGACGCGTCGCAGCGCGAGTGTCTGGCGCGCGATTGGGCCGAGGGTCGCAAGCTGCTGCTGGAATATCGCAAATTCCTGCGCCAACAATTCAAAACGTTGCGGCGGCGCAGTCCGCCCAATCGCGTCCTGGCAGCCATCCGGCACGCCATCAACGACCACCCCATTCTGGTGGCGGTGGGGTCGCTGGCTGCTGTCGCGGCGGTTTTCTACGTAGGGTATGTCGTGTTCTAATCGGAGCTTGTTTACGTTTCGCGCTCAAGTCATCATTCGCCGATGCGCGACTCAAGCGCGAAACGATGAATCGACCTTACGGGGCCAGACCCTGCACCGTCTTCAGTGATCCTGCATCGGAGAAGGCTTGCGGCGGCGGCGTGTTGTCCACGGCCAGAGTGGCCAGGTTGAACGATTGCACTCCGTGCATCGGGCGGCGAACGAAAACGCCGGACACGGGGGGCTGATTGAGTGAATGCTCCTTGAGCCACATCGACAGCTTCAACTCTTCCGAAGGCCAGCGCAGTTCCATGTGATAGGGGACAATGGCGCCGGTCTGGCGGTCAATCTTGATCTCCTTGATCTTGGCGCCGCAGATTTCCTTGCCGGTGGCGTCGTCCAGCAACAGATAATCGGTCACTTGCGGGTGCGGCGGTTGCACCGGGTTGCGGCGGAACACAATCACTTTGCGAATCGGCTGCCCCTGCGGCGACACCGATTTTTCCACGAGGCGCAGCGTGTCGCGGTCGTGTTCCAGCTTGTATTTCTCGGGCGGGCCGTAGGGGAGGCGGGACTTGTCGCGCGCCGCTGTTCCAAAGCCCATCGATTCCATCACCCATTCCGGTTGAAACGGAAACGGCATGCGGCGCACGCGTCCGTCTTGCAAGTCCTGATAGGAGCAAAATACCTGATAGGGAGGCTTGGCCTTGCCGATCCAGTACCAGAATTCGTTGTCGTTCGATCCCAGATCGACAACGGGACTGCCCACGGCCTTGGCGCCCAGACGGAAGTTGCGTGGCTTCTGCATCACCATATGACCGCTGACGCCGAAACTCTGGCTGCCATGCGTGCAGGTCATATCCAAATGTTCCACGTGCAGACTGTCCACGCGGTTGGCGTTGTTGTTGAGGTAATCGACGAGAGCGGCGACAGACGGCACATCACCGGCGACGGCCGGCTTGGGCGTGTCGTTTTTTACGAAATTCCAGCGCGTGCTGGAGCAGCCTGCAATCGCCACGAGCAATCCCACACAGATCAGTAGTAGCAATCGACGCACAGGAACCTCCGTTAATTCAACGTAGGCCCCACGCTCCGCGTGGGGTTCAATTCCAACCAAGCACTTGAAAGACTTCGTTCTGTGCCTGGCTCATGGCTTCCTCGTTCAAGCCGGGGTTGATTACCCGATAGGTTTCCTGGGTGCGCGGGCAGCAGAGCGTCATGATCTCGACGCCGCCGTCCACGCTGGTTTGCTCCAATTTCAGACGCCGCCGGCGCACCAGCAACAGCGCCACCACATAGCGGAAATGGACGCGGCTGGGCTCCTCTTGTCCCTCCAAGCGCTGGAAGCATTCTTCCAGAAGGTCGTCGTCGAAACGCGGCTTGAACGCGTCTTCGGGCGGCGGCACTTTTCCCGACCAGAAACTGAACGCGTCGGGCGGGGGACCTTGCCAGACCTCTGTGCTGAAATCCTGCCGCACAAAGTGATCGCCTTCTTCCAACAAGGCGGTGTAGTAACGTTCGCCGACCTTTAAGTCCCGGCCCGTGACATGGCAGCGGCGCGTAATCGGTTGAATCTGATATTCCGTCATCGCCGGGACTCCGACGCGCATCACTCGCAATCGTACCGGGCAAACGCGCGTCAAAACAAGTGTACTTGCCGCTCTGACTCCTAGAATCTATCGTCTTGGCGACCGTTTCAAAGACATGGACTTTTTATTCCGACAATGCGGATGACGCTATCTTGGCAGGGGACGCAAATGGCGCAGACTCTGCGGGCGCATTTTTGGGAAAAAAACAAAGCGGCGGAAAAGCGCCGCACTCCAAGAATCCTAATGCGGCGACGGGCTGGCACCTCACTTTAACAGACAGCGTTTGAGGTCGCCCAGTATCTCGCCGGGTACGTGAAATCCCCAACCGGTGATCGCCTGCCGCAAGACGCCGTCGCCGTCGATGACCAGCAGCCGGGGCGTGGCATCGACGCCGAAGGTCAGCTTCAAGCCGTGCCCGTCGTGCACGGGGAAGGGCAGCTTCATGTCCGCATGCTGCTTGCGAACAAAGTCCGGATCGGCGCCAAGCGCCAACACCAGCATGCCGACTTTGCCCGCGTATTTCTGGTGCACCTCTTGTGCGAAGGCGAGCACTTCCTTGCCTGTCGCGGATGCTGGATTGAAAAAGCAGATCACCAGCGGCCGTCCGTTCAGGCGCGACAGCCGTGCGGAGTCCTTGCCCGTCAAGCTGCTCGCGACAAAGTCCGGCACGCGCTGCCCCAAGGCCACGGCAACGGGCGCCGCAGGCTGCTCCACGGCCACTTCCGTCAGAAAATCGCCGCGCAAGCCGGCTTCGAGCCGATTCTCCAGATAGGCGACCGCTTTGCGATAGGGCGTCGGCGCCTGTTGCTCCTGATGAAACTGAACCCTTCTTACGAGCGTTTCGATTTGACCCCGATATTGCGAGGGCTGCGCCAGGAGCGGTTTGGCTTCGTCCTGAAAGCGCTTGGCCATGAGGATTTCCTGGCGGCGGTCCTCAAAGAACCGGCCAGTGTACTTGAGGGGACTGTGGAGTTCGTACACCGCGGTCGTGCGATGCGTGGGCACGCGCCGCGCCGGGTCGCGATGCTCGATCACGCGTTCGACCTTTTGCGCTACGCCCAAAGTCGGTGACAGCCACACGGTGTCACGCCGTCGCCAGGCTTTGCGGTCGGCGCGCGGCTGATCCCAATCCTCCGACTGCTGCAACCCGACGAGCTTGGTGCAGACAACGCCCTGGCACACCTCCGTGCCCAGCACTTGCCAGGTGCGCACCGGCCGGCTGTCTTCGTTCACTTCCCACGTGCTCTGTCGCTTCACTCTTGCGAGAGGGGCCTCGACCACGGCGCCGTAATCCACTGTGGGCGGTCCGAAGATGGGTATGGTCGCGGACACGCCGGCTGGGCCAACAAGTTTGCCCGTTTCGCCGATGGTCACCACCTCCAGGCGCACCGATTCGTAGTCGGGCTTGCCGTCGGGCTTTTTGTTTTTTTCATTGTGCGTACTGAGCGAGGTCAGAAAAGCCGCTTCCCAGGTACGCCGGTTGGATTCCAGAACAAATAGCGTGGTTTCCAACCGGTATTGCCTTTGATATTGAACATTCGGAACGAGCGCCTCGTCCACGAAGACGCCCTGGTAGACAAGCTCCAGACCCACAGAGAGTTGCGGCGCAAGCAGAAACTCGCTGCGCTCCGGCGCCTGCCCCAGCGCCATGACACAAGTGACCAAACAGAGCGGATGGACCATAACCCCCTGCGCAGTCTTGAGAAACACGACACTGCCGGGCGATACCAAACAGAGCTAGAAAGCACAAGGGCAGGGGACAGAGGTCAGGAGTCAGGAGTCAAGGGACAGGAGTCAGGGGACAGGAGTCAGGGGACAGGAGTCAGGGGACAGGAGTCAGGGGACAGGAGTCAGGGGACAGGAGTC
>JAKEFD010000036.1 GCA_022616245.1 Gemmataceae bacterium
ATACCTGACCCCTGATACCTGGCCCCTGATCCCTGACCCCTGATCCCTGACCCCTGATCCCTGATCCCTGACCCCTGATACCTGGCCTCTGATACCTGACCCCTGATACCTGACCCCTGATACCTGACCCCTGATACCTGGCCCCTGATACCTGGCCCCTGTTACCTGACCCCTGACACTGACCCCTGACTCCTGGAATGAACATGGCCAACTATAAGGTGGACGATATTCGCACCGTGGCATTGGTGGGACACGAAGTGGCGGGCAAGACGTCGCTGGCGGACGCGCTGTTGTTCAAGGGCAAGGCCGTGGATCGCCGCGGCAGCGTGGAGGACGGCTCCAGTGTTTCCGACTACGACGAGGAAGAGAAAAAGCACAAGTATTCGATCGATTCCACCGTGATGCACCTGGACTACCAGGGCAAGCGGATTTATCTCCTCGATACGCCGGGCAAACCGGATTTCATGGGCCAGGCGCTGGGCTCATTGGTCGCCGTGGAGACCGCGGTGATTGTGGTGTCCGCGACGGGCGGCATTCAGGTCAATACGCGCCGGATGTTTTCCGAGGCCGGCAAACGCGGCCTGGCGCGTTTCCTCGTTCTCAACCGCCTCGACGGCGACAATATCGACTTCGCGCAGCTCCTCAAGAACCTGCGTGACACCTTCGGCAAGAGTTGTGTTCTCGTCAATGCTCCCGCAGGCGTCGGACCGAGTTTCAGCGGTGTCGTCAGCGTACTCAATCCGCCCGCCTCCCCTCCCGCCGGCTGCCCCGTCAACCTCGCCGACGAGCGTTCCAAGCTCATCGACGCCATCGTCGAAAGCGACGAAGCCTTGATGGAGAAATACTTGAACGAGGGCGACATCGGCTCAGCGGAATTGGTGGCGGCGCTGCCCAAAGCGGTCGCGGCCGGCACGCTGGTCCCGATCCTGTGCACGTCCGCGAAGAAAGACAAGGACATCGGCGTGCAGGAACTTTTGGACGCCATTGCCCAGTTCGCGCCGTCTCCCAAGGCCGGCGCCCAACACAAGGGCACGAAGGGCTCGGGCGACAAAGCCGCCGAAGCGACGCTCCAAGCGACCGATAGCGGCGAGTTTGTCGGCCAGGTGTTCAAGACACTGTCTGACAAGTTCGTGGGCACGCTCAGCTTCATCCGCGTGTTTCAAGGCAAGATTGCCGGCGAAGCGCCGTTGTTCAACCTGCGCGTCGGCAAGTCGGCCCGTTCGAGCGGCCTGCAGATCATGCAGGGCAAGACGCAAAAGCCGGTGACCGAAGCCATTGCCGGCGACATTGTCGCTGTCGCCAAGGTCGAAGATCTCAAGATCGGCGACACCATCGCGGCCAGCGCCCAGGCGCCCAAGCTGCCGCAGCCTGTCTATCCGACTCCCATGTTCGGCCTCGCCGTCGAGCCCAAGTCGCGCGGCGACGAACAGAAAATCTCACAGAGCTTGCAAAAGATCGCCGACGAAGACCACACCTTCAAGGTCACGCGCGACACGCAGACCAAAGAGATGGTCATCACCGGCATGAGCCAACTGCATCTGGACATCGTGCAGAAACGGCTCAAGGGCCGCTTCGATCTTGAAGTCGTCACCAAGGAGCCGAAGATCCCCTACCGCGAAACGATCACGGTTGAGGCCGCCGCGGAGCACCGGCACAAAAAGCAGACCGGCGGCCGCGGCCAGTTCGGCGAAGTCCACCTGCGCGTCCATCCGCTCAAGGACACTGGAATCAACACTGAAGAAGAACTTCTGGAAAAATTCGCCAACAAGTCCAAGTTCGAAAAAATGCGCTCCGCCCACTGGGACGCCGAGCATCATTTCTGCTTCATCGATCACATCGTCGGCGGCAGCATCCCCAACCAGTTCATTCCCGCCGTGGAGAAAGGCTGCAAGGAATTGCTCGAATCCGGCGCGCTCGCGGGCTATCGCATCCAGGACGTGGCCGTCGAAGTGCACTTTGGCAAGGACCACCCGGTGGACAGCTCCGAGCAAGCGTTCAAGACCGCCGGCCGCATGGCGTTCAAGAAAGCATTCCTCGCGGCCCGCCCGGTGCTGTTGGAGCCGATCGTCAACATCGAAGTGACAGTGCCCTCGAAATACACCGGCGCCATCCTGGGCGACCTGAACACCAAGCGCTGCCGCATCGAGAATCAAGACAGCCTGCCCGGCGACTTGGCGGTGATCCAGGGCCGGGCGCCGCTGGCGGAAATGACGCGCTACGCCGCGCAGTTAGGCAGCATCACGCAAGGGCAAGGCTCATACACGATGGAGTTCAGCCACTACGACATCGTGCCGGGCAACGTGCAGCAGCAAATCGTGAGCAAAGCGAAGCTGGCCCACGACGAAGAGGAGTAGCCGCTTGCGGCTTCGCGCTCGCGCGTACGCTCGCGGGTATAAGCGAGCGCGAAGCTGCCAAGCGTTGGATCGAGTCTCAGAGTCCAATTCCAGGCCCCAGTAATCCAGGAATTCCAGGCTGCACCGGTTCTTGCCGGTGCAGCTTTTCAGCCCGCGCTTCACTGGTGACGAATAGGACGTTGCCGACGCGCACCGCTCTAAGTCCTCCCAGCTCCGCCAACAAGCGCACTCCGGTTTCCAGGCTGGCGTCGTCTACTTGCAGAGTGACCTTGTTCTGCGCTTCAGCGGTAAGGCGCGGGTCAACGACCAGATTCACGCCCGTGCGCCGGGCCAGGTCTTTGAGCGCTTTTTGGAGCGGAACCTGCTCGTAGCTGATATTGACGCGCTGTTGCATTTGCCGGTGCAAGCCGATCGACTCGGTAGAGATAAGCACGGTGTCCTCGAGAATCACATAGGACAGGTTGCACGAGTTGAGAAGCCGCTGCAAGGCGGAGCGGACCTTGCCGCCGCGCTCGTTCTTCAGATGAAACTGCATGACGCCAACGCCGCCATTGATGGGATCGACCGCGAAGCCCATCTGCTGCACGGCGAAGTTATCGAGCGTGAAATTGATGCGCGTCTTGGTCTTGAGATGCTCGATCGCTTCTTGCAAGCTCGCACCCGTGAAGTCGAGCGTCAGGCTCTGGTCGAGGGCTTTACGGATGCGCTCGGCAGGCGTCTCATCGACCGGGTCTTGCTTGGCCTCGCCTGCCTGGGTCCCCCCTCCTTTAGCTACAGGTGTTGGGACCTGCGTCAGTCTCCCCTCGCCCCCGGGGGGGAGAGGGGTTGGGGGTGAGGGGGCGCCCGCGCCGCCGAAGACTGAAGCGTGCGAAAGGGCGAAGCCGAGCAACATCGCCAGCAGCCAACCGCGCGGAAATGTGTTCATTGTCAACTCCTGTGATTACTCACGGCAGAACGGATCCCACGAGCGTGGATTGAGTCTATGCCAGGTGACGAATCCTAGCAAGCCGAGTCGTTACTCCTGAACTTGCGGCGGACGATAGTACGTCCGGCGTCCGGCCAGCACCGCGAAGATGAGCAACAGATAGCCGACGCTGTTCACGCCGGAGCGAATCAACATGAAGTAGTCGAACTGATTGAATTCATTAGGGCCGGGACCTGGCGCGACAGCAGGCGGCGCCGGCGGAAACACAAACAGGTCCATGCCCCAGGCGTACCAAACTTCGGTACCGATCACCACCATGAAGAGCACCAAAAAGCCGAGGAACGCCAAAAGCGATGCGCGCGAATGCCTCGGCCAGAACGCCAGCGCCAGCACCATCCCCAAAAAAGTCACAATCAATTCGGGGAGCTGCGTGCGCAGCATGCGAAAGAATTCCAGCCACGGTTCCGCGCCGGCGTTCATGATGTCCTCCACCCATGTCGCGGGGCGAGTCTTTGAGCCCCGCGGGTTTGTAGCGAGTTACTTCAATTTCGCCGCGTCAATCTTAATCAGCGTGTACGGCGCGATCGTCAGCACATAGACGCCGCTCTGATCACGCGCTTCGCACACGCCCATCGGCTGCCAGGGCGCGATCGTGCCGTCTTTCGCTTTGTGTACGGCGTGATGCCAGGGGAGCGGTTTGCCTTTCGCATCGACCCACGGCGTAAAGTCCGAGTTGGCGACGGCGACTTTGCCGTGATCGCGCGGGGCCTTCGCGCCCGGCGTATAGCTGACCAGGTGAAGCATCTGGCCGCCGGGCAAGCCTTGCTCGGTGACCGCGGCCCAGACCTTACCGCTCGTGCCCACGCACATGGCCCGGCAATC
>JAKEFD010000037.1 GCA_022616245.1 Gemmataceae bacterium
ACCGCGCAGCTAACACTGTCCAGCTTCCGCGGCAAGAAACCGGTCGTGCTCGTCTTTGCCAGCTATACCTGACCTCCGTTCCGTCGCCAGTCTGGCGACCTCGAAAAGCTCTACCAAGAGTACAAAGACCGGGCGGAATTTGTGCTTGTCTACATTCGCGAGGCCCATCCCGATTCGGTCCTGTTCACCGTTAAGGATGGCGCTGAAACACTTCTCAAGATCACACAAACGGAATCGGCGGAAAAACGCGCGGAAAACGCTCAGATGTGCTCGGCCACGCTCAAGCTCAACGTGCCCACCGTGCTCGACGGCGACGACAACCGCGTCAACATCGCCTACGCCGGCTGGCCCGATCGCTTGTACGTCGTGGGCGTCGATGGCCGCATCGCCTACCAAGGAGGGCAGGGACCGTCGGGCTTCAAGGTCGGCGAAGTGGAAGAGTGGCTGAAGCAGAACACCAAGCCGAAGTCTGCAGTTCCTTGACGGACAATCAATTCGAGTTCATTTTGAGCAATTTGTTGGTTCATTTTCCTCAAAAAAGTGTCTGTTTTTTAAAGAACACTCGCTGTTAGTCTCTCGCGCCTCCCGTAGTTTGCTTGACACAACCAACTTTGAAAGCGCCGTGCCGGATGTGCCGCCAGGGCACAAAGGCGACGTCGCGATATTACGGCTAATCTGCTCGGCGCACAGCAGTAGGACAGGTTTTCAACTTGTCCTATGCGTCCGCACAGAAGTGACCCAAAACGGAATACCAATATGCCAATCATTGTCAAATGCAAGAATCCCGAATGCGGCAGGACCCTGCGCGTCAAAGACGAGCACGCCGGCAAGACGGCGAAGTGTCCCGATTGCCAGCAGCTCATCAAGATCCCAGTGCAACTCCCCTCGCCCTCAGGGAGAGGGGTTGGGGGTGAGGGGATCGCCCAGCCGGCTGCCGTCGCGGTAGAGGTCGACAAGACGGAAGACAAATCTCGTCGTTTGCCGACCGCCGCACCGATGACTGAAGCTCCGTTGCCGGTCGCCCGGCCAATGCCGGCCGATTCGCCGCTGCCAGTAGCCGTACCCATGCCGGCTGCGCCGAAGGGCGACGCACAGACCGAATCGGCGCCGAAGAAGAGAACGACCGGCGCTTCGGACATCCTCTCGTTTCCCAGTCTCACCGTGCGCGCGCGGGGCGGCTTCAAAGGAATCTTCAGCAGCGACAAAGTTGTTGTGGATACTAAAAGCGAAGAGCCCGTCGGCGTCGTCAGCAACCGCCAAAAGAGGGTGCTTGGCCTGTTCCCCACGGGCCGGCCGCAATGGGAAGTGCGCGAAACGCCCGAAAGCGAACCGCTCCTGACAGTCTTCATCGACGAAGATCGCACCCTGATCAAGGACGAGCTAGTCGGCTACGAGTGCGAAGTGGCCGACGACAAAGGCGATACGATCGGCACCATTCACTTTCAGGCGAAGAAGAACCTGTTCAGCGGCGGCGGCAGTTGCTGGATCGAAGACGCCAACGAGAACAAGATCGCCACTGTCGGCTTCGATTCCGGCAATATTTCGGGGCGGCCGGCCTCCCAGTTTACGCCTCGTGGGCATGGATGAGCGCGCGTACGGCAGCATTGCGTTCGGCATGATTGCCAAAGCAATTCGATTCCAGGAGGAAATGAAGGCGCAAGGCAAGAAATTCGGCATGATGAGCAGTTTCGGCGCGTCCGGCATGGAAATGGAAGTCGCCGCGGACCGCGTCGGTGAACTGAAGGTGCACCGCTTTCTGCTCGCGCTCTGCGTCATGGTCGAAGTGACCGGCGTGGGCAAGGCACAGACGGGCGCCCGCAACGAGTAGTCGTCACCGCCAATCTCCCAGCGAACCGATGAACTTGAACTTGCCGTCAACGAGCTTCAGCTCGCGGCGGTTTGTGCCGTCGGCGTCCATGATCTCGATGCGGGCGTTTGCCGAGTCGGAACCGGCACGACGTATTCTCTCGCCGTTTTCGTCCAATTCCCAGTTGAATAAGCTCACCGCCACTTGCTTGCCGTCCGGCGACCAGAATGCGCCGTTGGGAGAGGCCAGATCCACTTCCTTGACGATTTCCTTGGCGTTCTTGCCGTCCACGTCCATCACCCAGATACTGTTGCCCGTCTTGGCTGTTTGACGGAGCCACAGTATCTTCTTCCCATCGGGCGAGAAGCGAGCGTAAACGTTGAGACCGCCGGGTTGGGTCAGCCGCCGCTCTTCTTTTCCGTCGGTCTTCATCAGGTAGAGCTGATAGCCGCGGCCGTACGGTGGATGGCGATCGGTGCAAGTGAGGAACCATTGGCCGTCGGGTGACCAGTCCGCGACCGAATCAGTGTCGGGGATGGGCAGCTTGACGGGGTTGGAGCCGTCGGCATCCATGCGCCAGGTTTCTTTCTTCCACGCCGGCGTGGTCCTTGGTTTGCCGGGGTTCTCGTCTTTGAGGATTTCTTGCTTGGTTGCGACGATGTACTTGCCGTCGCCTGACCAGATCGGCCGGCCGCTCTTGTCGGAAATCTTGCCGGGGTTATTGGTACCGCCGGTGTCGCAATTCCAGAGCCCATTCTGGAATTGGCTGAAAACCAAGGTCTGGCCGTCGGGTGACACGCGGCCGTCATGGGCATTGTCGGTGATCTTCTGCCATTTCCCAGTCGCCGGGTCAATGGCGATGATCATGTTGTAGACCGTTTCTTCCTCATCTTTGCCCTTGGGCTTGTACTGAAGCACGGCGCTTACATAAATTCGCCCTTTGGCCTTGGCGTCGGCCTGACCCGCCTGCTGGGCTTGAACAGGGGCGTGCCGAAACGTCGGCAGAAGGCAAGCTAACAGCCCTGCCGCGACAATCCCTAGGATCGCCGGGCGGGTTAGGCCAACTGACGTCCGGCTGGTGGGAAGCAACATGGTCAATCTCCTTTTCCAGAAGGTGCTGAGCCTTTGCGGCGAACTCATGGTCATCGCAGTCGTCCAGGGGCCAAATGAGTTGTTCATTTTTATTGCTCCTTATGTACAATGCGGCGCCAGATCCTCATTCCCAAACTCCCGTTTCAAATTCTCGTTCGGCCTCTGCGCGGCTCGCGTCACGGCAACTGCACCTGAACCCTGGCCGTCCACACCTGCCTTGTGCCCGTCCGGTCGTCGATCCAGGCGACGTGAAAGTCGCCGTTGGCGTCAGCGGCCAAGCCCGCAGTATCTTTCAAGTCCTCAATCGGGGCCTTGATCGGCTGCTCGTTGATTTGCACGCTCGGCAACCATGTCTGGCCACGATCCAACGACACCCGCAGCCGCACGTTGCAACCAGCCGGATATCGGCTCGCCGGGACGATCGGAAACCCCCGCCGGTCGTACCACAGCACCGCCACCATGCCGTGTCTATTCACAGCAATCGCGGGGATGTAAACGCCGTAGTCTTTAGTAGCGTCGATGTCGGAGGCGTGCTCGCTCAGAAGCAGCGGCCCGACCCAGGAGGTGCCCTTGTCTTTCGAGTACGCAAACATGATTCTCCCGACATCGGCGCTCGGGCCATCTTCCCACACGGCATACAGGCGGTCCCGATACTGCGGGCTGGTGGCATCAACGGCCAACTGTGGCATGAAGTTCCAATTCGAGGTGGTGATCCGCTTGTTGGACCAGTTCGTGGACACCGATGTCCCTTCCCCCAGGGTTCGTCCACCGTCGTCTGAAACCAGAATCCGGACTTGCGGGCGGACTTCCGGGTCTTTGAGGTCGCGGTGGTCGTATACCCCGACAAATCCTCCATCGGCGAGGATCGCCGCGTTGCCGAGTTTAAACTGCGATGTTGCCGGCTTGAACAGGCACGGCGGGGCGAAGGTCTTCCCGCCGTCGTCGGAGGTGTGCAGGACGATGTCCCGGATGTTGGCGGGGCAGTACAGGCGGCCGCGGTGCTTCGTATTCGTGTTGTCAACGACCAGCCATGGGCGATCGGTGTACTGCTGGATAATGCCCGTCGGCTGCCAAGTCTTGCCCCGATCGGTGGAGCGGAAGAAATCCAGAAAACCGACTCCCGACTTGTCGCCGAAGTCAATCGTCTTGCCTTGTCCTGTGGTGGCAGTGTCGTCGATCCGTAGCCTCACCAAATAGAGGTTGCCATCCGGGCCGAATGCCAAAGCAGGATCGCCGGTCCTGTTCTTCGGGTCGCCGGGGCCTCCGAAGGTGGCGACCCACGTCTTGCCGCCATCCTCTGAGAAGTATCCGACCACCCCTTGCGCTCCCTTCGTCGCTGGCGGGTCGAGGATCGCCACCGCGAACAACCGCTCGGGACCGGCAGGGTCGGCCACGATAAGTGGCTCGAAGTGCTGCGTAGAACCGTTGGCTCCGCTCACATGGACATTAGGGCCAACCCGCACATTGGCCTGAGCGGAAGAAAGCGGTGCCGCGATTTCACCCGCGGTCGGCCCTGCAACTTGTCTGCGCGGCCACCACCAGATCGCAACGCCAACGAGGACGGCTGCGGCGACCCCACTAATGGCAAGGCGTTTGGTCAAGGCTCGACTCATGATTACGCCTTATCCTAAGCCGCCGAACTCCCGTTTGCGACCGAGGTAGGATGAGAGTTTGGGACCGAGGTTGAGGTCCGATTGAGTGCTGTCGGCATGGAAGCGCGACTGACCACTTCCACCAGGACCAGTGCATAGTCGGCAGCGCTTTGACCGCTCAAGGTCATGGCCAACTGGTCGCAAGCCAACTCCCGCTCGAGGCGGATGCGAAAGCAGACCCAGTGCGCCACCGGATGAAAGAAGTAAATCATGCGGGCGATTTCGGGAATCCAGCCCCACAGCAAGTCGCGCCTCTTGAGGTGGGCCAGCTCGTGCAGCAAGACCTGACGCCACTGGTTCGCATCGAGTGCGCTCAGCAATCCGCGCGGCAGTACCAGCCTCGGGCGAAACAGGCCGCACACAAACGGCGACCCCTCGACATCGGCGAATACGACTGCCGGCGGCTTGCGTAGACCCAGCAGCGCGGCCGCTTCGTCCACCTGCGCCAGTAATTGCGGCTCTGTGGCGGCGACCGTGTGGCTCAGAAATCGCCTCAGCCGGATGCGCTGAACCAGCAACCACGCCGCCTGCCAAATGATCCCGCCCAGCCAGGCCACCACGAACCAAGACTGCCACGACACTTGGCCGAGATGGTCGAGCCCATGCGTGCGTTCGCTGTCCATGACCTGGACAATGCCGGCCGCCGGCGCGCCTGAGTTTTTCGCGACCGCTATGGGCCTGCTGCCTTTGTGGTTGTCGTGTCCGTCCAAGGCCGCAGCGGTCGGATCCGCCAACCGATTGTGGCCGAAAAAACTGGGCAGCGGAACGGCCAAGATCCACCAAGGCATGACGAGCAGCTTGAGGGCGACGATCTGCCAACACCAATAGCGCAGCGCCGGCGACGACCGCCTGAGCAGGAAGCAAGTGCCCCCGACGAGCGCTGCAACTAGCGCGGATTGCCAAAGGATGGCCACACCGAGCGCAGTCACGGATAGCGACCAGGAGTTGAGGATCTCAACGGTCATGGCTTTTCGGAATCCTTGCCGATCTTGCGGCAAATGTTGCGGAGCGCTTCCAAGTCCTTGGCGGACAGTTTTTCGGAGCCGGCCAGGTAAGCTACCAGCGGCTCAGGCGAGCCCCCCAGAACTCCTTGCACAAAGCGGCCGATAAGCGCGGGCAAGACTTTTGTTTCATCTATGGAAGCGCGGAAACGCACTGGCCCGTCGCCCGGCACGCGCGCCAACAGACCCTTGGCCTCGAGGCGCTGCACGGTCTTGAGCACCGTGGTCCGGCCCACCGATCGCTCTTGTTGGATCACGTCGGTGATTTGCCGTTCGGTGCAGGGCTGCTGTTGCCACACCAGCCGCAGCACGCGAATCTCCAGCTCACCGAGCGAGGGCAATTCTCTGGCCATCCGGACCTCTTCGTTTTACGGCAGCTGCCGTCACACGCCATGTTACGACGGCTGCCGTCAAGTGTCAAGCGTTTTTTGTCGATTCTTGATTCAGTTGATTGCCCGTTGGCGGGCCAGCGACTCTCACCCCGCAGCCGCGCGACTTTGTATGATTGGTGGGGCGCCGCAACACGATTCCGATAGACGCGTTTGCGATTTTACGATAAATTCATGCGTACGAACGTGGGCTGTTGCTATACTTTGCGAGCCATGCTATTGGGATTAATATGAGCGCTACTATCTTGCAAGAAATCGAGACTCGAATTGGCCAGCTTTCACCAGTGGAAAAACAACTTCTTTTCGATCGGTTGAGGCAAGATATTCGCGCAGCCAAGCGCGCCAACTTGGCTGCTTGCCTGTCGAGCATGGCCGCCGATCCAGACATCCAACGCGAAATACGCGAGATCGAGGAAGAATTCGCGGATGCAGCTACGGATGGACTGGAGAATCTCTGATGCCCGATTGTCCGCTAGATACAATACTTCACCATGTCCGACTTCCGAGATCTGGCGCGCGATCCCAAGCATCGCCGCAACTTCGAAAAGCTGCTCTTTTTGGCCGCAAAGCGCGGCGACGCCGACTTGGTGGCCGAGCGGCTTTCCTGGGGCATCGACCCCAACTGCGCCTCCGCCAAGGGCCGAACGCCGCTGATCGCCAACGCGCGCGGTCATAGCCCCAGCGCGGCCACGGTCCAGGCTTTGCTTGCCGCCGGCGCCGACCCGAGCTTGATCGATGAATCCGGGCTCACCGCCCTCGACTACGCCCGCCGCAAATTGATGCGACTACAAGCGCGGCCGCGCCGGCCGCAGCGCAAATCTCCTTCCCTCGACGAAAACGACCAGCTTCGCCTCAGCCCCCAGGAGCAAGCGGAATTTGACGAAATGCGTCGCGAAGTGGGCAGAGACAACATCGAATACCGGCGCATGTGGTGGAAGGAACGCCTGCGGGCGGCCCGGCGCGTGTTCAACGACCCGGAACAAGTAGAGAAGATTGTCGAACTCCTGGAAGCGGCCGGCGGACAGCGCTGAGATGGCGGAGATTTCGCATGCCGAGCGCTGATTCGAAGCTGTGGACGCCCAAGGTGCTCGTCGGCGTCGGCTTCCTCATGTTGCTCTTAACCTCGCTCCAAGGCTGGGGCATGGTGGGCGTGATCGTCGTCGCCAGTGACGGGCATGGCGACGTTCTGCAAGAGCTAAAACGGCTGCACAACCTTGGCCTTTCCGGTGGGTTCCTGGCGATCTCGTTTGGCCTGGCCATGCTCTGGCTGCCGCTCGATCCCAACCGTTGCCGGCTCATTTGCAAGGTGCTGCTGCCGTCGCTCTTGGTTGCTCCCCTGGGGTTTTCTGATCGCATCCTCGCGTCCGTTCTGGGGCCGCTGCCGAATCTGCTGCAGGCGATCTTCTACGGAATGCAGGCTGCTTCGGCGCTCGGCATCACCGTGAGCTTGGCGATGATTGTGCTTCTCATTTTTCGGGACGAGAAATAAACCATCGGAGAATTCGATGTTGTGCCATCTTCTAGTTCCAAAAAACAAAAACAAGATCAAGAAACAAAATCAAAAACCAAAGCGGCGGGATAGCGCCGCACTCCAAAAGGCCGTTTGGTTGTTTGCAGTGATTCCGTTGGCTGTCGTTGCCTTAGGCGCACAGCAGCCGGCCGCACCGGAAGCCTTGTGGAAAAAGCTGGAACCGTTCGCGCAGCCGCCCGCCCAATTCGCCGGCAATTTCGGCCCTTACCAATCGCCGCTCAAGTTTGCGGACGGTTCCGTCGCCAAGACGCCTGCCAACTGGACCCGACGCCGCGCGGAAATCCTGAAATCCTGGCACGAGCGCCTCGGCGCCTGGCCGCCGCTCGTCGAGCGCCCGGTCATAAAGAAGCTGGAATCGGTCGAGCGCGACGGCTATACCGAGCACCGCGTCCAGGTGCAAATAGCACCCGAAGGAACGTCGGTGGAGGGTTACCTGCTCATCCCGAAGGGAAAGGGACCGTTTCCCGCCGTGGTCGTTCCCTTTTACGAACCGCTGACGAGCATCGGCCGGGGCGCCAAGGGGCGGGGCGTCGGTACGCACGATTATGGCCTGCAACTTGTCAAGCGCGGCTTTGTAACCCTGTCGATCGGCACGCCCGGCTCTCTTGACAAGCTGGGCGGCGACACGCGCGACGCCCTCATACAAGCCGGCAAGGAACACCGCCGGCAACCCCTCACGCTCCTGGCCTACGTTGCGGCCAATTGCCTCACCGCGCTTGCGCAATTGCCCGAGGTCGATCCCGAGCGCATCGGCATCATCGGCCTGTCTTACGGCGGCAAATGGTCGATGTTCGCATCGTGTTTGGACCAGCGTTTCGCGTGCGCCGTTTGGTCTGATCCGGGCATTGTCTTCAATGAGAAGGACTCCAACGTGAATTACTGGGAGCCATGGTATCTCGGCTTCGACCCGAAGGTTCAGCGCAAACCAGGCGTCCCTTCGGAGAAGAACCCGCGCACCGGCCTTTACAAGGAACTCATTGACTCCGGCCAGGACCTCGTCGACCTTCATGCACTCATGGCGCCGCGCCCGGTGCTCGTTTCCGGCGGCGTGCAAGACCCGCCCAAAAATTGGCTCGCCCTCAATCATCTGGTCGCGGTCAACAAGTTGCTCGGCCACAAAGACCGCGCTTTGCTGACGGCGCGTGCCACGCATGTGCCGACCGCCGCGGCGCTGGAGCTGGAACTGGACTTTCTCGAGTACTTCTTGAAATATTCCCCAAAGCAGAAATTGGAAAAGTGAGGCGGGTCCGAGCCCGAGCGCCAAGCGAGGGGCCATGCGTCACCCCTCGCTTGGCGCTCGGGCTCGGACGTAATACCCAAGATATAAACATCGCTTCCTGCTCAACTCGCATCGACACCGCCGATTGACTTTGCTATCACGCTTTTCGGTCCGGAACGGAATCGGAACTCGAGGAGGTGTGGCATGTCGTTGTCGCGTGTGTTGGCGGTGTTGTTGACTATGGTTGCCGCCGGTCCCCTGTTTGCCCAAAACGTGGCTTTTTCCGCATTGGGCTTGGCCTGGGCGATTGGCAAGGAAACGCCGGAGGTTGAGGAAGAACGGGCCGGTCCATGCCGGACATATGTACTGTCCAATGTAAACTGGGGAGATGAGCTCAGCAGAAATCTCGGGTCGGCTAATGCGTTCCAATTGTCGCAAGCTCAATATGTATCCATTCCGCAGCTCGCTGAACAGTATTTGGATCAGTGGCGCGACGCCTGGGTGCAGGGCGACTATGCCGCCGCACATCGATTCGTGTGCATGGCGGTGCAGCTCGATCCAAAAAACCAGCAAGCGCAAGGCGCATTGTCCAAGACACTGCAAGTCGTCAAATCGCTTAGCAAGAGCCTGGCAATTGATCCTAGTTGTCGTCAGGCAGTCGACGGGGCGGACTTCCTGGTGTTCTTGGAACACGTAATCGCGGCGCTCGGCCACGAGGTGAAGCCGGCGTGCACGGAAACGAAATCCACGTCGGCGAAACCTTCCTGCGACAGCAGCACCATCGCGACCTTCTTTCAACAATTCTGCCCCGTGCAATCCAAGTGCGGCGAAGCGGTCTGCCCTGTCACAAGCGGCAGCTGCGGAGTAGCCGCCAAGAAAGCTGTGCTGACTTGCTGCACTCAAACCGCGCCCGTACAGAAGGCTGGCGTCGCTCAGACGGC
>JAKEFD010000298.1 GCA_022616245.1 Gemmataceae bacterium
AACTTCCGGGCACGGAGGTCCAAGAGCTGTTGCTGGATATCACGCTGGGCGGCCGCGAGCGCACTTTCCTCATGCGCATCCACCGCGACGGCAGCATGTTGAGTGTGATTGCCGCCGGCACCCGCAAAACCCGCTTCCAACGCCTCGAACCGCAACTGCGCAAAGCGCTCGACAGCGTTAAGATCGAAAAGTAACCCTCACCCCAACCCCTCTCCCTGAGGGCGAGGGGAGTTGCCTGACCTCTGACTCCTGACACCTGAACATGATCTGGTTCCACTGTAAACAATGCGGCAAAGTGCACGGCCGGCCGGAGAACAGCATCGGCGCGACCATCTTTTGCGACTGCGGCCAGGGGTTGGTGGTGCCGTGGGAAAGCACCGCGCCCGAGCCGCCGGCGCCGACGCCGACGGAGGCGCCCAACCTGCCGCCGGCTTTGAAGCTCGACCCGGTGACGTTTGAGATGGCCGCCCCGCCGCGCGAGCGCGGCTCGTCTGGGCCGCAGCGTGAGCGCGACTCGTCGGGGTCGCCGCCTGTTCGCGTGCGGGCCAAACGGCGCATCTTAAGACACGACCCGCACCATTGCCTCAACCACGAAAACACGACCAAGCAAGAGGCTTGCACCGACTGCGGCGAGAACTTTTGCGCCGACTGCCTGGTGCAGTTTCAAGGTCAAGCGTTGTGCGGACCGTGCAAGAATTTCCGCGTCAAAAACATGCAGCGCGACTTGCCGCGCTCGGCATGGGCGATCGCCAGCGTGCTGGTGGCGCTCGTGGCGGGTCTCTTGTTCTTCTTGATCTTGCCGACGGGCCTGGGCGGGCTGCCCTGGAAGAGTCCGATACTGCTCGCGCCCCAAGCGGCGGCCATTGTGCTCGGCATCGTCGCCTTGCGGGACATCGAGCGCAATGACAAGCTGGCCGGCCGTTCCTTGGCGCTGACCGGCATCATCGCCGCTTCGGTAACTTCGGTGTTCCTGGTCCTCTTGTTGTTTTATGTCCCCGTCCGATGGACGTGATGTTGTCTAACCGCATACCCACATGATCGAGTGCCGCCATTGCCGAGACGTATTTCGCCGCTCCCCGGAGAAGGTGGGAGCGCGCTGCCCGACGTGCCGCATGCCGCTCTATGAGCGCGATCGGCCGCGCCGTCCCGTTGTCGAATTGGGGGCCTGTGCCGTGCATCCGCAGAATAGCGCCATCGGCAAGTGTGCGCGCTGCGGGCAAATGATGTGCGGCTCGTGCCGGACCCGCTGGGACGAAGATTTGCTGTGTCCGGCCTGCCTGCAAAAAGCTCTGGAAGCAGGCGAAACCAATCCGCGCATCCTGCACGCCCAGGTCCGACAAGCGCACTGGAGCCTGGTCCTGGCCGTCGCCGGTTGGTCGCTGCTGTTGCTCACGCTGTGGCCTTTGACGGCGCTGTTCGCGGGCGCGCCGAGCAGAGACTTGGGCACGTTTGCCGTCGTGCTTTTCTGGTGCAGTCTGGTCCCGGCGGTATTCGCACTGGGATTTGCCGTCGCCTGCATTCGCACGCGCGGCAAGCGCTGGCAGGTCGCGGCCTGGAGTCTGTCGCTGGCGGGATCGCACCTGGGGCTGGCAATCGGGCTGACGATGCTGAACGTGTGGAATCATTGACTTTGGAGAGATTTCAACCGCGGAGACGCGGAGGAACGCAGAGAAAAAAAACGGAACAAACCATTCTTGTCCATACTCTGCGATTCTCTGCGCCTCTGCGGTTTCGCTGAATTCGCCCCTCGAAGTCATATATCATGGGTTTATCCCAAATGAGTGCCTGACATGAGCGAGCAGGAAAAACCGCCGGAACAGCCCGCGCCGGCTTCGACGCAGCCAGCTAGCCCAACGCCGCCCGTCGCCGGCCATGCCAAAGAGCGCGACACCAAGCGCGACGCGCCGCAGGGCTACCCAAGCGGCATGCCGCGCCGGCGCGTGCGGGAGGCGGTGCCGACTTTGGAGCAAGAACAACGCTATGGCGGCGGCGAATTCAAGATGAAGGACCTGGATGACGAAATTGCCGGCGAGCTGGAAGCGGCGCTGGCGGGTATTTCGGACAAAGACCTGCTTGGCGCGGACTCCTCGCAAAACGTGCAACAGGCCGCTGTCCAGGATCCGGCCAGAAAGCAGGGCAAAGTGCTGGCCGTGCATGGCCCCGACGTGTTCGTGGATGTGCCCGGCGGCCGTAGCCAGGGCGTGATCTCTTTGCAACAGTTTCCCGACGGCCCTCCCGAAGTGGGCACGCTGGTCGATTTCAGTATCGAAGGCTACGACTCCGCCAACGGCCTCTTGCTGCTAAGCCGGCGCGGCGCGGCCGTCATCGCCGACTGGTCCAGCGTTGCCGACGGCATGACCGTCGAAGCCCGCGTCGTCGAGACAAACAAAGGCGGTCTCAGCGTCGATGTCAACGGCATCCGCGGCTTCATGCCGATCAGCCAGATCGACCTGTACCGGGTCGAAAACGCCGAGCAATTCGTCAATCAGAAACTCCTGTGCATCGTGACCGACGTCAATAAAGAGGAGCGCAACCTGGTTGTCAGCCGTCGGGCCTACCTGGAAAAGCAGCGCGAAGAGCAGCGCGACAAGTTGTGGGTCGAATTGGCCGAAGGGCAGGTTCGCGAGGGCGTGATCCGCTCGGTGCGCGACATCGGCGCCTTTGTCGATCTGGGCGGCGTGGACGGCCTCTTGCACGTCAGCGAGATGAGCTGGAAACGCGGCGTCGATCCGGAGACGATCGTGCAGCCGGGCCAGACAGTGCGCGTGGCCGTGGTGAAGCTCGACCGCGACAAGCGCCGCATCAGCCTCAGTCTGAAGGAGCTGGAAGGCAATCCGTGGGAGAAGATCGAAGAGCGCTTCGGCATCGGCCAAACGGTGCCCGCGACGATCACGCGGCTCATGGACTTTGGCGCGTTCGCCGAGCTGGAGCCGGGGATCGAGGGCTTGATCCACATTTCCGAGCTCGGTCGAAACAAAGTCTGGCGCGTCGCCGACGTGGTCAAGCCGGGCGACAGTGTTTCGGTCAAAATCCTTAGCATCGACCCCAATGAGCGGCGCGTGTCGCTGTCGCTGCGAGGCGCGATACCTGAAGTGGAAGTCAAGCCAGCCGATGACGAGGAAGCTGACGACGAAACCGAAGTGAAACCGCTGCCCAAGCGCAACATCCCGTTGCGCGGCGGCGTCGGCCAGGAGGCGTTTCTCATGGATGAGAACCAAGAACCCGAGTAAGCTTGCGGTAGCTGAACTCGCAAGTGTAGCTGAACTCGCAGGAGCTCAGGTTGACTCCGAATTCTTGCGAATTCGGCTACGGTGGAGAAGACCATGAAAAACGTCGCTGGACTTTTCGCGATCGCATTGGTGTTCTTTTTCTTGGCCCACGCCGCTGCCCAAGGCGGCGCCAAAGAGGGCAAAATCCGCTGGTCGCACAAAAAGACCGGCGTCTGCAAGTGCCAGCCGCCCATTGCCGTGCCCGGCGCCAAGGAGAATCAGCCGGGCATTGCGACCATCAAGTTGGTCTTCAAAGCAAAGGAGCTGGCCGAGTTTTTCGTCATCGGCGACGGCGACAGCGATATCGACGTGGTCGTCAAGGACGCCAAGGGCAACGTGGTGGCGCGGGACGTCGATCCTTCGAAGGAGAAAGGCGGCGGTTCGGACTTGTGCGTGTGCCGTTGGACACCGGACGAAGAGCAGGAATTCACGATCATAATCATCAACAACGAACCGACCGTGAATGTTTGCTTGGCCGGGTGCAATTGAGTTCGAAAAGCAGTCCAGGGGGATCCCTCACCCCCGACCCCCTCTCCCTCAGGGCGAGGGGAGTACGCGGGAGACCTTGCATGTCGCGTGACCTTGCCGGACGGCGTATACTTCTCACCGGAGCGTCGAGCGGCATTGGCAAAGCTCTTGCGGAACAATTGTCGCAAAGCGGCGCTGGACTCCTTCTGGCCGCGCGCTCACAAGACAAGTTGCAAGAGCTGGTCGAAAGGTTCAAGGCGCGCGGCAATCCGGCATTCGCGCTAAGGGCCGACGTGACCTTGGAAGAGGATCGCCGCCGGTTGCTCGAAGAAGCGGAAGTCCGGTTGGGCGGGCTTGACGTTCTCATCAATAATGCGGGTGTTGCAAGTTGGGCGCATTTTGCCGACTCCAATGAAGCAGTCCTTCGGCAGATCATGGAAGTGAATTTCTTCGCGCCGGCCGAGTTGATCCGCCTGGCCATTCCGATGTTAACGAAGGGCGAGAAACCGGCGGTGGTGAATGTGGCGTCGATGTGCGGCCGACGCGCCATGCCGGCCTGGTCGGAGTATTCGGCAAGCAAGTACGCCTTGTGCGGCCTTACCGAAGCTCTGCGCGGCGAGCTGGCCCGGTTCGACATCGACGTGCTGCTCATCGTGCCCGGCTTAACGAGCAGCGAATTACCACAGCACTTGTTGCTGAGTCAAGGGCGCGCCAAGATCGACTTTTCCCAAGGAATGCCGCCGGAACAGGTGGCCGCCGCCATCGTCAAAAGCCTGCGCAAGAACAAAACCGAAACGGTGCTTGGCCGCGACGCTAAGTGGCTGCTCCGCTTCAACAGGTTTTTCCCGAGGCTTACCGACTGGCTTTTGGCCCGCAAAGTCCGCAAACTATACCAAGAGTAGTCCCCACGCTCCGCGTGGGGGTTTGGGACTCTCCATGTGTGGGATTTGCATTCCCCCACGCGGAGCGTGGGACTGCTCTGGTCCGCTTGCGCCATCCGAAACGGGAAACCCCGTCCTGCCAGCCAAAAAAGGCCGCCGCCCATTGATTTGCGATAGGCTTTCGACGCGCGAATTTCGATAATTTCCACAAGACACCGAGACTTGTCAACATGTGCGGCATAGCAGGGATTGTCAGCCTGTCGGGACTGGCGTCGTTCGACCCGGGGACGGTCCGCGCCATGGCCGACGCCCTCTATCACCGCGGTCCGGATGAGGACGGCTACTTCCATCGTCCCGGCCTGGCCCTGGCCAGTCGCCGGCTTAGCATCGTCGGGCTTTTGGACGGCCGGCAACCCATCCACAACGAAGACGAGACCATATCCGTTGTTTTTAACGGCGAGTTCTTCGATTACCCGGAAGTCCGGGCCGACCTGGAGCGTCGCGGCCACCGCTTCCGCACGCATTGCGATACGGAAATCCTGCCGCATCTGTATGAGGACAACGGCGACGCGCTCTTGCCAAAGTTGCGCGGCCAGTTCGCCTTCGCACTCTGGGACCAGCGCAAACGCCGCTTGCTGCTGGCGCGCGACCGCTTCGGGATTTGCCCGCTCTATTGGACCAGGCAACGGACTGCTCACGGGGAGATTCTGCTCTTCGCCTCCGAGATCAAATCGCTTCTGGCGTCGGGCCTTGTCGTGCCGCGGCCCGATCCGCGCGGCATCAATCACGCCTTCACGTTTTTCGCGCTGCCTGGTCCGGTCACTTGTTTCCAAGGGATCGAACTGTTGCTGCCCGGCCACTACCTGAGCATCAAGCTCGGGCATGGGAATGAGCCCGCGCGCGTCACGCAAAATGTCTACTGGGAAATGGACTTCCCTGACCGAGGCGACGAGGAATGGCGCGACTTTCGCCGCTTTGCCAGCAACGCCAAGTCGCCGGTCGTCGATGAATTCGAGCAGTTGCTCATGAAGTCGGTGGAGCGCCGGCTCCGCGCCGACGTGCCGGTGGTTTCCTATCTCAGCGGCGGCGTCGATTCCAGCGTCGTCGTTGCGCTGGCCACTCATCTCCGCAAACAAAACGGCGAGCGCTCGATCCCCACTTTTACCGTCTCGGTGCAGGATCCTAAGCTCAACGAACGCAACGAAGCCGACCTGGTTGCTCAGCATATCGGGGCGCGCACTGTCCTCGTCGATTGCGGCCGCGAGGAAGTGCTGCAATCGTATCCGGAGCTGATTCGCGCCGCCGAAGGCCCGGTGATCGACACGAGCTGCGCCGCCCTCTTGATGCTGGCGCGCAAAGTTCATTCCGACGGCTACAAGGTCGCGCTCACAGGCGAGGGCGCTGACGAGTGGCTTGCGGGCTATCCCTGGTACAAGATTCAAAAGTTGCTCGGAATGCTCGACGTCATTCCTGGAATTGAGCTGAGCCAGGTCGCCCGCCGCGCGTACTTGCGGCTGACCGGGTCGCCGCGCTTTTCCTGGGCGACGACGCGCAGAGTGCAACAGGCCATCGGCGGGCCCAACGCGTGGCTCAATATCTACGGCCTGTTCAGCTCGGCCAAGCTGCGCTTCTTCAGTCAGGGCATGTGGGATCAGCTTGGCGACCATCTCGCTTACGCCGACCTGCAACTAAATGTCGAACGCGCGCGGCGCTGGCATCCTTTGAACCGGTCGCTCTATCTCGGCGCCCGCGTCATGCTCCCCGGCCTCTTGCTCTTAGGCAAAGGGGACCGCGTCGCCATGAATTCGTCGGTCGAAACGCGCTATCCGTTTCTCGACGAGGATATCTTCGATTTTCTGGCGAAACTGCATCCTCACTGGAAGATGCGCGGCTTGCGCGACAAACTCATCTTGCGATATGTCGCCGCCCGCTGGTTGCCGCGCAGCATCGCCTGGCGGCGCAAAGCGATGTTTCGGGCGCCTTTGGACGGCTTCCATACCGCGCGTTTGCCTACCTTTGTGGACGAGCTCTTAAGCCCCGAGTCGCTCAAGAAGACGGGTTACTTTGAGCCGAGCGCCGTGCTTCACTGGCGGAACGAGTTTCGTAATCTGCGCGAAGGGGCCAACCAGCGCACCATGGTGGAAATGGGCCTGGTCGGTGTAGTGGCCACGCAGCTCTGGCATCACACGTTTATCGATAGCGGCCTGGCGAGCCTGCCATCGCTGGCGCAGTACAGGCCGCGACAATGGGACGGCGCACCGGTTTGCACGCGGAGCGTCGAGGCGGGAGTTTCCACACAGAGCGTGGCAACCAGAAGCACGTAGGCGACGCTGCCAGCGTCGTTCTTGGCAGACAGACCGTTGTGGAGAAGTAATGTCCTATTCATTGGCGACGCTTTGGTACGAACGGCAGCGCTATTTGCCCGGCGTTCTGGCGGTGGGCTTTAGCTGCCTCTTGATCGCGCTGCAGTGCGGCCTGTTGTTGGGTCTGTTTTCGATCACGTCGATCCCCATCGACGAATCGCGTGCGGACATCTGGATTGGCCATCCCGAAGTGCCCAGCGTCGATTTGGGCCGGCCCATTCCCGAAAGCTGGATGTCGTTGCTGTCCCAGCCCGAAGTCGAGACCATTGAACCGTTCATGGAGGGTTTCGGCTACTGGGTCAAACCAAATGGCGGCATGGAATTGGTGCTCATCATTGGCTCTCGGCTGGGACCAGGCGCGATTGGCCCCGTACGACAATTGAGCGCACAACACCGCATGCTGTTGTCCGAGGAAATGTCCGTGGTGGTGGATGAAGGCGAGTTTTCACGGTTGGGCATCACCAAGATCGGCGACTATGCGGAAGTCATCGGCCGGCGTGTCCGCGTGGTCGGCACTGTGCGCGGCCTGAAAAGTCTGGCAGGGCCGTACTTGTTCTGCTCTGTGGAAACCGGCAAAGCCCTTTTGCGGCCGCCGCCAGATCAGGTGACGTTTATTCTCGGCAAGTGCACAAACAAAGCAGACGCGCAGAAGGTCGTTGATCGATTGCAGGCCTATCCGCAAAAAATTTCCGCTTTCACGGCGGACGGTTTCTCGCTGCGCAGTCGCCTGCATTGGCTTCTAAAAACGAAGGCCGGCATCGCGCTGGGCCTTGCGGCTGCGCTCGGATTGCTGGTAGGCGCAGTGGTCACTTATCAAACTCTTTACGCCGCCACCGCTGCGTCGTTGAAAGAGTACGCGGTGCTGCGGGCGCTCGGCATACCGCGCTGGCGCATGGCGCTGACTGTATTGGCGCAGTCGTTTTGGGTCGGATTGTTCGGCATCTGTTTGGCGGTGCCGTTCATTCTCATTCTGGCGTCGTTGGGCAATGATGCCGGCGCGAAAGTGCTGTTGCCTTGGTGGCTTTGGACCGGCGCCATTTCCGTCACGATGACGACAGCTTTGGTCTCCGGACTTCTGGCGCTGCGAAGTCTGCGTTTGGTGGAGCCGGCAACACTGCTAAGGTAGGAAACTTGCGGCTTATTCTTTCTGTGGGGGCGAAGGCAACAAAGGAGCGCAAGGTGCAAGACGCTACGGCGTTTAGTATTGATAACACCAAAAAAAGTTAGTCATGGCCACCCTGGATCGGTACAATAATTGCTTCGTGGATTTACAATCGAATCCGAAAGGATCGAGCATGTATAACGATGGCAACGGCGTCACACCGACGTTGAGGGCTTGGGGACTTACCAAGACCTTCGGCGTCGGCGATGTGATGACGACTGCCCTGCGCGACGTGTCCATCGAGCTTTATCCAGGCCAGTTATCGCTGCTCATGGGCCCGTCCGGAAGCGGAAAGTCCACGCTTTTAGCCGCTCTCTCCGGCTTGCTCCGGCCCGATTCCGGACGCGTCCTTTGTCTCGACCACGACATTTGGTCGATGAGCGAGAAACAACGCGAGCACTTTCGGCTCAAGCATTGCGGCTTCATATTTCAGGGCTACAACCTATTTCCTGCCCTCACGGCGCGTCAGCAGCTGGAAATGGTGCTGCGCTGGAGCGGCATTAGCGGCTGGCGCGAAGCGCGGCAGCGCACCGACGCCATCCTCGACCTTTTGGGGCTTGCCAAGAAAGCCAATCTGCGTCCCAACCAGCTTTCCGGCGGCGAAAAGCAACGCGTCGCCATCGGCCGCGCTTTGATCAAAGAGCCCAGCTTCTGTTTCGCCGACGAGCCCACGGCCGCCCTGGACTGGAAGCACGGCGAACAGGTTATCGAGCTATTGAGGGCGGCGGCCCACGACGGCGGCGCCACCATCCTCGTTGTCGCCCATGACTCGCGGCTCATTCCGCACGTCGATCGCGTTTTTCATCTCGAGGACGGCGTTCTTGTCGAAGGCATCGAGCGGCCGCTTTCCCTGGTCGCCGGCGACACCGCCGTCGCCGCTGAATACTAAACCAAGTAGCGCGGGCTGCTCGCCTGCGCATGGACTGACACCACGGCCTGCCTGGGAGGAAGGAGGAAGCCATGAACGTCGAACCGCGCCCCAACCGGTGGCTCTGGATCGCCGGCCTGTTGCTCCTGGGCGGAACTGCTCTGGGAGCAAACTGGTTCTTGAACAGCTCCACGGGCAGCGACGGCGCCAGCGCTCAGGACAAAGACCTGCCCCCTCCCAGCACCATCTGCATCGGCATCGTCGATATTGAGCCCGGTGTGGCGAAACTGTATCCCGTCCAGCCCGGCGGCGTCATAGAGATCATCACCGAGGGCAAGGAAGTCAAGAAGGACGAAGTGCTTCTTAAAATGGATGATCGGCTTGCGAAGTGGAAGTTAGATGAGGCGCTTGCCGACCTGGGTAATGCCAAATCGCTGCTCGACACCGCCAATCAGTTTCCGAAAAAGCTCGAGTCGATGAGGAAACAACAGCAGTTCCTGGTTGCAGGCACTAAACACCAGCGCGAAGCCGCTCGGTTTGAGTATAAGACCAAAGAGGAACTCGCTATCGAGGCGCGAGGCGCTATCAACGAAAGCATCAAGAAAGCCTACGAAGAAATTGTCAAGGGGTTCGATGAGCGCGTGAAGGGCGAAGAGGAGAAGCTCAAGGAGTTGGACTTGCTCGATCCTCAAATCGAGATCAATCGAGCGCAGTCGAATGTGAACGCCAAGCAAGCAGTCGTTGATATGGCCAAGCTGGCGGTGGAAGAATGCGAACTGAAAGCTCCTTCGGATGGGACCGTTTTGCGCGTGTTTGTCCGTATGGGTGAATCGCTCGGATCCAATCCAAAAGCGCCGGCAATCGAGTTCGCGCCCAAGGGCCCAAAGATTGTCCGCGCAGAGGTGCTGCAGGAATGGGCCCGCTACGTAAAAGAAGGCCAGGAAGTATCGATTGCGGATGATACCTTTGTCGGCGACAAATGGACCGGCAAGGTAAAGAGCGTCGCCAAGTACCTGACTCAAAAGCAGCAAGTCATTTTCGAGCCGTACATGCTCAACGACGTGCGGACGCTGCAATGCGTGGTCGAAGTGACCTCGGAAGGTCCGCAACCACTTCGCATCGGCCAGCGCGTGCGCGTGACCATCAAGAATGCGAATCCCTGACATGCAGGAAATCGACCGGTTTCGGAAAAGACTAGCCACTGTAGTCGACAAAGACGTAATACCAGTCTGGCTGAGCGCGGAGAGATGGATCGCCTCTGTGAAATGATTTTCTACCTTGAGTCCGGAGTGCCGACTTAGAATGCTCAGCTATGTGGTTTTTCCGCCGCGATCCTGATCCCCCGTTCCTCTGGCGCCTGCGGCAGCACTTTCGCGCGGACCCTACCTATCTACCGGCGATTTCCGAGTCTTTTGAAAAGTACGAACACGCCAACTTACACCTGGCCATAAAGGACTACGCGTCGCAGGACAAGCGTTCGGCCCAACTCTTCGGCATACTGAGTCAAGGTTATTTGGGGGCGGAGATTTCTGTTTCCGACTTGCTGCGGCCGACAGGTTCGCGCTGGTCGGGAATAGTGCCGCCTCAGGAAGGGCCGGTCGAGTATGTCAGCGTCGCTTTGGAAGGCGAGGAGGTCATGAGTTGCGTCGCCCGAGGGCTTTTCTTGATACAGGGGCCCGAAGGCGCGCTGGCCGTTCTCCTTCAGATGGCACGTGAAATGAGCCACGACGGCAAAATCAAAATCGAAGTCATGGCGAACAAGCAAGACGTTGCCGAATCATTCCTCGGCATGTTGCGCAAAGCGCTGCGGCAGCGCAGCGTTTATCGCGGGCGCGTGCTCACATTACACCAGGAAACCTGGCCGCCCACCTTGAACATTCGATTTCATCCGTTGCCGCACATTCAGCGCGACAGCATCATTTTGCCGGAAGGACTGCTCGACCGCGTGGAGCGCTTGGTGCATCGTTTCGGGCAACATCGCGACAGATTGCTGGCGGCCGGACGTCATATGAAGCGCGGCATCCTCTTTCACGGTCCACCGGGAACCGGCAAGACATTGACCGCGATGTACCTCGCCGGCCAATCCAGCGGACGCACCGTGCTCCTCTTGTCCGGCTTTGGGTTGGGTTTGATCCCGAAGACGTGTGCCTTGGCGCGCACTCTGCAGCCCGCCATGGTTGTTCTCGAAGATGTCGATCTCATCGCCGAGCAGAGGACGAATCTGGGAGCCGCGTGCACCAATCCCATTCTGTTTGAGCTCTTGAACGAAATGGACGGGCTCAGCGAGGATGCCGACATCATTTTCCTCCTGACGACCAACCGGCCCGATCTATTGGAACCGGCGTTGGCGTCGCGGCCGGGCCGCATCGATCAGGCCATCGAGGTGCCGCTACCTGACACTTACGGACGCAAGCGGCTCTTTCAACTCTATAGCCAGGGGCTGAATCTGCGGCTGGACAATTTGGATTCTTTCATCAAGCGGACCAAAGGGGCCAGCGGCGCCTTCATCCGCGAGTTGATGCGCAAGGCAGCGCTGTTCGCCGCAGACGACGGGCCGGAGCTTGTCGTCGAAGAACGCCATATTGAGGATGCACTGCACGAGCTGGTTGTACAGGGCAAGGAATTGACCAAGAGCCTCCTTGGTTTCCGCTCCGGGCCGGAACCGACAAGTTAAGTTGACGTACGTGTCGCGCTCAATCGGCCTGTTGAACGAGATCGGGTCGTTTTTCGACTCGCACTGTGCCATCGGGATTCGGGCTGAACGCATAGATGCGATCCGCGTAGCGCTCGAACGCCGATACATCGTGATGGCTGATGAGCAGCGTCTGGAAGCCGAGGGCATTGCTGGCGTCGTGAATGAGCTTGATGAGGCGCGGCACAAGTTCGGGCTGCAACCAGCAATCCGGTTCGTCTAACAGCAAGAAGCGGCGGTGCTGCTGGGGCGGCAGGTTCGCCAAGGCGAACATGCGCAGCCCCACGGACAGGATGTTGACGACCGAGCCGCCCTGGCCGCGCATGATGTGCTCGTGCTGGCCGTCGCGCTCGATGTAAAAGTCGATGCAGGCGGCCCCACGCTTGAAGTCGCGCTCGGTGCACAGGCGGATCGGCTGCTCCAAAACTTCGCGCAGCGCCACGCTCAGCTTCTCCTCCAGGATGTCCAATAGATCGGCGAACAACTGATCGCTGAGCCTTTTGAGCGCCTCCTCGACCTTGGGCGCTAACGCCAGCTCTTCTCGGACCTTTTCCTGCTTGAGCCGCGCCGTTTCCAATTCGCGGCGATGCGTTTTTTGCATGGCCGCCAGCTCGATGAGCCGATTGCGTGCCGCTTGGGGCGACGGAGGCGGTGCGTTCGAAAACAGTAGATCGGGCGTGCTCATGGCCGGCTTTCTCCCTGTTCGCTTTGTTCGTAGCGTTTCTCCACTTCGGCAAGCTCCGCCTCGATCTTCTCGAGCGCTGTCTGGTAGTCGATGCGTTTCTGCTCATTCGCCGCGGTCATTTGTTTGAGCATCTCTTGCAACTGCACCAGATCGTCCGTCCCGTATTCCTTGACAGCTTCGTTCTTCAAGTCGGCGAATTCCTTTTGCGCGTTGGCCAGATTCGCTCCCGCCTCAATCCTCTGCTGGTTCAGTTTGTCGTAGTGCTCGCGCAGTTCGTCGATGTCCTGTGTGCCGTCGCCGCGCGCTCGAGTTGCGAGTTTGGGCGTCGCACGCGAAGTATCCGCAGTAAAGCTAGATTTGGCCATGTTCGGCAACCTCCTTGGCTAAGTCACGGACCCGTTCCGCGACATCCGCGTCGAACTGCCACAAGTTGGCCTCGACGAATTCCATCAGGCCCGCGCCGCTTCCGGTCCGCCGCGCCTGCAGCTCCGCCAGGCCCTGGACAAAGGCGGACTGGCTGTCGCTCACAGGTTCCTCGACCAACTGCTCGTGAAAGACAGCATCAAACGGCTCGTGCGGCACGCCAATCGACTCTTTCCGCCAACCCGGCGCCTCGGCCACGATGTCCACGCGCAACACCGCCGGCATGTGCCGCCGGGCAATGTCCGAGCGCGTGATGCGGCTGATGTTCCCCGGCGTCCACCACCAGGTGTTGCCGGCGCGAACATCGTCGAGCGGCCGATGGATATGGCCGTTGACGACGATGTCGATGCCCGGAATCGAAAAGGGACTGAAACGGCCGAGATCGTAGCCGGGCAGGAGTACGTCATGATGGGCCAGCCAAAACACGAGCGCCGGCGCGGAGGCTCCCCTCGCCCCTTCACCTCGTTCCCAAACTCTGTTTGGGAACGCACTTCCTCGAAACTCCGTTTCGAAACCGAACTGCTCCGGTAATGGTCTACCCCAGGACGTACCGCCCACGACGACAGCGCGGCCGTTGATGTCGCCGCGCCACGGGCCGTCCCGGTCGAGCAAGCGCAGCCGGCCCGCCTTGACGAGGACGGCAAAGGTGTCGTCGTCGCCGAGCTCGTTAGTGGGGGTGTCGTGATTGCCGTACACGGCCAGGACTTCGTGGTCCCCGAGTAGCGCGAGCAATTCGCCCAAGAGCCAATTGGCGTTGTCGCGCGGAAAATGGAAGAGGTCGCCGAGCAGCGCGGGCAAAAGATTGTGATCGCGCGCATACCGCAGACACCAGGAGAGCTTTTCCAGGATGACGCGGGCGTAATCATCTTTGCGGAAACCGGGCACGCGGCTGGCCAGGTGCGGGTCGCCTATAAAGAGCAATCCCTGGTAGTCACGCCTTGGCATGCACGTGTCCTCTGCCCACGAGTACTTTATCGGGCTGGATGCGGGCGCCGCACGTCGGACAGGTCGGGTGCTTCTCGACCCAGGCGACGCTCTCCTTTTCGACCTGTGCCAGCCGTTGCTGTATCGTTTCCAACTGCTCTTCCTGCTCGCCGATTGCATTCCGGGCCGCTAGAAGTCGCTGGGTCAAATTCATGAGGGCTGTCGTGTCGGCCAGCGGCGGCGCCGGCGTCAAGCCGGCCAACGCCTTTGCCCGCGCTTGGGAGGCGGCCACGGCCTGTTCGCGCCGGGAAAGGCGCGCGGCAATCTCTTCCAATCTGGACGGGTCCTCGAAGACCGGCGGCGCGGGGAGTGCGCCGAGCGCGCCCGCAAAGCCTTTCTGACGCTCGATGTTGGCGACTGCGGTCCGGATCTTGTCGATCAGCGTATGCAAGGCTTCGATGTCGGCCTGCTCGGGCGGTGCCGGCAACTCCGACAAAGCGCGGGCTCTTTCTCTTTCCAAGGCGGCTTTCTGCTGGCGGCGAACCAGCTGTGCGATGTGATTCCCCAAGAGATTTATCTGCGCAACATCCTCCACGAGCCGGCCATACGCGGTCTCGACGTCCGCGAAGCGGCCGTCGAGCGCTTCGACGGGCTCCAGTGCGGCCAGATGCTCATCCAGTTCCTGAATGTTTTGCGTCAGATGCTTTTCCTCGCTGCGCTGGTCAGCGACCTTTTGGCGCTGCAGCTTTTGCATCTGCATGAGGAGGCTGGCGTCCGAGGACGAGGCGAAAAACGTCGCCGCCTGCCGGCCGGGCTGATCGAGCAGAAAGATCGGGTCCTTTTGCTGGGCGACATGGACGTCGAAATACTCCTTCTCGTCCGGCGACTGGACGAGCGGCAAGCGCAAGACCTCGTGCAGCTTTTCCGGCACGCCGCCCTTTAGTCGGCCAAACTCCTGGCCGTCGATCGTATAGGTGACCGTTCCCGCCTTACGCTTCCACTCGATGACATGGCCGTCGCTGGTCTCGACGATGACGCGGCATTCCTTGGCGCCGTGGCGGACAACGTATTCATTGTGGTCGTTGTGGCAGAGAGCCAGCATCGCTTCAACGACGGCGCTTTTGCCGACGTTATTGGGCCCGGCGAGCACGGTCAGCCCGTCCGCAAGATCGAGTCTTGTGTGGACGTGCGACATGAAGTTGACGAGCGTGATGGAGCGGATCATGCAAGGGCTGCCGGGTATATTCCGTTACCACGGGTTATTGATAGCGATTATACGGAAACGCTTGTTACTTGCAGGTCAAGGCTGACCTTCAAGGGATTGCTGGTCTACTTGGCATGTTCGCGAAAAAAGTTGGCGATCGCGTCTTTGGCGGTTTTTCCCTCAGCAACAGACAGCACAAGTGTCTCCAGCTCGTCGTTCGTCATGCCAATGTCCTGGTCGTTCATCGTCAGGAACACGAGCGAAGCAACGGCGCCGGCTCTCTTGTTGCCGTCCACGAAAGCATGGTTTTGCACCAAATGAAATAGGTAGGCCGCCGCCATTTCGAATAGATCGGCGTGCAGGAACTGGCCGCCGAACGTCGCCCGCGGTTGTGCGAGCGCAGACTGCAGCAGGCCCATATCGCGGACGCCCGCGCTGCCGCCGTAGCGGGCTATTTGGTCGCGATGAATCTGCAGCACCTCCTCGAGAGTCAGAAAGCTCGGATTCATGGTCAATGAGCGAGCCGCCGCAGTGCCCGGCCAAAGCGGCGGTTGGTTTTCGCTAGCGCCGCCTTGAATTTGGCTTTGCGCTCCGGATCGGCAGCGGGCGAGATGATCAGCGTTTGACCGTCCGTGCTGACTTCCAAAGGCACTTCCGGGTCGATCTTGAGCAAGTCCAGAACGGGTTTGTCGATCACCAGCGCCCAGCTGTTGCCGTGTTTGGTCAGTTTTTTAATCATGAAAGTTTCCAAGGGGAGTTGACTCATTGGATATACATTGTACTTACGTTGGCTTTTGGTGTCAATGTCTCGGAAACTAGAAGTCAGCGCGAAACGTAGACTAGTTTCATTTTTTCAACACCAGCCGGTCCAACTCCTCCAGCTTGAAACGCACGCTCACGATGTACGGCATCTCGCCCTTGGTCCAGTGGCCGTACGTCGTCGTCACAAAGGTGCCGTCGGGCAGCAATTCCAAACCGGGGTAGGCGCAATCCATGCTCTTGTGGTTCTTCATGAGCCGCACGCGGTACTGCCCTTCGCGGCCCTTGACGATGTCGTCGTACGTGCCGACCCAGCCGCCCCAGTCGCCTTTGGTCGGGCTGTCGAGCGTGGTGTCGCGGAAGGTGATGAACAGCCGGCCGTCGGGCGCGTACTTGGCGGTGTGGCGGTCGCCGGTGAGCGCGGCAGGCAACTGCTTCGGCTTCGACCAGGTTGCGCCTTCGTCGTCGGAGAAGATGACGAACGAGTTGAACTTGCGGCTATTCTCGCGCAAGAGCACGGCGATCTGCTTGCCGTCGGGCGAGCGCACCAGGCCCGGCTCGCACAGGAATGCCTCAGGGTGATGCGCGATCTCGGTCGGCTTGCTCCAGGTCAGGCCGCCGTCTTTAGATAGCACCTTGTAGACGCGGCGCGTTTGCGGCACGCTCTTTTTTCCAGAGCCGTCGATAAAGCGGCCGTCGTCGTGGAAAAGGGCCATGTAGTCGCCGTTTTTCAGCCGTTCGACGCTGCCCATGGCGACGATGCCGCCGTAGTCGCCGATCTTTTCGAGCTCGCTCCACGATTTGCCGTCGTCTTGGGAGACCGCCATGCGAATCGGGTAAAGGCCGGAGAACATTATCAGACGCTTGACGCCTTTGGCATCGACGACGCGGTGGATGGTCGGCGTCTCCTGCGACGTCTCCCACGACTTTGGCGTGGGCAGACGCTCGCTCCAGGTCAGGCCGCCGTCGCTGCTCTTCTTGTAGACGATCGCGCCCTTGCCATGCCCTTTGGGATAGACGATAAGGATGGTCTTATTGTCTTCGAGAAGGACAGTCGTCGGATGGCCGAGGTATTGTCCCTTCTCGCGATCGACGATGATTTGGCGATTTTTCTGGTCAGCGAGGTCGACTAGCGGAATCGTGTAGCCGCGCGGCAAAGGCGCGTCGCCCGCATTCAAGGCTGGAGATATGACGACTAGTGCCGCGAATCCGATGAAGCGTTTCATGTCCCCTCCGCGAACTTGGTTTGGGCCACCATAACGATAGAACACCTCATTCATGAAGTCCTAGTTGCCGGAGTCGCTCAAACAGCCGGTCCAGGTGCCAAAGTCTGAGCGACGTCTCATGTTGCACCGCGAGCACGAGTTTCGTTCCGGCGGCATTCATGCTGGCGTCTTCGATTGGGCCAGGAGCCGTAAGTGAAAGCAAGTGCTCGAAGCTCTCCTGGTTGCGGCGATAGAGGTGCACTTTCCCGTCGCGGCCGGCGCTGGCGAGCAGCGAACCATCGCCCTTCTGAACCAGGGCGGACACGCTTTCCTGGTGCTCCAACCCCTTGCCCAGGAGCTCGCCGCCGGGCAATCGGACGAAACGCACGTTGCCTTTTTGCGAGCTCACGATGGCGACGCGCTCGTGCGGCGTGAGCGCCACGGCACGCAGGGGCGCGCCGCCCAGCCCGGTCAAGGCGTTCAGGAACTTGCCGTTCTTGGCATTGAGCAAGCGCGGAATGCCGTCCCGGCCGCCGGCCAGCACGAACTTTTCACCCGCAGACAACGAATACATTTCACTATTGCCCGAGAGAATGAGCGAAAAGGCGTTGCTCCAGAACTTCGTTTGCTTGCCCGTTTGCACATCCCAGGCCACGAGGTAATCCAGCTTGCTGATCGCCCAGAGCTCCTGGCCGTCCGGGGCGAACTGAACGTGGCGAACGTCGTCCACCGCGCATTTCCAGCTGGGTGCGCGCCCGCCGAGTGAGTGAAAATGCAATCCATCCTTGAGACCCGACGCCGCCAGCAAGGTCCCGCGCGGTTCGAACGCCAGTGTAACGGGGCGTTCCCTGGCCGCCAGTTCGCATTCTGTCTTTTCTTTGACGCCGCCGCTCAGTGCTTCCCAAAGATAAAGAAACGCCTTGCGCCCGTTCGCGCGCTGGCCCGGCCAGCCGGCGACGGCGACAGTGTTTCCGTCCGGAGCAAAACGGCAGGCGCGAATGGCGCCGGCGTGCGGCGCCAAGCTGGTTAGTTCGAAGTTGCCGCCCATCTCATAAAAAACGAGCCGGCTTTCCTGGGCGGCGACCAGCGTTTTGCCTTCCGGATGCCAGGCAATCGGAATGGGGCCGCCGCTGCCGACGATCAGGGAAGACAACAAACGGCCGCTGGAACTTTCCCAAATCTTGACGGTGCGGTCTTCTTCGGCCTCGGAAGCAGACAGCAATAACGAGGCATCGCTGCTCAATTCCATCAGATGGACCTTGCCCTCGTGCGCCGGCAGCCGTTCTGCTTCGGGAAAAGTCCGCACCAGCTCGCCGGTCGCGGCATCGAAAAGACCCAGTCTCCCGTCCTTCTCGGTCGCGACAAAGCGATCGTCTCCACTGAAACAGATTTGATACGGCCGGCGCGGCCAAGGCTTCTTTGTGTCGCGCAGGGTCAAAGGATCGAGAAACAGAATGCCCTGGTCGCCGGTGCAAACCAAAAGCGTGCCCGCCGCATTGAAGCGCAGATCGTACGGCGCGTGCTCGAACGAGCGCGCCGTTATTTCCTTGGCCGAAGTCGGCCGGGTCCCAATCCCGTCCCAGGACACGTCCCAACGCTGCAACTTGTTGGCCGGGCGGCACAGCGTGACGAGCGACTGCCCTTCCCTGAGCCAAGCCAAGGACTCGACCGTGGACTTGTCCGCGGCGAGCCAGGAAATCGGACCGTCGCCCGGCTTGGACACTTCCCAAACGTGCACCCAGCCGCTGCGCGTTCCGGCCGCGATGTACTTGCCGTTTGGATGAAACGCGAGCGAGCGCACGCCGTCTGGCACCTGCGTGCTCTTACCCCACACCGGCTTGGGCGAAAACGTGAATTCCGCTTTAGTCTTGGCCGTCGCCGCATCCAGCAACAGCACCTGGCAGCCGAAGAAAAAGGAGCGGCTTTGGCCGACGGCGAGCGTCTTGCGATCCGGACTATAGGCCAACGAGTGCGGCAAAAACGGCAAGGCCAGCGAACGCGCCTCGCGCAAGTCGATGCCCGCACTGCACGCCGCTGCCGCGGAGCGCAGCGCCACAAAATTGCGCGACGGCGCCTCGAGTTGTCCCGCCTTGGCAATCTCCTCCAATGCCTGCCACGTCCAACCCAGCCTTTTCTGACCGATGCGCTCACTAGCGCTATTGACGAGTGCAAAGTACTCTTGCGTGCGCGCATTTTCCTGAGCGGCCGCGCCGGCGCGAATTGCCTCGCCCTCCGCGATCTTGGACGCTTTTGCCAACTTGTCCGAGAGCTGCCGATCTCGTTCCGCGCGATCGGCGCGTGCCTGAAACCACAGCAATCCGCACAAAAAGACGGCTGCCGCGCCGCTCATCGCCACGAGCGCCGCCCGGGCGGGATGACGCCGGCACCAGCGGCGGCAGTGCTCCAGCCGCGAGACGGGCCGGGTCAGGATCGGCTCGCCCTCGTGGAACCGGCGTAATTCCTGGGCCAATTCCAGCGCGCTGGCAAAGCGCTCTTTGGGCGACTTCTGCAAACACTTAAGGCAAATGGTCTCCAGGTCGGGATGAACGTTCGCGCGCAGAGCGCGCGGCGAACGCGCCTCCGTGGACACGATCTGATGAAACGTGTCGTATTCGGAGTTGGCCTGGAACGGCACGCGTCCCGCCAGCATCTCGTAAAGGATGACGCCCAAAGCGTAAATATCCGTGTGCGGTCCGATGTCGTGCAACCGGCCTTGCGCCTGCTCCGGCGCCATGTACTGCGGCGTGCCGAAGACCGCACCCGTTTGCGTGAGCGCTTCACCCTGCCCTCTTTCCTCAAGCACTTTGGCTAAACCGAAGTCGCCAATGCGCGGCGTCAGGCCTTCCAAGGGAAGATCTTCGGCGGACAGGACTGCGCCCATTCGTAGGATAGGATTCCGTTCCTGTCCGCTTGGAGGGACAGGAACGGAATCCTGTCCTACGATTGCGGGCGTCAGCAGCACGTTGCTGGGCTTAAGATCGCGGTGTAAGACGCCGTGCTGGTGGGTGTAGTGAATGGCTTCCGCGAGAGTCGCCACGAACAGCGCCGCCGTCCGTGCCGCTACGGGCGTGTGTTGCTTCTTGAGCCAGGCGCGTAGATTGGTGCCCGGGCAATAGGCGGACGCGATGTAGCAAACCGCGCCGCATTCCGCCGCTTCATAGACAGGAACGATGTTGGGATGATCCAAGGCCGCCGCGGCCTGGGCTTCGCGCAAGAACCGTTGCCTGAGCGCCGGCGAAAACACCGCTTCCGGCCGGGGAATCTTGAGCGCAAGCTGCCGGCGCAGTGTCGGATCGTAAGCCAGGAGGACGATGCCGCAACCACCTTCGCCCAGTTTCCGTTGTACCTGAAACCGGCCGATCCCAGTTGTTGCAGTCCCGGCATGGTCCGCCGGAAGGCTGGGATCCGTCGCATCGTCCGCAGCCAACTGGTCGCTCCAGTCGGTTGCATCGTTGAGAGATGAGGACCGGTGCGAATGGCGCGTCGCGCCGGCGGGCCATAGCTGGTCCAGCATCTTAAGACAGTGCAATGCTCCTTGAATCTCCGGCTGAACGGTGTCGCCGCTCGAAATGGACTTTCCTTGCTCCAAAGCCTGGTCCATCGCCACCAGCTTGTCGATCAAGACGTCATCAGTGCCGTTGCTGTTGGTAGTCATGTGGACAAGCAGGAGCTCAAATGTTGTTCATTTCTTTTTCCAGTTGCAGTATGGCCCGGCCCCAGAGCTTTTTCGCCGCGTCCGTGGAGCGTCCCATGAGCCGGCCGATCTCCTCAAATGGTTTGCGCTCCTGATTGCGCAACACAATGATCGTGCGATAATCCTCGGTGAGCCGATCGATGGCTTCCTGGAGCTTTTCGTGTTCTTCCCGCGCCATTGCCTTGGAGCTGGGCGTTGAATCGTCGCCCGGCAGATCCATCGGCAAGGAATCCTGGTCGATGGAAACCTCGCGATCGAGCTGGCGCTTGTCGGTGCTGCGATACTGTCGCGCGCAATCCGCCAAGTTGTTGACGAGAATTCGTTCAACCCAAGCGAAAAACTCCTGCGGCGTGTTCCCTTCGAAGCTCTCGATGTCCTTTTGCGCATCGAGAAACGTCTTTTGCACAAGGTCCGAGGCGCCGACCTTGCGCCGCAAGTCCAATCCGAGCTCGCGATTGGCCAAAAGGCTCAGATACGCCTGACAGCTCGCCAGCAGCTTGCCGAGAGCTTCGCCGTCTCCTGTACGCGCACCCGCCACCAATTGGCGAAATTCTTGAGCGGTCCACTTCCCTCTCTCTGCCATGACCCTCACCGACGCGGACACCCCCCCTGTTCCAGTATGTGGCACGGATACCAGAGCGTCAATGCTGCCGGCCCGACTGTCGCTGCCGCAACAGCTCATCCAGGATAATGCCTGCCAGCAGAATCAAGCCGATGAGCATGCCCTCGGCCGCGGAGGGAATCTCCCAAAAAGTGTTCATCATGCGCAGAATCTGGATGATCATGGTCCCCACGATCATGCCGTAAATCGTCCCTTCGCCGCCGCGCAAGGTGCAGCCGCCGAGGACCGCGCCGGCGATGGCGATGAGTTCGCCGTATTCGCCGACGTTGGACGGGCTCACCGATGGCGTTTTCATCAAAGCCAGAAAGCTGTAGACGCAGGTGAGCACCGAACACAGGACATAGGCAAGCACTTTGTACCGGTCGACGGCGATGCCCGAAAAGCGCGCGGCGCGATCGTTGCTGCCAATCGCGACGAAATAACGGCCATAGACGCTGAAGTGCAAGAACACCACGCTGACCGCGGACAGCGCCAAAAGGACCACAAGATAAACCGGCACGCCCAGCAGCGAGCCTTCAAAAAACGTCGTCAGTGCTTCCAAACGCGCCCCCAGATCTTCGATCGTGGCGTCATTGGTCATGACGCGGGCCAGGCTGCGGAAGACGAACAAGCCGCACAAAGTGACCATGAAAGGTTGCAGCCGCAGCTGGGTGACCAAAAGCCCGTTGCCGAGACCGACGCCGACTCCCAACAGCAGCATCACCACGAACGCCGGGATTACCGGCCAGCCGGCGTTCACCACCAAGAGACCAAACACTGTGGATGACAAACAGATAAGTGAACCGATGGACAAATCGATGCCGCCGGTGATGATCAGCAAGCCGGCGGCGAGACTGAGAATGCCGTAGAGGCCGATGCGTTGCCCGATCAGCAAATGCGTACTCAGCGTGGCGGCGCTCGGGTCGGAGATCAAGAGCGCCCCGTAGACAACCAGGAGGAATAACGTGATGCCGACCAGCTTTTTCACTGTCCGCCTCCGGTTGCC
>JAKEFD010000299.1 GCA_022616245.1 Gemmataceae bacterium
TCCGGCTGCGGGCCGCTTTACCGGGCGGGATTCCCAACCCGCAGGGTTCCATCGAAAGGTTTCGAGATCATCCTTCCATCTCATCCTCCTTTCCCAGACTTAGCCTGGCGCAAGCTCTTTCTCAATTGAGCTGATTAAGCATGCCAACCGATTGACGATTCGTAACCAACGGGGGGGGTGTGTAAATTGCGGGCCACTTCAACTCACCGCTAACTGCTTGCGCGGCTAATCCGCGTTCAACTCGTGCTCATCCGAGCCATCATGCTGTTTCTCTTGGATTTCGATTGCATCCTGTGCTACATTCGGATGTTAATTGGGTCGTCTCAAACGATTCATTCATCAGTTCCTTGGGTTATGATGATGTCTCAGCGGTTTCCGACTCGCCGCGATCTCCTCTGGCAAGTCGGCTGCGGTTTTGCCGGGCTGGCGTTTGTCGATCTTTTATCGCGCGACGGCTTCTTCACCGGCCGCGCCGACGCTCAGACCAATCCCTTGGCCCCGCGCCGGCCGCACTTTGCCGCCAAGGCCAAGCACGCCGTCTTTCTGTTCATGAACGGCGGGCCGAGCCATGTCGATACTTTCGACCATAAGCAGGCGTTGTCGCGCTTCAACAACACCGCCTATCAGGGCGAAACGCCGGTCGGTTCCAATGGCAGGCCCATCGGCCACCTGATGCAGACGCCGTTTCCCTTTCGCCCCTATGGTCGCAGCGGGCTTGAAATCAGCAGCCTCTATCCCAACGTGTCGCGTTTTGCCGACGACTTGTGCGTCATCCGCTCGATGTACACGGACACGGCGGCCCACGCTTCGGGCTGCTTGCAAATGAACACCGGCAGCGTGCAGATCGGCAAGCCCAGCCTCGGCGCTTGGCTGAGCTACGGCCTGGGCACACAGAACGACAGCTTGCCCAGCTTCGTGGTGATGACCGATCCGCGCGGCGGGCCGATTTCCTCCGCGTCGAATTGGACTGCCGGCTTCATGCCGGCCTGCTTTCAGGGCACGCTATTTCGCAGCCAGGGTTCGCCGCTTCTGGATTTGGCGACGCCCGCCGGCACGTCGCCGCGCACACAGCGCCATTCGCTCGACCTTCTCAATGAACTCAATCAGGAGCACCGCACGACTCGCCCGGGCGATTCGGAGTTAGCCGCGCGCCTGGAGTCCTATGAGCTGGCGTATCGCATGCAGACCGAAGCGGCCCGGGTCGTCGATCTCGGGCGCGAGCCGGAGCACGTGAAGGAAGCGTACGGCCTCAATAACCGCCTCACCGCGGACTTTGGCCGAAAGTGCTTGATCACGCGGCGGCTGTTGCAGGCGGGCGTGCGCTTCGTGCAACTCTATTCCGGCGGCGGCCATCTCGAAGACACCTGGGACGGCCATACCGACTGCATCTCGAACCACAGGCTGCACGCAGGCGAAACCGACCAGCCGATCGCGGCGTTCATGGCGGACCTTAAGCGCACCGGGCTTTGGGACGAGACGCTCGTAGTCTGGGGCGGCGAGTTTGGGCGCACGCCGACGAGCGAAGGGCTGGGCCGGCCCGGCCGCGACCACAACCCATTCGGCTTTTCCGTATGGCTGGCGGGCGCGGGCGTGCGCGGCGGCCAGGCCATCGGCGCCACCGACGAGCTCGGCTTCAACGCCGTCGAGGAGCGTTGCCATATCTCCGACTTGCACGCGACCATCTTGCATTTGATGGGTTTGGATCATCGCAGGTTGACATACTTCCACCAGGGGTTGGACAATCGGCTGACCGGAGTCGAGCACCGGCGCGTGATCAGCCGCGCCTTGAGCTAGAACCGTTTACGACCAGCCGTTTACGTTTCGCGCTCGCTGGATCCTGTACTTGCAAAGCATCCAACGAGCGCGAAACGTAAACGGACAAAGATTTCAGTCGCACACTCAATTACTCTTCCCTTATAATCACTCAATACCCACCCGCCCGAAAGTCGTCCTATTCCTTTTGCTTTGATCCCTTAGGAGTTTTCATGTTTCGAACCCGCTGCTGTTACTGCATTCTCTGTTCGCTGCTTGGCTTGGTGATCGCTTGGCTAATGCTCGCTACGCCTCAAGCGGCGCGCGCGCAAGCACCGAAGGGCCCTGTCAGTTTCATCAACGATGTGGCCCCGATTCTCAAAGAGAATTGCTACGCCTGTCACGACTCGAAAAAGAAAAAGGGCAAGCTCGAGATGACCAGCTACGAAAACCTGCGCAAAGGCGGCACCAAAGATGATCCGGTTACGCCGGGCAAATCGAAAGAGAGCCTTCTGATCGGCGTTGTGACCAGCACCGGCGCGGAAGGCCAACTGCCCCATATGCCGCCCAAGGATGTCGGCGACCCGCTTTCCAAGGAGCAAATCGCCCTCATTGCCAAGTGGATCGACGAAGGCGCCAAGCTGGATGCGGGCGTCGATCCCAAAGGGGATCTGATACGCGAGCTGCGGATTCGCTTCAAGCCGCCGCAGCCGCCGGCCGCCTACAAGTTCCCGGTCAACATCAACGCCCTGGCCTTCACGCCTGACAACAAGAAGCTTGTCGTCGGCGGCTATCACGAGTTGACCGTTTGGGACGTGGCCGACGGCAAGCTCGAGAAACGCCTTTGGACTCGGTCTGAGCGGGCCTACGCCATGGCCTTCTTGCCCGACGGCAATCTGGCGGTCGCGGGCGGGCGGCCCGGGCAAGAAGGCGACGTGCGCATCTATAACATCAACGCGCCCGGCAAAGACCAAGGCGGCGTGCAATTCCTCGACGGCGTAAACGACAAGAACGTGCTCGTGAAGCACTTGCTCGAAAGCGACGATTCGGTGTTGGCGCTGGCCGTCAGCCACGACGGCAAGAAGCTGGCTTCAGGCGGTTGCGATCGGCTGGTCCGCGTTTGGGATTTGGCTGGCGGCCAGCTCGAACACGCGATCGAGAATCACGCCGACTGGGTGTTTGCCGTCACTTTCGCGGCGGACAACATTCACCTGGTTACGGGCAGCCGGGACAAAACCGCAAAGGTTTGGGATCTAAAGTCGAAGGAATCGGTGCTCACATTCCCCGATCATCAAAACGGCGTCTATGGCGTCGGCATCGCCAACGACGGCAAGACCGGCTGGTCGTGCGGCGAAGACAACCAGGTTCGCCAATGGCAAGCGACAGACGAGAAGAAGCAAATCGGCAAGCAAATTCGCGCCATGACCGGACATGGCAAAGCGATCTTCAAGGTCGTGCAGAACAACGATCCTAAAAACCCGATCCTCGCGACCTGCAGTGCCGACAATACCGTCCGGCTCTGGGATCCGGTCAAAGGGGCCGCTCTTAAGACCCTGTCAGGGCACAGCGATTGGGTCTTCGCCGTGGCCCTGAGTCCCGACGGCCAACTTGTCGCCGGCGGCAGCTACAACGGCGAAGTCCGCGTCTGGAAAACCGGCGACGGCAGCCTGGTGAAGGATTTCAATGCGTCGCCGGGGTATACTCCCAAAGCA
>JAKEFD010000300.1 GCA_022616245.1 Gemmataceae bacterium
ACAATTGGTCCATCCACACTTTCATCGGCTAGCAAGTTCATGCGGACTGCCGGGCGCGGGGTAAACGAGATCGGTTTTGAGTACCTTCTTGGCAAAGTCGAGCGCGGCCAAGATGCCTTCCTGAGTAAGTCGCGGATGGGCAGCAAGGAGATCCTGGATCGACTCTCCTGCGGCCAGCTTTTCCAGAATCAGTTCGACCGTAATCCGCGTGCCGGCCACCACGGGCTTACCCATCATCACAGCGGGATCGGCAACAATGAGCGTGTCTTGCATATTTCACCTCACATTCAAGTGTACTGCGGCAAGCATCCAAAGCACAAGTTGTGAGTGCAGTTCACTTACGGCTTTACCACCGTCCCATCCCGCCGCCGCGTGTTGCCCCAGCGCATATCGAACGGCGGGTCGTCTGTGATCGGGAACTTCCGCGCCAGGTCTTCGTTGAGGTCGATGCCCAACCCGGGACGATCCGTGACGGTGTATGCGCCGTTGCGCAGGGTCGGGCAGCCGGGGAACACGTCTTGCTCGGCCTGGTTGAATTGCCGCCCTTCCTGGATGCCGAAGTTGGGCGTGGCCAGGTCGAGGTGGACGTTGGCGGCGTGGCCGACCGGGCTGACGTCGCCGGGTCCGTGCCAGGCGGTGCGGACGGCGAAGAATTCGCACAGCTGGCCGACCTTGCGGGCCATGGTCAGGCCGCCGATCTGTGAAATGTGGATGCGGATGAAATCGATCAGCCGGTTCGAAATGAGCGACAGGTATTCGTTGGGGTTGTTGAACAATTCGCCCATCGCGAGCGGCGTGCTAGTGAGCGCCCGCAGCTTTTCGAAGTAGCCGACGTCTTCTGGCGAAAACGGGTCTTCGATGAAGAACGGGCGATACTGTTCCAGGTCGCGGCACATCTGCATCCCCAGGATCGGCGGCACGCGCTCGTGGATGTCGTGCAACAACTCCACTTCGTCCCCGATCTGCTTGCGCAAATGGTCGAACAGCTTGGGCAGAAGCCGCGCGTACGGTCCCGGCTCCCAGGTCACAACGCGGCGATTGACCGGCACGTCCTCTTGCGGCTGCATGGCGCCGCCGACGCCGTAGGTCGAATAGCCCGGCACGGCGATCTGCACGCGGATGTAGCGGAAGCCGCGCTGCTGGGCGGCGCGGACGGCGTTTTCAACGTCACGCAGCGTCTGGCCGCTGGTGTGCGTGTAGGTATCGACGAACTCGCGGCACTTGCCGCCGAACAGTTGGTACAGAGGCAGGCCGGCGCGTTTGCCGAGGATGTCCCAAAGGGCCATGTCCACGCCGGAAAGGGCATTGCCCAAGACCGGCCCGTTGCGCCAATAGGAGCTGACAAAGCCGGACTGATAGACATCCTCAATCTGCAGCGGATCTTTGCCGATGAGGAAGGGCTTTAAGTATTTGTCGATGGCGGTCTCGACGACGCGAGCCCGCTGAGTGAAAGTGGCGCAGCCCAAGCCATAAAGGCCCGCTTCGTTGGTCGTCACCTTGACGACGACGAGACGAATGCCCGCCGGCGCGGTCAGGATGGTCTTTACATCGGTGATGCGTAAGGGCGGCAACTTGCGCCCCTGCGCGACGGCTTGCGGGCCGGCGCCTTGCGCTTGCGGAAACAACCCTTGTTCCGCGGCAGCCATGAGCGGAAGACCGGCCGCGCCCATGCCCGCAGCCGAATAGTGAAGCCATTGACGCCGATTCATGAGTCACCTCCAACATTTGTTCTTCAAGCCGACAAAGTGGTAGAATACCAGCAAGGTTGGGCGCTCGTCAGGCATTCGACTCTTCAACTTCAACAATGTAAGGTGCGGGACGACGGGGCCGCAAGCATGAATTTAGCAACGTGGGGCGAACATTCCTGTTTGCCCTGGAGCGGTCAGCTTGGGCAAACAGGAATGTTCGCCCCACTTGAATTCGAGGACATCATGTTCCGGAATCGCACCGAGGCCGGCAAGAAGCTCGCAGGCAAGTTGAAAGGCCGGTGTCTCGTGGACCCGCTCGTCTTGGCTGTGCCGCGCGGCGGCGTCGTTGTCGGAGCGGCTATCGCACAGGAATTGGGCGCGGATTTGGATGTCGTGTTGGCGCGGAAGCTGCGCGCGCCGGGCCACTATGAACTCGCGCTCGGCGCTTTGGCCGAAGACGGAACCGTGTATCTCAATCCCGATTTGGCCGACGCGTATCCCGGCTTACCGGAATATCTGGCTTTGGAACGTGAGAATCAACTGGAAGAAATTCGGCGCCGGGCAGCTCAGTATCGCAGCGTGCGGCCTGCTGCTCCCATCAAGGGCCGCTCTATCGTCGTCACTGATGACGGCATCGCCACCGGTTCCACGATGATCGCCGCCCTGCGCGCCCTCCGCGCCCAGCGCCCCGCCGAGGTCATCGTGGCCGTCCCGGTGGGCGCTCCGGACCGCCTGGCCGAAATCGTTCCCTTGTGCGATGACGTCGTTTGTCTGCGCCAGCCGCACGACCTGCAATACGTCGGCCAGTTCTATCAGAACTTCGAGCAAGTGGAGGACGAAGAAGTGCTGTCCCTGCTCACTGAAGTTTTCGCTTCGCGCTCACGGAATCCCAACAATGGCTTGACCACTTCCAAGCGCGAATCGTAAAGAAGTCACGCCAGGATTCCATGAACAACCTCCCCGTGCACATCGGTCAAACGCATATCCCTCCCGCCAAAGCGATACGTCAAGCGCGTGTGTTCCATGCCCAAAAGATGCAGCATGGTGGCGTGCAAGTCGTGCATCTCGACCTTGTTCTCGACGACGTGATAGCCGTACTCGTCGGTCGCGCCGTAGATGGTTCCCCCTTTGGCGCCGCCGCCGGCAAGCCACATCGTGAAGCCGTACGGATTATGGTCGCGTCCGTCGGCGCCTTGCGCCATTGGGGTTCGGCCAAACTCGCCGCCCCAGATCACCAAGGTCTCATCGAGCAAGCCGCGCGCTTTCAGGTCCTTCAACAAGCCGGCGACCGGTTTGTCGGTAGCGCGCGCATTGTTCATATGTCCGGTGTAAAGATTGGAATGCTGATCCCAGCGGTCGCCGCCGGTATGCGGACAGAGTACTTCGACAAAGCGCACGCCGCGCTCGATCAGCCGGCGAGCAATGAGGCAGCGCTCGCCGTAGACTTGCATGACCGGATCGTCGAGGCCGTAGAGTTCCCGGGTGGCCCGGGTTTCGCCGGATAGATTCATCAGGTCAGGCACCGCGGTCTGCATGCGGGCGGCCAATTCGAAATTGGCGATGGCGGCTTCGAGCTGATCGTTGCCGCCGGTGCGGGCCAAATTGCCTTGATCCAAGCGCCGGATGAGGTTCATGCGCGCTCGCAAGGAATTAGCGTTCGACCCGGGCTGTAAGTCGGCAACCGGTTCGGCGCCGGGCCGAAACAGCGATCCCTGAAACGCCGCCGGCAGGAATCCCGCGCCGAAGCAATCCAGGCCGCCCGGCGGAATCTGGCCCGAATCGAGCACGACGAACGCGGGCAGGTCCTGGCATTCGCTGCCGAGGCCATAGGTGACCCACGCGCCCATGCTTGGCCGGCCCTGCTGCCCGTGTCCCGAATGGAGGAAGTAATTCGCGTTGGTGTGCTCCGAGAAGTTGGACACAACCGAGCGCACGATGGCCAGGTCATCGACACACTGTGCGGTATGCGGAAACAAGTCGCTGACCGGGATGCCGCTCTGTCCATAGCGGTGAAAGCGCCACGTCGACTTCATCGTCAAGCCGTTGTTGTTGAACTGCGTCGGCTCGACGCGAAAGCGCGGCGGCAGACCGTGCTCGCGCTCCAAGCGCGGCTTGGGGTCGAAGGTGTCGACTTGCGAGGGGCCGCCATCCATGTAGAGGAAGATGACGCTCCTGGCCCGCGCGCGATAGTGCGGCTGCTGCCGCGCCGCGAGGGGATTCGCCGAACGCTGCTGTGCTTTCGCTTCTTCGTGCAAAAGCGCGGCGAGCGCGACCGCGCCGAAACCGTTGGCGCAGCGGAAGAGCATGTCGCGGCGGGAGAACAGGGGCGTAAATCGGCCACAGTGCATCGAGAAAGTCCAATGATGGATCGATTCGCGTTCGCGCAACGCCGTGCTGCGTCATGACCTCCGGCGAGCGCGAAACGATGAATCCTATTTGACGAATAAACAGTATAACGCACCCGAAGGCGAAATCCCAAGGCAATCGATGGACCAGCATTACATTTTGTGCGGCCTGGGGCGCGTGGGCGAGCGCGTGTTGCAACACTTGCACGCGACCGGCGGGCGCATTGTCGTCATCGACAATCGCTGCACCAAGGACGACGCGCGGCTGGGGGGCGCAGAGTTGGTGCGCGGCGATTGCCGGCACAAGGAAACTTTTGCCGAAGCGGACCTCGCAGGCGCCAAGGGCGTGCTCATTGTCACGAGCGAAGACCTGATCAACATCCAAACCGCGCTCATGGTCCGGCACCTCAATCCGCAGGTGCGCATCGTTGTACGCATGTTCAATCCCAACTTGCTTGCGCGCATGGGCGCCGAAGTGGGCAACGTCTTTGGCCTGAGCGCGTCCGCCTTGTCCGCGCCGCTCTTTGCCATGTTGGCCCGCACCGGCGAGGCCTTGGGCGCCTTTCGATTGGAAGCCGGCGAGCGCCGTCAGATCGCGGAGTTTACCGTCGCCGACGATTCGCCGCTCGTGGGCCGCACTCTGGCTGACGTGGGCTGCGCGCACGAGGCGCAAGTCGTGGCCCATGTCCCCGTGGGGCAGACATTCTTGTCTGCCGATCAAACCAGGCAGACATTCTTGTCTGCCGACCAATCCGGGCAGACAGGAATGTCTGCCCCACAAGAAATGTTGCGCTTTGGGCCGGATGTGGACATGGCAGCGCCGTTGGCGGTAGGTGATCGCGTCGTCTTGTGCGGCGAGCCGAAGCGCGTGGCTCCGGTCGTGGCCGAGGGCGAAAACGAATCGCTGCCCGAATTGCTCTGGGCCGGCACCGTCAAGCGCCTGGGCCGAATGCTTCGTCGCGGCATCGCCATGATCGATTGGCCGGTCAAGGTTTGCACCGCCATCCTCGTCGGCGTGATCCTTATCAGCGTGCTCGTGTTTCATTTCGGCATGAAAAACGACACGCTCATCGACGCCTTCTACCGCACCATAAGTCTTATGGCCACCGGCGCCGACATGCGCGGCGACCAACTGGAGCCCGGCGCCTGGCAAAAAGCGTTCATCAGCATCCTGCGGCTCATGGGCACGGCGCTCATCGCCGCGTTCACCGCCATCTTCACCAACTACCTCATTCGCGCGAACCTCGGCAGCGCCTTGGAAGTCCGCCGCATTCCCGACAGCGGACATATCATCGTTGTCGGTTTGGGCAACATCGGTTATCGCGTGGTCGAAGAGCTCGTGCACCAGGAAGAGTCGGTGGTCGTCATCGAGCATTTGCCGACCAACGCATTCATCGCGACGGCGCGGCGGCAAGGCGCCGCGGTAATTATTGGCGATGCGACCATCCGCGAAGTGTTGCTGCAAGCGAATGCCGCCCACGCCCGCGCTGTCGTCGCTGCCACCAGCCACGATCTGGTCAATGTGGAAATCGCCCTGCTCGTGCGCGAGCTGAATCCCACCCAGCGCGTCGTCGTCCGCATGAACGACACGAATCTCGCCGAATCGTTGCGCAAGACCGCGAAGATTCGATTGGCGCTATCGGTGCCGGAGCTAGCGGCGCCTGCGTTTCTGGCCGGACTGTTCGGCGACCGGGTGCGCAGCATCTTCTTAGCGGAAGGTCAATTGCTCGCCGTGGCGGACGTGACCGTGCAGGAAGACGAGCACATCCTGCTGGAGAATCCACTGGGAGAGCTGGGACGAATGTTCCGCTTCACGCCGGTACATCGAGCGGGGCCCAACAGGCATGCCAAATCGATGCAGGCCGAGGACAAACTCGCCGCGGGCGACCGGCTCACCGTGATCGTGTGTCTCGAAGATCTGCAAAAGTTGTCGCTGTTGCAGCGGTAAGCTCTAGCTCAAGAAGAACACCTCGACTACTTGGACGACGATACCCATAAGCGCGCCGCCGGCGATCAGGCCCGCGCAAATCGGTTCTTGATTGTCTTTCACGACCTGGCTGATGGTATTGTCCGGCGACTCGGCCCTCTTCTCGAAAATCCAAAAGATGAATGAGCCGAGAAACATCGTCAGGCACGTATTAAATGGAATGATGAAGCCCAGGCCGATGCCGACGGCGGACAGCGGGAAGCGGTTTTTGGTGCCCATCCTTGCGACTTCGAAGACGATGCCGATGATGATGCCGGCCAGCGCGGCCCAGCGCGCGGAGACGGGGATATTGCTCACACCTTCCGCCAGCACGTCGGCCACGCTCCGCCACACCGTCGCGGCTGGCATCGGATTGCCTTCGCCGAAGTTGAGTTCATTCTGCATCTTGACCGCATCGGCCGCGAAGACTTGATCGGTTGTCAAGTTGGTGTTGCCGTCGCGGATAAACACGAGATAGAAGACCGGCACGGACAGGATTGCGCCCGCGATGACGCCGAGCACGTGCCCCATGGCCTGCTGCCGCGGCTTGGCGCCTAGCATGTAGCCCGGCTTGATGTCCATCAAGAGATTCGCAGAGTGGCTGGCAACTTCGCCCGTGATGCCAGCGGTCACGAGGTTTGTCGATTTGTCGCCGGGCGCCAAAACGCCATAGGTCAATTGCGTCAGTTTGCCCATAGCGCCGATCGGCGTGATCGCGGTCAAACCCGTCGAATTGATGGCGATCAGGCTGAAAAAGAACACAAGCACGACCGCCAGCGCCGCGAAGAACGGATGCACGCCGAAAAACGAATTGGCCATCCACACCACTAATGCGCCGATGATCGGAATGCCAATCAGTGAGACACGCAGCGGCAATTCGATGTTATCGAGAACTCCCGCCTCTGCTTTCATCATTTGTCGATAGTGGTCTTCCGAAGTTCGAATTTGATCACTGGGGACTGCAGCGCCCTGTTGGTTCGTTCGTTGACGGTAATAGTCTTCTTCCGTTTGCACGTGCTCGGTCGAATTAGAGGCGCCGTATTGCTCCCTCTTCTTGCCGTTAAACATTTTTCGAAAGGCGCCGAGAATGATGTCCGGCTTGGCAAAGAATGCAATAAGCGACGCAACCGTCATCATGGCCACGCCGCACCAGAGCGACCAGAAGGTGATTTCGCGGAAACCGATCGTGCCGCGCGCGTTGGGAACGATTTCGCCGGCTTCAATCGCGAAGGGCGCAAGCAATGCATAATTGACGGCGGCGCCCAGCAATAACGAGACGCCGACGCGGATGCCCATCAGTCCGCCCGCGCCGAGCATGGGTAAGTCCAATTCCGGCCGTAGCGTCAAGCTTGTCACAGGCGTGCCCTGAATGGTCGGGGTCCAGCCCATGAGTCGATACAACCATTCATCAAGGAATTCGGGGATGTGCAAGAACCAGCCGAATACTCGGGAAAGCGCGCTCGTGATGGTCTCGCTTTGACAGAACTTCACGAGCGCCGCCAAGCCGCTGAAGATGATGAGCAACTTCGCTTTCAGCATTCCCGACACTGGATCGCCATGATGTAACGAATCCATCACCACGCCCGCGGCCCGGCCTTCCGGAAACGGCTGCTGCTCGTCGTTGATGAATCGCCGCTTGAACGGAAATGCGAACAACACTCCCAGAATGGCCAGCGCGATGATCCAGGCCATCGTTTGCCAGAGGGGCACAAGCTGGTTTTGGATGAGCATCAAGGCGGCCAGGCTGGAGATCATGGGCGAGGTCATGTAGCCCGCCGCGGTGGCGATGGACTGCATGGCGTTGTTTTCCAGCACGGTGAATTCGTTCGCCATGCCCGATTTGGCGAACACTTTGAACAGGGCGAAGGCGAGAATGACCGAAGTGATGCCCACGCCGAGCGTCCAGCCGGTCTTGGCGCCGATATAGAGGTTCGTGAGCGAGAGCACGCCGCCCAGGATCATGCCGGTCGCCGCCGAGCGCAACGTGAGCTGCGGCATGTCGCCACGGAAGACGTTGTCGAGCCACCAGCGATCCTTTTGCTCCAACGACCAATCGCGGATTTGCTCTTTGTTCAGTTCGTGGATAGCCACCGGCGTGCCTCCTGCTACACTAGCCCGACGCGCTAGCGAGGGCAGCGGACTTCACCCATGCCCAGCGGTCTCGGCCCCGCACGCGTCCCGGTCGTCGAATGTGGATGACGTGCATCGCCCTCGCTAGCGCGTCGGGCTAGTGTTGACGCCCTATTCCAAACACAATGCCAAAATAATGCAATGGAATTTGCCGCGAGAACGCCATGCCGTATACCCCGATCCTGGCCACACTGGGCTACGTCTTTTCACCCGACGGCAAAGAGGTGCTGCTCGTCCACCGCAATCGCCGGCCCGACGACGCGCATTTCGGCAAGTACAACGGCCTGGGCGGCAAGCTCGAAGCGGGCGAGGACGTGGTTGCCGGCATGTGCCGCGAGATTCGCGAGGAGGCGGGGCTGGAGTGCGAAGAATTGACTTTGCGCGGCACCATCAGTTGGCCCGGCTTCGGCAAAGGCGGCGAGGACTGGTTCGGCTTCCTTTTCCGCATCGATCGCTGGCACGGCACGCCGCGCCCCGACAACCCCGAGGGCGACCTGGTCTGGATGCCGGTCGAGCGCCTGCTCGACTTGCCGCTCTGGGAAGGCGACCGCTATTTTCTGCCGCTGGTTCTGGAGAAGAACGGCGTCCAGTTCCACGGCGTCATGCCCTACCGCGACGGCAAACCGCTGAGCTGGACGTATCACACTAGCGCGTCGGACTAGTGTGCACGCTTTCATCCAACTTTTGCTGCAATGTCTGAACCGCGTGGTCGAGGGTGGCGCAGCATTCGGCGAGCTGCTGCACTGCCGTGAATAGCTGCTGGTTTACCTCCGACTGCTGGCGCGAGAGCACGTCGACGTAGCCGCGCTTGAAGTTTCCCAAAAGTTTCTGTTTAAGCCAACGCTTAAAGCGCGCAAACCGTCCTTCCGTCACATCGACATAATCGTCGGGCAGTTGCCGCAAGCGCTCGATTTGAACGAGCGCCGCGCGGACGATTTCTTGCATGGGTCCAGTGCAGCCGTGATCGCTTTCGTGGCCGACCAAGAGACGCACGCGCGCGTACTGAAAAGTGGACTCCCCCTCCCCTTTCCCTGAGGAGAGATTTGTCGATTCCGTCCAGAATTCCACGCGATACTCTCCTTCCATGTCCGGTACACGTATGGGGGCCGCGAGGGGTTGAACCTGGTTCGGCAACAGCAAACCAGCGAGCTTCGTCCGGTCTTCGCAGACGACGCTGCAGTCGCTTGCAATCAAGCGATGGCAAACGACCGACTGCGCCGGCCCGTCGGCCGTCGCGGCCATGTCGCCTTGATTCTCGACACGCAGCGGAATAAGCTGCGTTCGCGTGCCAAGCCTTGCAGAAACCTCGTCGCGCTGCGGCAGCACCACAAGACGCGGCCCCGCGCCGCGCGGCGCCGCTTGCAATACTTTCTCGAGGATGCGGCCAAAGCATACGCGCCAGGCGTGAGTACGGCTTCGTTCGGCCCGCCCTAGGCCGTGCTCGCGCATCAATTCACGGATAGGCCGTTGCAGATTCGCGATTGCTTGTTCCAAAGTCTGCGCAAACCGCTCAGGGCAGCCGTAACGCGCAGCCACATACGTCTGGCCTTTTTTTCCCAGGTCTTTCCAATGCGCCGGCCGGGCGTGCAAGTCGTCGAGCGCTCTGGCAAAGGTGCCGAAATCCACAATGCTCCGCCCGCCGCCGGATCGCTCGATTTGACCCGCGAGCACTAAAGAGCGTCGGTCGACGATTACCGGCGTGCCCTCGCGCCAGGCCTCGAGAACGACCAGCGACAACGACTCATTGCGCGACAACTGCACGAGGGCGGCGGCATTGGCTAACAGCGTGCGTTTGGTCGCTTCATCCACATGACCGAGGTCTTGAGTCCAGGCAGTTTGCGGAATGCGCACTTCGCCTTGGCCCATAAACGCGAATTGAAAACGACCCGGCCGCGACGCCTCATAGCGCGCGGCGTAATCGAGAAGCCGAGGCAGATCTTTCTCTGCGGAATAGCGGCCGCAGTAAACGAGGTATTTTTTCCTGCGCGCGCCGCCCTGTTCCTCGTTTAACCGCGACCCGGAGGGGAGCGCAGACGGAATCCCACTCGTGCAAGAAATCCTGTTTGCGGACGCTGCGATGCCCGCGCTCCTCTTCGGGTCGCGGTTAAACGTGGACATGCAAGGAAGCGCGGGTGACGTAGTGGGCAGATAGGTTCCGATTTCCACGGCGTTGGGATGATTCAACCCGAGCACGGTTTGCGCGAATGCCTGTTCCTCCGGGCTGTGGTAAAGGATGCCGCCCGCGCGTTCGTATGTCGCCGGCCAAACGGAAAGATGCGCCAAGGGCTCATCGTGAAAGCAAGGGACAACCAGCGTCTTTTCAGGAAATGCACAAGCGACGTCATGCGTCAGGCCGAACAAATACGGCCCGGTGATGATTGCGGCGTATTCGCCTATCCGGCCGCGCAGCGCTTCGATCAACGCCGAGGAGTGGATGCTGTGGCGCAGATACTCCGCGGCGTGCGTGCCATTTGGCGCTTGAAGCACATTCACTAGCGACCGCAAATGTTTTTCCCGGTCGTGCGCGTCGATGGGAAAGCGATGCACCGTGAAACCGGATTCCTCGAAGGTGCCCGGGGCCAACTCGTTTCGCCATGCGTTTTCCGACTGTGTGCACGTCGTGAAGACCTCGATCTGCCAGCCGCGCTCGCACAATGCTTCCGCCATCCTACGCAGCGACGTTTCCGCCCCGCCGACCACCTGATCTCCCCAGCGAAAACAAGCAATCGCCATGCGCCTTTTCGTAGGCGACGCTGCCAGCGTCGCCGGCGAAGGAAAAAGAACACGCCGCACCTGCCTCGCCAAATCTTCCGCGTCGTCAGGGGCAAACGTCAGCCCCGCGTCGCCTACTGTCTCGGGCAGCGCCGCGGCGCGGGCGGCAATCACCGGCAGGCCGCACGCCATTGCCTCCAGTATCGGAATGCAGAATCCTTCGTGGAGCGACGGCACAACCAAAGCGTCCGCGGACTTGTACGCCGCTGCCAATTCTTCATCCCGAATCGCCCCGAGCCATTGAATCTGCTCGGCAATGCTCAACGACTCCGCCAAATTATTGCAGCGCGCTATTTCTTCCTGATAGACATCGCATGGATCGCCGGCGATGAGAACTTGTACTCGAGGAAGGGACGCATCGGCGTCCAAGCGTGCCAAGGCTTCGATCAAGACGGGAATCCGCTTGTTGGCGGCGCAGCGCCCGACGAAAAGCAGTCGTCGTGCATCCGTTGCTTTTCGAATGGTTGCGCCCGGCGAGAACCGTTCCGGGACTGGGAAGTCGAGCGTGTGCACAGCCTCTGCCGGAAACCGCGTGCCGCCCAGAAGCTCCTCCTTCATGAATCGGCTGTGCACCAATGCGGCGTCGGTGCACCAGGCCAGGCCGCGCTGGCTGCGCGCCCGCGCTTGCCGCTCGCGCTGAGCACCCCGGAAAAACTCCGGCGGCGTCACCCCATGGTATTCGAACAGAATCCGCGGCTTCTTGCCTGCCAACCGCCTCGCGTCCCCTCGCCCCCGGGGGGGAGAGGGGTTGGGGGTGAGGGGGCCGCTCGCCAACAGCGGCAGGAAATGGAGGAGGTCAAAATACTCCGCATAATGGACGAGAACGAGATCCGATTCGCCAAGAAAATCCCAAACCGGTCCGGAAGGCGTCGCAGCGGCGACCGCTTGAGCGTGCCCCTCCAGAGCCGGATGCAACCGAGCAGTCGACGAAAGGAAGACGCGCGCTTCGCCGCGCTCCAGGAAGAAAGCGAGCTGGGCGGCGACCGCGTTGCCGATAGCGTTGCCAGCTTGGGCGCTGGACGCAAGCAAAGCCACGCGCATGCTCGCTCCTTCGTGTTCTTCGTGGTTATGCCTTTCTGCGCCGCGCCAGCCGCACTAGACCCAAGCAGCAGCAAGCCAGGCCGGCCAGCGCCAAGGTCGATGGCTCCGGCGCGTGCTCGAGAGCCGGGGCGCCGACGAAATGGTTGAAAGTGAGCTTGCCGTCGCCCAAGGTCACGAAACCGCCTACGCGGCCGGCGAAATAACTCGCGCCTTGAGGCGGTTCGTGGCCGCTCTTGTTCGCCGACGCAATGAGAAAATGCTCCAGCGTCGCGTCCATGCCCAGGCCGCTGATCGTGAGCGCGATCGTATTCAGGCGATGGTGCGGCAGAAACTGGTCCGCCACCCAGGTGAAACGGCCAAAGCCGTCGAGTTGCTCGTCGGACTTCATCTTCCAAGCAAACGGCGCGCTGATCTGACTTGACTTTAAAGCGAGGTCGGTGCCAAAGCCCACCTTGTCGAAACCAAAGTTGAGCCGGACACCATAATCGGACAATGGATCGGCAGTGAACGTGATGCGAACCTGGCCGGCGCTTAGTCCGCCTCCCGCGTCGCCGACACCGTCGTAGGCCTCGATAACGACGCTGCCGTAGTAGACGCCGTCTTTGAACGTGTTGGACTGATCCAGGACGTGGATCTGGGCAACGTAATCAGCGCGGGCTGCAAACGGGGTTGACGCGAGGGCGGCAAGGCACAAGGCAACGGGAATGTAACGGAACACGTGCGGACCTCCTCCATAAGGACCGGGGAACGTGGATGGGTTGGACATCCATGCTATTTGGGAATGGCAGGAGTGTAACGCAAATGGAAAAAACGGGTCAAGAGTAGCAGTGAGAAAATGCTGATAAGTTAGCGGGCATTAAGGTAGGTCGTCACTTGCGTTGCCCCCTACCTGCGTCGATTTGGTCAAATCGGGCACTTACTCATGGCGGGCAATTCTCAGTGGGCAATCTGCTCCTGTAGTCGGATCAGATTCATGACAGACTAGCGCGACCTTTATTTCGCCGTAAGTCCTTTCATTTCAAGGAAGTTACAAAATAGGTCGCGCGACACACACACCCACACCCCCCTCCCGAGCACGAAATACGGATCAACGGCAAACATTAACACTCCACCTCACGGCGAAGGAAAGGTGCGCCCGCTTCACACATGAACGGGCTGGACTTTCGCGCTCGGCCCGGCTGACCTCGTCGCGCGCAACGAGCCGAACTCGTGCATTACCAAGGGAATACCATGACTGCTCGTCCCCGAACAGCGCTTGTTCTGCTACTTGCCGCGACGATCGTGGCTGTCTCTTTTCAGGAGGCATTCGCATTGATTCGAGGCGAAGAAGGGAACAGTCCGGTCCGCGATCCGGGTTGGCCGGCAGGTGCTGCCGTGATCTTTAATGCAGAATCGCGCATCGCGTATTGGGTAAGAGACGGAGACTACCACGCGGAATGTCGAGGCGACGCCAGAGCGCTTAGCGCCGTCCTCGCCGACTTCGCGAAGCTGGACGTGAAATCAAAAAAGGTCGTCCTGCGCAACGGCGTGGGGCAGAGCTTCTGGCTCAATATGAACAACGAACCGGATAAGCGGCCGGCGGCGCGGATGGACTGGCGGTTCACGGTCTGGTCTTTGGAAAACTGGGAACAGTTGCGCAAGTTGCCGGCGGACATCAACCCGACCAACGCCAACGATGCCGAGAACGGGCCGCCTTCGCTGATCGAGGTGTACACCGGGGGCAATATCAAGTGGGACGACGTCGTCGTTCCAAAGGGACTCAAGATCGTAGACCAGCGGCTGGAGGCGCATGGATTTACGTTGGCCGACCGTGTTGTGCTGCAAGGCAAGGTCACGGACCTGGCGACGCAAAAACCGCTCGCCGCGAAAGTGCGTCTCGAACGCGTCGAGCCGCAGCCCAAAGGCGGGTACCGCTACCCGATGGTTGCCGAGATGGTGGCCAATGCCCAAGGGCGCTGGGTGTTCAAGAAGGTGGAAGAAGGTTGGCTGCGCGTGGTCATCGAGGCGGACGGCTACGTGCCGCGCGTGGCCGGCCATGCCCGGTTCGACGATCAACCCGGCTGGCAATCCTACGATAGCGGACTGTCACGGCCGGCGCCGGTCACGGGCCGGCTAATGGACGATGCGGGCCAGCCGCTGGCGGACGTAGACGTGCGGATCGGCGACGTCGTGACGCAGGACGGCGGGAGCTACGAGTCGCCGCTTGGTTTTTCATTCAGGACCGGCAAGGACGGCCGCTTCCGTGCCGCAGAGTTGCCCATCGGCAAGGCCACAATCTGGGTACACAAACCCGGCTATACCCGCCCGGGATTGGGACAGGCGATCATCACGCCGGCGAGTGATATCGAGCTCAAGATGACAAAATCCGCCCGAGTCGAGGTCACAGTCGATTTCACGGGCAAGGAGCGACCTGAAGGCTACATCGTAAGGATGGAACCCGAAGGTGGAAGTAAGATCGGATCATACGGCGGCGTGGGTAACATCAACGACAAAAACCAGATCACGTTCGACAACGTCCCACCGGGCCGGTATGTCTTCAGCGGCCGGCCGAACCCGGGCTCCAGTAACCAAGAGACCGATTCGGTCACGATCAACCTCAAGGGCGGCCAGTCGGCCAAAGTCACGCTGAACGCAAAGTGATGCTCGTCAAGATGCGGGGTACGCGCACCTCCCCCGACGCGGACAATTTCCGATCTAGATTGCTCTCCCATCCCGCGCCGTTTACCATCGCAGCATCGAGACCGCTCTTGGGAGTCCGCCGATGCCGCATACTTCGAGTCGTCCTGAATCGGATCGCAATCTGTTGTTCGGCATCCTTGCCGTGCAACTGCATTTCATCAGTCGCGACGACCTCGACCTAGGAATGAGCAAGTGGGCGCTGGAAAAGTACAAGTCTCTCGGCCAGATCTTGATCGAACAGGGCCGGCTGTCGGCGGAACAGGTGCAAACGCTGGATGCCTTGATGGTGCAGCAACTAAAGGCGCATGGCGACGACCCCTCACGCGGCTTGCAAGCGGTCAAAACGGTGACGACGGCGGTGGCGTCGCTCTTGACCAACATCTCCGACGCCGGATTGCAGGCAAGCACCGTCCACGTCAGCAAAGATGATTCCACTGCGAGCTTTCCCCACGAAGCCGCGGCCGCGGCCGGCGCAGTCCGCGGCGCGGAGCGCTATCGCCGCTTGCGCCCTCACGCCAGCGGCGGCCTGGGGGAAGTCTTCGTTGCCGAGGATACGGAGCTGCACCGCGAGGTTGCGCTGAAACAGATCAAGGCAAAGTATGCGGACGACGAGCGCAGCCGGCTTCGCTTTCTGCGCGAAGCGGAGATCACCGGCGGCCTGCAACATCCCGGCATCGTGCCGGTGTATGGGCTGGGCGCCTATCCGGATGGCCGGCCATTCTACGCAATGCGTTTCATCCGCGGCAACAGCTTACGCGAGGCTATCGAACGATTTCATGGCTCCGAAAAGTCTGGCCGCGACGCTTCGGAGCAGAGTCTGTCCTTGCACCAACTATTGCATCGTTTTGTGGCAGTTTGCAATGCCGTCGCCTACGCCCATAGCCGCGGAGTGCTGCACCGCGATCTCAAGCCGGCAAACGTCATGCTTGGAGAGTTCGGTGAAACACTGGTGGTGGATTGGGGCCTGGCGAAAGCCGGCGTCGAATCGGGACTCGCCCCCGAGTCTCTGTCCGCCGAGCCGGCGCTGCGCCCGACGTCGGTCGACGCACTGCTGGCGACGCATGCGGGAGCGTTGGTGGGCACCATCGCCTATATGAGCCCGGAGCAGGCGGCCGGGCAATTGGAGTCGCTCGGTCCAGCCAGCGATATCTATGGTCTGGGCGCGATCCTTTACGTTCTGCTTGCCGGCAAAGGACCGTTTTTCGGCAAGGAAGAGACCGAGGCGCTCGCAGCAATCAAGTTAGGTTACTTCGCGCCTCCGCGCGCGGTGAAGGCCGGCACGCCGCCGGCACTCGACGCGATTTGCCGGAAAGCCATGGCGCTCGACCCGAAGGACCGCTACGCGTCGGCTCTTGATCTGGCCGACGACGTGGAGCACTGGCTCGCGGATGAGCCCGTGGCCGCGTATCCGGAGCCCTGGACCATGCGCGTCGGCCGGATGGCGCGGCGGCATCGCACCAAGCTGGTCGCGGCGGCGGTGCTGCTGTTGACAGCGGTGGCGGCCCTTTCGGTCAGCACGGCGCTTGTGGTGGCGGAACAGCAAGAGACCGAAAAGCAACGGCAGGCCGCGGTAAAGAACTACGAAATCTCCCGCAAGCAAAGTTTCGACATCATCAGCCTGATCGAGTCGTCGGAATCGGAATTCGCGTCCGTACCTGCGCTACACGACCGCCGCCACGAACTCTTGACGACGGCGTCGAATGCCTGCCGGCAATTCCTGCTGCAGAAGCCGGACGACGTGGAACTGCAAAAGCGGGCGGCGCAGATATATCGATTCGCCGCCAATTTCAAGCGCCTGATCAATGAGACAACCGAGGCCGAGCGACTTTACCAAGACGCGCTAGCCCTGCGTGAAAAGCTAAGCGCCGATTCTGCGGAAGACAAACTGTTGTTGGCCGATACGGTGAGGGACCACGGGGGTTTGCAAATCAAGCTGGGCCGGTTGCGCGAGGCAACCGGCAGTTTCGAAAAAGCACTGAAAATGACGGATGAAGACAAGGCCGACGAGAAGAAGTCTCATTATCGGCGGCGAACGGCGCTGGCGCTGCGCAACCTGGCCAGCATTGACTATCGCAAAGGAATGCACCAGAAGTCAGGCGTCCCGGCGGACAACATTCAGCGCGCCGTGGATTTATTTCGCAGCCTGGTCGAAGGGCCGGCGGAGGAGAGGAATCCCTACGATCCCTTGCTGCTGGCGGGCGCCGTTAACTTGTCGGCGATGATGGATCGCCATCTGGACCGGCTGGACGATGCACAAAAGAAGCACGCGCAAGCGATTCAATTGCTCAAAGGCATGCTGGACGGTAAGCCGAAGATGGTAAACGAAGCGGATGTGGTGCTGTTCATGTCAGAATGCCAAATCGAACAGTGCAAGAGCTGGGCGAAAGTCGCAAAGCCGAAGTTCTTGGCCGCGGCGGAAACGAACCTGGGAGTCGCAATCAACAAGCTTGCCGGACTGGTACGGGACTACCCCAAGATCCCGGCGTATCAGGAGGCGCTGGCGGAAGCCTACCGCGAACGCGGCGAAGTTCGCTTGCAGGCTCAGAACTTCCAAGGCGCCCGTGAACATTTCCAAAGCGCACAAAAGTTGCTGGCGCCGCTCGTGCAAAAGTACCCGGAGTTGCCAAGCCTGCACTCGGAACTCGGCAGAACGCTGTTGGGACTGGGCAAGGCGGCCCGCGCGCTCAAGGACGACCAACGCCATCCTTGGTTCGAGCAAGCTGCCGCGGAGTTGAAGAGCGCGCTTGCTCGATCCCCTGAGGATGCACAACTCCAAGCTGTCTTGGATGAGTTGGCGGAACTGCGCAAATGATCAGCAAACCTATCACGGTCCGGTAGGGTTACTGATGTAATCCACCGGCACGTCACTGATCGGCAAAGTGTCGTTCGGGGAACTGGGACCCGTGTAGATCAACAGTGTGATCGCAAGGACACCGTCGAGGGGATCAACACCGCCGCCTGGAAGATTGCTGGTGACTTTCAGGGCTAGTCGCTTTTTGCTCGCTTGCGCGATGACCTGGGCAGCGAAATAGAACTCGGTGTCCGGATCGATGTCCTTGACGGTGGCGCCGACAATCTCGCCGGCATTCGGCGATGCACCGGCGACGTCAGGGAAATTATTTCTTCGCTTGAGCAGCAGGTGGCTGGTTTTGCCGCTGCTGACGTTAATGCAATGGCGGCCGTGACCCTTGGGCATTACGCACTCCCTTTCACTATTCGAGAAAACCGCGACATACGCTGGGAAACTTTTCAATTCATACTGGCGTTGCAACCTCTCAACCGAAGAGTTGTCAACACGAACGGGCAGTCCAACGACCGGGCCGTTTGGCGACGATTCCGGCGTGGCGGCGCAAAATAGGCGCCACGCTACGCATTGCGGGCCGATTGCATTCTCTCATGCGGAGCGTGGCGTCGCCAATGTGTACCTGAAACGATTTGGCTATCCCTTGCCCTTCTTGTTGTCCGTGGACTCCGTCTTCTTCCGGTCGGGCGGCCCCTCTTCGCCTGTCGCCAGCTTGCGCAGTTTCGTCTTCTGGTCTTCGGTCAACAGCTTGACCATTTCCTGCTTCGCTTGCGTCTTCAAACCATCGATTTGTTCCTCAAGAGCATGAATCTTGGTTTTGAAGGACGCATCGACGCTTCGGATCTTGATCGATTGCTCCTCAGTCAAATCGAGCCCTTTGCCCCAGCCGGCCGGCACTTGGCCTTTGACGGTCTTCGGTGTTTTGACTTGCGACTCTCCAGTTCCGACCAACCAGATCACGACTAGCAAACTCAAACACACGGCAGCGAAAAGACGGGTCATGTGACCTCCCGAGCAGTGAAGTTTACGTCCTTGGGTGTGTTTAGGTGGGAGTCCAATCCGCCGGGACAGATATTGATTGGGAGAAAACAAAACGTCAAACAAAAAAAGGAAAAAAAATCTAACCACGGATTACACGGAGATCACAGATAAGAAAGTGCATGGACCGCTTTCCTCACCCGTGCTGATTCGTGTCATCCGTGGTCAAGAATTACCAGTGCGATATGGGTCCCTTGGGGACGGCAATTTCCGGCAACACATCCCGTTGCCAAGAGACCGGCGGTCCCAGGTCGCGCAGGCGGGCGACGATGTCTTCGAATTCCTGGGCGCGCTCGAGCATCACGAGCTGACAGTGCACCTCCCTGCCCGGCTTCAAGTCGCGCGTGTACCAGGCAGCCATTTTGCGGAAAGTGAGGCAGGCGTGACGTTCGCCGCGCTGCTTTAACAGCAAATCGAAATGGCGAGCCATGAAGTCGAGCCGGTCTTCGTAGCCGGGACAAGTCATCGGGCTCGCACGATCGGTTCCGAGTTCCCCTTTGACAAGTTGGGCGAAGATCCACGGGTTGAGCAACGCGCCGCGGCCAATGCTGATGCCCGCACAGCCGGTCTCCTCGAACATGCGCTCGGCGTCGGCGGGGGTGCGGATGTCGCCGTTGCCGATGATCGGGATGCGTTCGACCGCGTCGACGACGGCGCGAATGCCGGCGTGATTGACCTGGCCGGAGAAACCTTGGGCGCGGGTGCGGCCATGTATCATGACGGCGGCGACGCCCACTTGCTCGAACGCGCGCGCGAAGTTCGGGGCGCTCAGGTCGGCGTCGTCCCAGCCCAAGCGCATCTTGACGGTTACCGGAATCGTCACCGCGTCGACGACCTGGCGGACCAGGTCGATAGTGGCGGATGGGCTGCACATCATGGCCGAGCCGCCGCCGGACTTGGTGACCTTGTGGACCGGACAGCCCATGTTGATGTCGATGGCCTGTATTCCATAGCCTTCGAGCCATTGGGCGGCGTCGCGCATTTCCTCTGGGACGCTGCCGAAGATTTGCACCGCAAGCGGTCGATCGTCTGGGCAAGTGTCGATCAATTCGAGCGTCTTGGGACTGCGATTCACGAGGGCGCGGGCATTCACCAGGTCCGTGGTGGCTAGACCAAGGCCGCCCAGATCGCGCACAGCCCGGCGAAAAGGCCAGTTGGTGTAGCCGGCCAATGGGGAGAGAAGGTAACGTGACTCCAGGCGGAGGGGGCCGAAGTACAGAGGCTGAGGTTGCAAGGTCATGAGCTATTCAGATTATTGGAGCGAGCGCGAAACCGCCAAGCGCGGGACACTACGCTTGGCTGGAGTTTGAGTTTTTGAAAGGCAGGGCATAGGCCACCACCAATGCTAGTAAAACTCCTGTGGCCACGTCGATCAAGTGATGTTGGCGTGTAAACAATGTTGCAAGCCACACAAGAATCACGCCGGCCGTTGTGACCGGCCACCAGCGCGGAAAGTCGCGCAAAAGTGCCAGCGCCAAAAGGCATGTCAAGCTCACGTGCAGGCTGGGAGCAGCATTGGCCGGCGGATCGTCGATGGCAATCATCCAATCATACAGCGCCGCGGTCGGGCCCGTAAGGTCGTGGCTATGCGGTCGGGGCGCCGTATGCGTGGGCATCGCAACGAAAATGAGCAGCGTGACCACGACCGTGACCAGGCCGCGCTGGACGTACCAGCGGAAATTCGCGGACGACATGAGGCCGATGATAGGCGGGCCGATGAGATATGGAATGAGATAGACCCAGACCCACACCGGTTGATACGGAAAAAAATCGTCCCACGGCGTCCAGGTGACAAAGACGGGATGCCAGCCGCGCGTTTTCAAGACCACCAGATAGCCGGTAAGCGCGGCGATCATGATGGCGGCGAGGGTGAGCGATTGCCGCACAAAACGGGCCAGGGTGAACGGCTCATTCATGAATTGCTAACCACAGAGACGCGGAAGACCGGATTTCAAATCGCAAATTGCAAATTTTCAATTGCAAATTGAAAAGCAGATCGGGCCCACTAATTCTCAATTTGCAATTTGCAATTCTCAATTTTCAATTTGAAATCTTGTCCTCCACGTCCCTGTGGTTCCGTCACTAGCGCCTAGTGTTTGCCGGACCGGCTGCGCAAAAGATTGAGATGCCGGTCGAAGCGGTCCTCCATGTAGCGGTGAATGTTGGACAAGAAGCGATTGTCGCCGGCGGTGAAGGGCCGGCCGGTGGAAAACTCCGCGTCGGCGTCCGCCAGCTTGCGATCGAGGTCCATGAAGAACTTGCGGATGTCGCGCAGGCGATCGTCGAGAAGGTCGCCTTTCATGTTTTCGGTCACGCCCCAAAAGCGGCACGCGTCCGCGAAGGTGAGATCGCCTTTGCGATTCTCTTCAAACTTCTGGTAGGCGCTCGAATCCAGCATGCCCAAAAGCGATTTTTCCATGTCGCGCGCGAGCCGGACATGATTGTTGGGCTTGTCGTTGTCCGCATCCCCTTCGACGACGCGCCGCACCAACGTCCGGCCCTCGCGCGTCAGGGCGTAGAGTTTCTGGCCCATCTTGATGAGCCAGCCGCGCTTGGCCAGTCCTTTCTCGCCCATGATGGCGGCCAAGATTTTGTTGTTATCGGGAAACTGGTCGGTGTAGCCTTTGAGCCCGAACGTCTTTGGAAATTTTTGCCACGAAGCGACGGTAAGCGCCTCCGCGCTAAAGGGCGACTGGCCTTGCTTGTCCAGGTGATCCGCGGCCAAAAGGATCTTCTCCGGGACTGTGAACTCATCCACATTCGTAGTCACGCTGATCCCCCAATCGTCAAGGTTTGCGGAAAACTCGTCGAACCTCCTTTTTGGATTCGATCCCCCAAGACCGAAATGTTGCCAAAAGAGTGAAGCTTCGTCAAATGTATTCTGGCGACGCGCGGCCGGAAAGAGGGCGCGTGCTGTTTACGTTTCGCGCTCGCTCCAAGCCCTGCCGCGGCAAGGCGCGAGCGCGAAATGTAAACGATTTATTTCAGTTGTTCCAGCAACCAGCGCGCCACGGCCTCCGGCGCCGACGCCTCCGACTGTAACACCAAGCGCTTCTCCGCCGACTTGTACGCCGCGCGGGCCAAGTCGAAGTCGTCCCCGGTTTTCGTCACGTCCATGCGGCGATTAAGGCCGTCCACCATGGCTTCAAGCCGTACCGGCCGTGGCGAAAGGGCGGCGACGATGTCTTCCACGTCGCACACTTCCAAGATGCCGGGGACGATCGCGTCGTGCGGTACGTACAAGAACGGGCTGCGTAACAGCGAGCGAAAGCTGACCAGTCCGCCGCGCGCATAGACCGCTTTAACGTCCTTGTTGCCAAGCGCCGTCAACAGCGCCAGAGTTGCCGCGCCCGGCTCGACGTGATCGGGCAGCTTGGCGTCCAAAGGAACGGCGAGGTTGCGCGTGGGCGGATTGACCGGGGCGAACGAGTCGGCCCACAGCGCGATGCGATTGCCATCGAGTCTCGAGTCTTTCTCGATTCGATCAAGAACCGTCCGGAGATCACGAAGTTGCATCAACGCGACGGGAGCGCCCAGCATGTCTTCGGTCGCGGACAGCGATGTGCCAGTAGTGGTGCGACTGCGCGAATCTTCTTTCGTCCCCATGCCACAGCACTCCGTGAGGCAGACCGCGGCCCCGCCGCGCAACATCTCCGCGACGCATTCGGCCCGTTGCTTCAGCAGTGTTTCAATGCCGGCTTGCGCGAAGCCGACGACGACGGGCAGTTGCTGTCGTTGGCCGGCCGACGGGAATAGCATGACATAGTGGGCCAGACCATCGCTTCTCGAACCGAATTCGATCGAGATGGGCTGCGCGATGCGCGCAGTTTTCCACTCCAATTCGCGCGCTGGAGCGAGTCCGCGAGCGAACCGAACCTCAAGAGCCTCCTTGAGTCTGTTCACCGATGATTCATGCGCGGACTTATTGATTGCCTTACGCGATGATTGTAAGCTCCGTTCCGCACTGGCCAGGGCCAATTGCCACAGCGGCTCCGGTTTGAGTTTTGCTTGAAGTTCCGGCGTCCAACATTGCAAGTCTCCAGCTGGAAGACGATTTTGGTACTCCTTCTCGGGCATAGGAATGTCAAACCATTTTTTAAGCGCGACATAGATCAGCTGGCGATGCTCGACGCCGATGTTGTTGCAATGCGTCGCTTCGGGCGGCTTGCCTTGCAAGAGGCCGCGGCCATGCGCGAAAGCAAGATAATCTTCGGCATCATAAAACGAATAGATCTTCTGCAATCGCTTCCAGACCGGATCGCGGTCTTTGTCCCAAGCGAATTCGTGGGCGTAGATAAGCTTGCGCGGCGCGATGCTGCCGACGATGGCCCACGGTTGAAAGCCGCCTGTTGCGGCGCCGCGCAAGCCGCGCGTCGATTCCCAGCTGCCGCCGCCCAAGTAATTGAACGATGTCTTGGCGTCGAACGGCAATGGATATTTCGTCTCGGGCTGCGGCCCGCCGAAGTTGAACGGCACCGCGCACGTGATGCGTTCGTCGAGCGCTGCGGTCACGGCCGCCGGATCGCCGCCGCCGGCCACCGACCCCATGAGTATGATCGCGTCTTTGTTGATGCCGGGTTTAGATAGCAGCAAGTCCACGCCGCGCATCATGTCGTGCGCCATCCAGCCGATCAGGCTTTCGCCGACCAGGTGCAGCTGGGCGGCGACGTTGTAGCGGAAATAGTAATCCTGTCTGCCGACTTTGAATGACTCCGGATAATTCTTCGGGTCGGTGAAGGGATGCTGCCGCCGTTCGCCGTGGCCGAGCTGATCGGGTATGAGCACGTAGCAGCCGAGCCGTGCCCAGAGCATGCCCATGTCCTGCAATTCGCCCTGCGTTTTTGGATTGTGGTGGCTGTGGATGATGAGGATACCGGGCATTTTCGCTTGCTTTTTGGCCGGCGCGTACAGGTTGGCAGTCACCCAAACGCCCGGCCGGCTTTCATAAAGCAAGTTCTCAATGACGAAGCCGTCGCCGGCAATCGTCTTGGCCACAACAACAGTCGGTTCTGTCGAGGTCGGCCTGCGCACGCCGAGAGCGAACCGCATCGGGCCGATGAAGTCCTTCTTTCGAGATTCCCAATGGGCCTTGTTCAGAACTTGATGCCATGACTGCACGTCTTTCTTGTTCGCTGCGTCGCGACGCGCCCGAAGGTCCTTCATCCACTCCGGCTGAATCGGCGGGAGCTTGATCTCCAGGTTGCGCAATTGTGTCGCAAGGTCTTTGTTGGCTTCCTGAGCCGGCGCTGTGGTCAGGAAGAACAGCGACAGCCAGAACGCGCAAGAACGGTGGATTCGGATCACGTTGAGTCCTCCGGCGGACCCGCGGGGCTCGAAGACTCGCCCCGCGGCGTAGGGTGGTTCTGGACATACCAGCGGATTTGCCGGGCCAGGCCTTGGAGGATTTGCACCTCCATGACGCTCGGCCGCGCCTTGCCGAGCAGGTGCCTTAGTGCGTGCATGAGGGCAGGGCCTTTGTCGCCGTAAAGAAAGTGCAGTTCCTCCAGGGCGACGCGCAGCTGCCCGAACATCTGCTCCTGCGTCGCGAAACTGGCCGGCTCCTCCTGTGGGGCAGACGTTCCTGTCTGCCTTGGCGGATCGGCAGGCTGGAAAGCCTGCCCCACGCTGCGCCACTGTTGGCGCAACTCGTAAAGGCAGATGGCCACGGCTTGGGCGAGGTTGAAAGCAGGGTACTCAGGATCGGCGGGGATTTCGATCAAAAAATGGCAGCGGCTTACAAGTTCATTGGCAAGGCCATTGGGTTCCGAGCCAAAGACCAAGGCGGCGGGCTGATCCGCGGCAAGGATTTCGACGACGCGCGGCAAGATCGCCTGGGGAGTGCCGACGGACTGCCGGCGAAAGGGACCGCCTGTGCGCGCCGACGTGCCGACAACGATTGTGCAATCGCCGACCGCGTCGCCCAAATCCGTCGTGATCCGGGCGCGACGAAGAATGTCCTCGCCGTGCGTCGATAGCTTGCGAGCACGTTCATCCAGCGGATCGGCAGTTGGCGCTACCAGGACGAGATCGCGGAAACCCAGATTGCGCATGACGCGGGCGGTGGCGCCGAGGTTGCCGGGGTAAAGCGTTTCGACCAGAACGACACGGCAATGCTGAAGGCCCATGCCGATATGGTAGAAAAAGAATTGGCAACTTTACCTCACGGGTACATCCCACAGCTTCGCAGTGCCGTCTTCGCCCGCCGTTGCCAACAATTTGCCGTCGGGGCTGAACACAACGTCGTTGATCGCGCCCCGGTGTCCCCTGAGAGTGGTCAGTTCCTCCCCGCTGGCAATGCTCCACAGTCTAACGATCGGGTCTTCACCGACAGTTGCCAACACGTCTCCATCCCGGGAAAGGGCGATGCGCGACACTCTACCCGCGGCGCCCTTGAGCTTGACCCGCGCTTGCCACGTGGCGGTGTCCCAGAACTTGATCGAGCCGGTCTTGTCTGCCGAAATCAGAATCTTGCCGTCCGGTGTAAAGACCAGGGCGCAGACGCGACTAGTGTGGCCTTTGAGTACGGCTCCAGGCTTTCCGCTGGCGGGATTCCACAGGCGAATGGCATTGTCGCCGCCGCCGCCCGAAGCCAGCGTCTTGCCATCAGGAGGTGCGAACGCCACTGCCCACACGCGGCCCGTATGTCCCTGAAGCGTGGCCTGGACCTTGTGCGTTGTGAGGTTCCACAGTTTCACGGACTTATCCTCGCTCCCGCTGGCCAACATCTTGCCATTGGGCGCCAAGGACAAGCACAGGACTTCCTTTTGATGTCCCGAGAGAGTAGCCTGCTCTTTTTCCGCACTTGGATTCCACAACTTCAACGTCTTGTCAGAACTGGCCGTCGCCAACAGCGTACCGCCGTTTCCCGAAAAGGTGAGCGCATTGACCGCCCCGTGATGTCCCCGTAAGGCGGCCCGCTCGCTCCCGTCCGCGACGGTCCACAGTTTGACCGCCTTGTCCTCGCCCGCCGTCGCCAGCAGCTTGCCGTCTTCCGAGAAGGCGACGGCCAAAACCGCTCCCGCGTGACCACGCACGGTGAGCCGGGCTTGGCCGCCGGACAACCACCACCAAAGCGCGGCGAGAGCCAGCACGCCCCCTACCGCCGGCAACCCGATCCTAAGGAAAGTTGCCCTCGGCGAAGGGGTCAGCATCGCTGCCATATCTGTCTCTGGAATCTGGGAGTAGGACATCGGGCTGCGAGCGCAGCGTCCATTGTCTGCCTGCCACACCGGAGGTTTAGAAATCCTCGGCCGAGTAAGGTTCGCCGCCCTTGCGGGTGGCGAGAGCGGAAAAGACCTGTGGATTGATGGAGTTGCCGATGTTGCGCACCGAACCGTCGCCGAACAGGAAATTGACGCCTTGCGGGTGGCGGCTCCAGAAGTCCTCGGCGTGGGCGGCAGCGTGATTGGGGGTGTGATCGGCGCTACCCAGCACCAAGGCCGGCGCTTCATCCGCGCCTGTGACGGCTCCCGTCCAGGTGTTCAGGGCCAGGTTGCTGCTCCGCTCGCCGACGAAGAGCGTATTACTCGTGCCGTCGATGATATCCGCGAAACGCACGCGGCTGTTGCGGAAGAACACGCCGTTGCCATTGCTGGGGCCGTCCTCGATCTCGTTGCTGCCGAAGACGCCAACGTAGTGTCCGTGGGCCACCAGCACGTTATTGCCCGGCGTCGGAAACATCTCTGGCGCGACGTCAGACGGGCAGCGAAATACCTTCAAGTGCTGGACCCGAGTCGTCGCGTTGGCGGCGTCCCCGATATCAAGTTTGAAGTTGATTTGGCGATGAAGGTTCTGCTGCTCGAGGTAGGGCAGCAAGTGAGCGCCCCAGCCCCAGCCAGGGCCCAGGTCCGAATCGTCCGATGCCACCACCGAGACATAACCGGGCGGGAAGACCCGAAGGGTGTCATGGTGCATGTGCATGGCCAGGCCGATTTGCTTGAGATTATTGCGGCATTCGGTGCGCGCCGCCGCTTCACGCACTTTCTGCACCGCGGGCAACAACAAGCCGATCAGGATGGCGATAATGGCGATGACGACGAGCAACTCGATGAGTGTAAAGGCCGCGCGACGGTGTTGGCGTGGTGCGGGGTGCATGGCCGGCTCCAATATGACAACGTTATACACAGGTATTACGTTGTATAACTGAAGCCGGTTCGACCGGCAAGGGAAAAAAAGAAAAATCAGTGCGCCCGCGTCGCGTAGCACACCAGTTCGTTCCCCAGCCACTGCCAGATCCGGCCGGCACGGTCGCACCAGAGCTGGCCCGTCGCCGCGACAGGGTGACGCTCGATGATGTGAAGCCCATCGCGGCCGGCGCGGATGCGGATAATCTCCGACGATGTCGACGCCCAGACGGTGCCGTCCGGCGCTTGCGCCAGCGACGATGTCCGCCACAGGTGGGGCACTTCCAAACGCGCTTCCTTGCCGGTTGCCAGGTCGAGACGCACGAGTTCCGGTTCTTTTTTCCCCGCGACGAGAAACCATAACCCTTGACGCTGATCTTCCAGCGCGAGCCAGCCGTCGCGCTTGGCGATGATCTTGCCGTCGACGCCGATAGCGCAGCTGTGGCGCGCGCCCATGATCCAAACCCGGCCCAGGCTGTCGCGCAACGTATTGCGCAGCCAGCTTTGTTGCGCTATCGATTCCTGCGTGCGAAATTCCACGTCGGCAACCTTGACGATGCCATCGCGTCCCAGGTCGACGATCGCAGCGATGCCGTCGTTCCGGCCTACGAGCATTCGACCGGCCTCGCCTACCGGCACAAGGAGATTGCAGACTCGACCGGCGGACGGCGTAACCGCGAGCCCGGCATCTTTGCCCTCGAATACTTGCTTGCCGTCCACCACGCCCCAGGTGCGCTCCCATTCGGACCACCAGAACCGGCCCTTGGCGTCTTTGACAAAATGATGGTAATACGGCAGAGCTGGGCCCGGCGGGAACGGCAGCGCTTTCGCCAAGCGGCCTGCATGTTCGGAGGCGAGGACGCGGGCCGTCCGTTCCGTCACCACGCCGCCCGCATCAAACAGCCAAAAATGGTAGCTCGCGTCTTCAAACACCATGGCCCCGTCCGCGCCCGGATAAACAGAGAGAAAGCCGCGCGGCTGGCCGTCGGTCGTATACCCTTGCAAGCGCCAGTCGCCGCCGCCGAAGCTCATCATCGGCCCGCCGATGGTGTTCCACATGCACCACATCCGCCCGAGCGCGTCGGCACACGGCGGGCCGGCAATCCTAATCCGCATCGCGGGCAAGCTGGGCAGATCGGGCTCGAGATCATCGAGCGCCGCCGCGGCATTGAAGCGCCACAGGCGATCCTGATCGACAAAGTAGAGATTGCCTTTGTCGTCGGCGCCGCGCGGCCGCGGTTGCTGGAATTGCGCGCCACGCCGCGGCGAGCGAAACTTGCCGTCGGGACTCAGCGCTTGTACGCGCACGTCTCCTCTGAAATTCCAGAGCCAGCCGTCGGGAGCAACCACGGAATGATGCAGTGCTTGTTCGAGAAACTTGCCGGCTTCAGGGCCGAGGGCAACCAGCGGCCCCTTGCGCGGCAATAACGCGCCAAAGGACAAGTGACGATCGAGGGTGCCAAGGTCGGTCACGTCACCCAAATGGAAGTAGGTCGCGCCCTCCTCGGTTGTCGCGATGGCCTGAATGGAATGAAAGTACAGGTCGGAGGTGAGTGCGCGAATTGCCGCGTCGCCCGTCAGCAGTTTCTTGCCCTGCCAGCAGCAAAAGCCCGCGTGAGCCGGGTGCTGCGACACTTCGTCTTTGGGCCGCTGCGACTCTGCTCTATCCGCATACAAGAACACTTCCTCTTTGGAACGCGGCACGAGCCAATCGACGCGCTCGACCGCGTCGATGTTCTCCCACGATTTGCCGTCGGATACCCAATAGCCGATTGAGCCGGTCCAACCGGAACTGCCCCAAGCCGACCAGACGTAGATATTTCCAGCGGCATCCTCACGGAACTGGGGAGGGTTAAAGGATTGATGATCGCCATAGTAACGCTTCTCTTTCAGGTTCCTGAGGAAGAGCGGCTGATAGCGCCAGTCCGCGCCGGCCAGAACGTGAACGCCAAGACGGTCCGGGAAAAACAACACGCCCGAGGCGCTTTCGAAAACGGCGCCTCCAAACGGCAACGGGTCTTTCGCCGTCCAGTCGGCGAATTCCTCGCCGCCGAGCTGCTCTTTGCGATTGGCGCGGCGCTCAAGCCATTGTCCGGATTTAGGATCGTACGCCAGCAGCAAGGTGCGCTCGGCATATGGAACGAGCCAAACGTGGCCGGCGCGATCGACGTGTACAATCTCCGCGCCCTCCACATGCAGCGCCTTGCCTTCCAAGACCTCGACGACGTTTCGTTTTATTTGTGCCAAAGGCGTGACGGCGTAGCGCCAAAACCATGCACGGCCGTCCGGAGCGATAACGGGACCTTCTAATGACGCAGGGCCCATTGCCACGACACTGCGCTCTGCCAATCCTCCGTCGCGGTCGGCGGGCTTAGCATTCTCGAACCAGTTTAGCGCTGCTTGGCGGGAAGCGAACTGGAACGAGTAGCCGCCCTGCGCGTCACGCCGAGCTGTCACGCTTTTCGCCTGGAGCAGCGAGGCAATGTCTTTGCGTGGTAACTCGTAGGTTAGCGGAGCTTTGGCGTCGGCGTCGCGGACGCGGACCATTTGGGGCAGCGTGCTTGCGTCAATGTCCGCGGCGCCAACTGCGGCATCGACCAACTTGCCGGCCTGGGGATGATTCTTCAAGAACTGCGCCTGGCCGGTCTTGCGCCACCACGCGGTCCACGCATCCATCGCGGCGTGGCGGTGCACGGGTTCGTCGTCGGCGTCATAGCCCTCGTTGTGACCGGTGAGCCCAATGAGCGCTTCCATGCTCGTATCCGCAGTGGAAAAGCTCTGCGTCTTGCCGTTCTTGAAGCGCGATCCCGTAGGCTTGCGCAATTCAAGAAGATCGACCAGAATCGGCACGGCCAAAGGGTTGTCGCCGATGTTGGGCGCGAACGAACCCAGAACGCGCGTCGAGCCTGACTCCGCTTGGGCGGTCAAATCGCGGCGCACGGCTTCGTGCAACAGGCGATAGTCTTCCGGGCCGCCGCGACGCATGAGAAACCAAATCGCCTCGTTGGGAATGCTCCGGTCCCATGCGGCGACGATGCGGCGCACGCTTGGCGCCAGCGACAGGTCGCCTCGTCTGGCGAGTTGTTCCGCCAAGGCGGGAACGGATTGCCAATCCGCGGCCGGCGTCCATTTCTTGAGCAAACCGACGGCGTCGACCGCCTTGGGATCGAGCTTCTCGATCTTCTCCAAAAGCTCAAAGCGCCGCCACAAGCTGAGTTGCTCGAGCCGGCCGCTGTACCCCTCAATGGGCGGCCGGTGACCATATTCCTTCCACCAGGCCTTGATGTCGGCAATCACCTTCGCGCGCGTCTTGGGCTCTTCGATGGAAAAGTAACTGCTGGTGGTGCGGACCTCATAGAAAGTTTGATCGAGAATCGTGTGAATGCACTGGATTGCCACGTCTTGTACGCGCAAAACAGTGCGGCTCTTGGCATAAGAGCGCCACCAGCCGACGGAACGGACGAGCCGGCGATCGTTCAGCTTCTCGATCAGTGCGGGAAGCGCTGGCCGGCCGATGCGGACAATGGCATCGGAAAGAGCGGTGCCCTCGCCCATGCCGACGGTGCTGCAGAAGCCGGGATCGCTGAACTGTTCGCCGCGGACGTCGGGAAAGCGCTCGAGGTAATAAGCGATGCGCTCCGCGAGGGGCAGTTTCTCGGGGTTCTTCACGGCGGCCGCAGCGAGTTTCTTGTCTTCGTCGATCTGCGGCTTCAATTGCGCGATGTAATCACGAAGCTGCGTAGCGTACTTGCTTTGCGGAAAGTCGTTGACGGCCTTTTGCCAGAGCGCCAGCACTTGGGTGCGCGGCGCGTCTTTTTGCAAGAGCCCAATTCCTTCGTTGAACAATTGCCAGGCCGCCTCGTCTTGGGCAAGGGACGGTGTTGATACGGCCAGGACGCTGCATACGGCAAACAGCCAACGCCAAGCGCTGCTACTCAACATGGCCAACACTCCATTTGAGTCGACGAGAAGCGTTCTAACCTAATAGTAACGACGTTTCATCCAGTATCCTGGACGGCGCTTGGAATGTGCAACAGCCGTGATTTCGACTTTCTCGACTACGATGCGATAGTAAAGCAAACAGGTGAATTCTCCTTCAGTAATCGACGCATTGTACTATAGAAAACGAAAACGGGGTCAGCGAACCGCTGGTTTCGCTGGCCCCGCTCGACCCGGTCGCATACGCGACTCGGCTCGCCATTTGTCCGTGTTCCATCCGTGTTCATCCGTGGCTCACGCGTTAAGCGTCGGCGCGGACGATCACGAAATTCACGCCGCCCGTCGGCGTTTGCACTTGCAGCAACACGCCCTTCGCCAGCGACGCGGCCTCCACGGCCTGCAGCGCCGCGGTCGCGCTGGCCACGCGCTGGTTTTCCACGCGGGTGATGACCATGCCGCGGCGCAGACCGGCTTCAGCGGCCGCGCTATTGGGCTGCACTCTCGTGATGAGCGCGCCGGCCGTGTCCTTGCGGAAACCCAAATCGCTGGCCAGCTCCTCGGTGAGGTCGGCCAGTTCCACGCCGATCGACTTGACCGCAATGCTCTCCGGCATCACCTGCGCTCCGCGCGGCGCCGGCACTTGCGCCGAGCCGAATTCCGCGGGTTGCTCCTCAATCGTCACTTGCACCGTCACCGGCTGCTGGTCGCGCACCAGCTTCACGGCGACGCTCTTGTTAAGAGGCAAGTCCGCCACGACCGATTGCAGCGCCCGGCCGTCCTTGATGTCTTTGCCGCCGATGGCAACGATGATGTCGCCGGGGTGGATGCCGGCCTTGGCGGCGGGAGTCTTGTCAAACACTTCGCCGACGACCACGCCGACATCCTTTGCCAGGCTCAAGCGTTCGGCGACCTCGTCGCTGAGCTCGCGGATCTGCACGCCCAAATAGCCGCGCCGGACGACGCCGTCGGAGCGCAGCGCCTTGACGACCTTGTCCGCCATGTTGCTGGCGATGGCGAGACCGACACCCTGGAAACCGCCGCTGCGCGACTTGATCGCCGAGTTGATGCCGACGACCTTGCCTTCGAGGTTGACCAGCGGACCGCCGCTGTTGCCCGGATTGATGGCGGCGTCGGTTTGCAGGAAATCCTCATACATGTTGCCGACTAGGCCGCTGCGGCCCTTGGCGCTGACGATGCCGTGCGTGACCGAGCCGGCCAATCCAAACGGCGCGCCGACTGCCAGCACGCGGTCGCCGATTTCCATCGCGTCCGAATCACCTAACTGCAAGTACGGAAAAGATCCTTTCGCTTCGAGCAAGATGACCGCCAAGTCGGTGCGGCGGTCGCCGCGAATGTTCTTCGATACAAACTTGCGGCCGTCGTGCAAGTTGACGGTGACTTGCTCGGCCCCTTCGACGACGTGGTAGTTGGTCAAAACGACGCCGGAAGGATCGACGAAAAAGCCGGAGCCGAAGCCCTGGCGCGGCGTCTGCGGCATCTCCGGCATGTTGCGGAATTCCTCGAAGAAGCGGCGGAATTCTTCCGGGATGCGCGGATCATCGGGTAGCGGCGTCTGCTGGCGTTTGCCGCTGACCGCGATGGGTTTGGCCTTGGTTTCGATGCTGACCACCGCCGGCAAAACCTTTTTGACGATGTCGCGATACGAAACAAGTTCCTTGGGAATGGCCGTGCCCGGCGTCGCCTGACCATGCAAGAGAGTGCCGGCAAAGAAACCAATCAACGAGAAAACGAAGAGTAAAGCCGTCGCAGGAATCATCCACCGTTTCATGCTGGTTGCTCCTTTCCAATTGCGAACGCGAACCGCCACCGTAGAGGTCAGGTTCCGTCCGCCTGAAGTAGTAATACGTTATGTATGGCGAGCCGCCTGTGGTCGGCGGCTTGGCGCAGCATCGGTAGGGACGAACGTTGGCGCCGCCATCGCGCGTGGTTCGGCATGACCGGCCTGCCACGCTCAATACCGGCCACATCATTAGAGAGTGGCGGCATTGAAAGGGTCCCATACATTCTACGCAGCGACGACGTGCAAAGATCAAGCTCTGGCTGGAATTCCTGCTGCCTGTTTTTCGCTGGCAGTTTGCCGCGCTTCGGGGAAAATCGACCGGTCGCCCTTTCGCGAGATTGCAATGGCCGAACTGACGCGCATCACGATTTCCCTGGAAGACACTTTGCTCGGCGCCTTCGACAAGCACATTGCCGGCAAGGGCTATGAAAACCGCAGCGAGGCGATCCGCGATCTTATTCGCGACAAGCTGATTCGCGAAGAGGCAAAAGAGCAGCAAGGCGAGCAGGTGGCTGTGGTCACGATGGTTTACGATCACCACGCACGCGAGTTGGCCGCCAAGCTGATCGACAAGCAACACCACCATCACGACCTGGTCGTGTCCACGCTGCACGTACACCTGGGCGAACGGCACTGCTTGGAGGTGTCCGTGTTGCGCGGACCAGCCGAAGAAATCGCACATCTGGGCGAGGAATTGCTGGCGACGAAAGGCGTCCTACATGGAGAAATAACCTATACCACTGGGGAAAGGACGCTGAACCAATGGCGGTGATTATCTCGTTCGCCTTATTTCGCGCTGCACAGGCATACCCCCATCGCTTGTTAGCTATCGTTCGCAATTGGTTCGGCTAGCCGTCGCTCCCCGATTGTGTCATTATGTCACCACCAAAGGGTGATTCACGACGCGCTGGATGCCATGGATGGCCGAAACAGCGACCTGTACTGAAGTTACGACTCCGCCCTCCGATGCGCGCCCCATCTCGCACTGGCCCTGGTTGGCGCGCGGCGTCCTGCTTTTGGTCCTGACCTGGTTCGCTTGGCATGCAGGTCAGGTGCTGGTCGGTGCGAATTTCCACACCGTCATTCCTGGAAAAGTATATCGGGGCGCTCAGCCCACCACCGCAGAACTCGAAGTCTTGGCCCGCGACTACGGCATCCGCACCATCGTCAATCTGCGCGGCAGCGGCGCGCCGCACGCCTGGTACGTCGACATGTGCCGCGCGGCGCAGCGTCTGGGTATCAACCTCGAAGACATTTGCTTCTCCGCCATGCGCTTGCCGTCCACGGAAGAATTGCGCCGATTGCTGGAAGTGCTGGAGCGCGCGGAGTATCCGATTTACCTCCATTGCCGGCGCGGAGCCGACCGCACCGGCGTCATTGCTGCCGTCGTTCTCCTATTGCAAACCGATGCAACACTGGAATCAGCGCTTGGCCAATTGAGCTGGCGCTTTGGCCATGTCCCCATCGGCAAGACGGCCGTGCTCGATCGCTTCCTAAAACTCTATGCGGATTGGCTAAGGGAAAACGGCGCGATGCATGCGCCGGCGCGTCTTCGTCATTGGCTGCTGGAGGAATACCGCGGCGGCTGGTGTGCGTACGAATGGGAAGACTTCACTTCGTGGGGCAGACATTCCTGTCTGCCTGAGGAAGGAACGGGCAAACAAGAATGTTTGCCCCACGTGCGGGTCGGCGAGCCGATCAGCTTTCGCGTGCGTGTGCGGAACACCGGGACAAAGGCGTGGCAATTCCGCTCCGGGCGCTTCGCCGGCGTACACTTCGGCGTATTCGTTCACGACGAAAACCGCAAGCTGATCTCGGAATCGCGCAGCGCCATGCTCGATAAGAAAGTGACGCCCGGCGAGAGCTTCGAGGCCCTGGTCGTCGTACCGCCCATCACGACGCCCGGACGCTATCGCGTGCTCGTGGACCTGGTGGAAGAAAACCACTGCTGGTTCTATCAAGTCGGCGCGGAACCCAAGGAAGAGGAGATCGTCGTTCGTGAATAGGCTGCTTCGCATCCTGGTGAGCGCGGCGCTGTTGACGTATTTGGGCTGGCGCACGGATTGGTCCAGCGTGCGCGACGCCTTCGCCCGGCTGCGCGTCGAATTCTGGCTCGCCGCCGTGGGCCTGTTGGTCCTGGCCCAATGCGCGAGCGCCGTCCGCTGGAAACACTTCGCCGACTCGATGCGGTTTCGCCATTCGCTCGGCCGGCTGACCGGCTTCTATTTCATCGGCACGTACTTCAATTTGCTGCTGCCGACCTCCGTGGGCGGCGACGTGGTCCGCGCCTTGTATCTCGACGGGCGCTCCGGCCGGCGCTGGGCCGCGCTGGGCTGCGTCTTGCTCGACCGGCTGAACGGCCTCGCCGTGCTCGTCGCGCTGGCTTGTTTGGCCGCCACGTTCGCGCCGTTGGCAATCCCCGCCTGGATTCCGTGGTGCGCATGGGGTTTGGCGGCGGGTGGTGCCTTGGGTCTTCTGTCGTTGCCGGTGCTGGCCAGGATCGCGCGGCTTAGTCCAATGCGCCGCGAACAACTGCAAACGCTGTGGCGCTTTCTGCGCTCGCCGCGACTTTTGGCCAGGGCCACGCTCTTATCGCTGATCGTGCAAGCCGCCAATGTGCTCGCCGTCTGGTGTGTCGGCTTGTCGATTCATGCGCCCATTGACGCGGCTTATTACTGGGTGTTCGTGCCGCTCATCTCGCTCTTGACGCTGTTGCCCATCAGCCTGAACGGTATGGGGGTTCGCGAAGGCGCCGCGGTGCTGTTCTTGGCCCCTTTCGGCATCGCGGACGGCACGGCGGTCACCCTGGCGTTTTTGTGGTTCTGCGTCACCGTCGCGGTCAGTCTGGTGGGCGGCGTCGTGTACCTGGCGGGCGGACACGCCAAGCCGGATGCCGCCAGCACCCCCCAGTGGGGCGAACATCCCGGTTTGCCCTCCCCCTGCTCCACGCTAGAGGCAAGCAATGAATCTGTCGATCATCATCCCGATCAAGGACGAACGGGACAATATTCGAAGGCTGCATGAAAAGCTGCACGCAGCGCTCGTCCCCACGGGCCGAACCTTCGAAATCCTGTTTGTGGACGACGGCAGCATCGACGGCTCGTTCGCGGTGCTGGAGCAAATCGCCCGTCAGGACGTGTCTGTCAAGATCGTGCGTTTGCAGCGCAACTTCGGGCAGACCGCCGCCCTGCAAGCCGGCATCGACTTTTCCACCGGCGACATCCTCGTCACCATGGACGGCGACCTGCAAAACGACCCCGCCGATATTCCACATCTAATTGACAAACTGAACGAAGGCTACGACGCGGTTCTGGGGCAGCGGGCCAACCGCCAGGATCGATTCTGGATTCGCAAAGTCCCAAGCGCGATCGCCAACTGGCTCATCCGCAAAGTCACCGGCGTCGCGATCAAAGATATGGGCTGCACGTTAAGGGCCATGCGCCGCGAGCTGGCTGAAGCACTGCCCTTGTACGGCGAAATGCATCGTTACATTCCGGTGCTGGCGCAGCAGACCGGCGCTCGCTTGGCGCAAATCCCGGTGCGGCACCACCCGCGCACGGCGGGCAAGACCAAGTACAACCTGTCACGCACCTTTCGCGTGCTCCTCGACCTCATCACGATCAAGTTTCTGCACAGCTATCTCACCCGGCCCATGCACGTCATGGGCTTGGCCGGCCTGTTCAGCATAGGTCTTGGCTTCTTGAGCCTGTTGGCCACCTTGTGGATGAAACTGCGCGAAGGCATCGACATGACCGGCAACCCGCTGCTCCTCTTGGCCGCGATCTTCGTCGTGGTCGGCGTGCAGTTCATCTCGCTCGGCCTTATCGGCGAACTGGTTTCGCGCACGTATTTTGAGAGTCAGGGCAAGAAGGCCTACGCAGTCCGGTCGACGCTTAATTTCGAAAAAATGCGGTCGGGCAAAGCCGCGTAAGTACGTCCATCCAGGAAACACACTTTTTTCACTTGATTCTCGGTCCTTATCTGCCACCATGGGTAGATGAATGCTCCTGTATCCGTAGTTAGTATGCGTTATGAGGATCGCATGGACAAGAACTATGGCCCCCCCCCCTGATTCCGACCAGGCGACCAACTTGGATAAGAAAAACTACGAATGGCGTCAGCTGGCGGACAAGTTCAAGCTGACTCCGCGCCAGTTGGAGGCAGCGCGCTTGTTAGTTGAGGGCAACCCCCACAAACGCATCGCGCGAAGAATGCAGATCACAATTAATTCTGTAAATACTCATCTGAAAAGAGTTTACGACAAGACCGGCAGCGCGAACACCGTCGAGCTGGTTTTTCGTGTCGAGGAGTTTTTTCGCAGCTTGTCACCAAATCGGTGACAAGATTCGTGGCTCATTCTGATAGGCTTCTTTCCGTTGGCATCGTCCCTTGACCTCAGAAAAGTTGACCTCTAGTGCGAGGATGCCGTATGTCGCAAAAACTGCTCTTTGTAATGGGTGTGTCTAGACTTCTTGTCGCAGGAGTGTGCGCGTATTTTTCGTTGCCGTCCGCGCCTGAACGACTCGTGCTCACCAACTCCGTGATCGACTTCGGCGAATTGGAGCAAGCGCAGAGCGTGGCAGGGGAATTTGAGTTGGTCAATAGATTTCGGCAAAAGCTGCATATCAAGCGGATATTTGAGTCGTGCTCTTGCACAGTGAGCAACCTTGAAAAACAACTGCTTGAGCCAGGGGACCGAACCAAACTGAGAGCGGAATGGAAGACCGGCGCTGGCCGTGGCCCGACGAAAGTAGTCCTCCACGTGGCGTATGAGTTGGAGGACAAGACTACAGGCGAGATTTCCCTGACGATGCGCGGGAACATAATCCCCGACATTCATTACGAACCGAGCGAGCTTGTCTTTGAACACGACACTCCCGACAAAAGGACGATTGCTTTGAGTCCCTGCCGGTTGAAGGAGTTTGACGTCAAGGAGGTCTATTGCACGCACAAAGCCTTCAACCTCAGCTGGAGCAAGGAGACCATCACCGTGGTTTTCGATCCCGCCCGGTGGCCACAGGACGAGGACATTTCCGCATACCTCACTGTGGTGAACAGCAGTCAGAGAGATCCGAAAATGACAATCAGCATCCGCGTTTCACGACGAGAAAAGGAAAGGAGCCAGTCATGAGGTACTTTTTTGCATTTGTCGCCGTTGTTACAATGGGGTTGGTGTCTTGGTCCGCGTACTTAAACCTTGCGCACGCGGACGATTGCTTTAACGAGGCGGCAAAGGAAGTCATTTGTCCGGAAACTACCCAAATATGCACCGACACCAAGATAGCCGACTGCCCGCCGAAATACAAAGAGAAGAAACTCTTCTCCAATCTTTTTGCTTGCGGAATGGTGGTCAACAAGAACTGTCTTGGTTCAGCCTGATCTGGAAGAATTGCTCATTTGAGTTGGCGACTAGTGGATAAGGACTCTGGTGGAGGCGACTCCATTGTACTGTGGGGCGTCCCAGAAGCTACGGGTTCCTCTTCACTGTTGCCGGGCGTCGGCGACAGGGTCGGCAGCGGCATGCTGAGG
>JAKEFD010000301.1 GCA_022616245.1 Gemmataceae bacterium
ACGGGATCGGCGCCTTCCATGCTGAGGATGTAGCCCAGCGGCAAAGTAGTGGACTCTTCGTCCTTGCGCCAATCTTGTACATGTGCTTCCAGACCTTGGCCATCCGTGATCCGGCGCAGCAGGCCTTCCTGCTCCAGGCCCCGATAGTAGTGGAGTTGGCCGTACGCTGCGCCATAGGCGCCCACCATGGACGAGTAACGCTGGATGGCCGGCATGGCGCCGATGCGCAACAGTCGCGCGAGAAGAGTGGCGATGAAGATCACGACCTTGCCGCGGCGCAGCTCCGGGAAGGAGACTGTATTGCAACAGCGGCCTTTATCCGTCATGCCGGCGTCTTTTTCGATTTGCCGAATCTTGTCGGCCGGCAAGCGAATGTCGCGGTTCCAGTCGATGGCGTTCCAAGCCAGGTCCAAGTGCGCGTCGAAGACGATCATGGTTCTCCATCCTGAAAATCAAAAGGTGAATCCCAGAAGCCGAGGATGCCGGATTCTCGTTGACACTTGCTGCTGATGGCCAGCTTGAGCACATCCGGCGCTGCGCAGATGATGGCGCGCTGTTTGGCGCGCGTGATGCCCGTGTAGATCAATTCTTTCGTGAGCAGCCGCATTCCCGTCGGCGACCGCAGGCTAAAGCCTGCGGCTACAGGGCCTGTTGTAATTCCCTTTGTAGCCGCAGCCTTTAGGCTGCGGTCAGCAGGCGGCAAGACGAGCAGCACTTCGGCATATTCGGACCCCTGGCTCTTATGCACCGTCATTGCGAAACCCAGCTCGTGCGCCGGCAGTGCGTCGGCAGGCAGTAAAACGATATCGCTCTGGCGCGAAAACGCCACGCGCAGCCCGCCGTCTTCGGTTTGCAATGCCAGACCCACGTCGCCGTTATAGATTTCCCGGTGCGCGTCGTTTTGCGTAACGAGCACGACGGCCCCGGGAAAGAGCAAGCCACGATACTCTCCTTCCCTTCGTCCCGCCAGCGACGAGGGCAGCGCAGGATTTCGGTTTTGTCCTTTGTTATCAAACCCTCGCTCGCGCGTCGGGCTAGTGTTCGCTTGCACGCGCGTTGGGCTCGTATTACTTTGCTCGCGCGTCGGGCTCGTATTAGCCAGATGCGCGAGCAGTTTTGGACGTAGCAAGCGTTCGATCTGACGATTGATGTCCACGCAACCCCAAGGCCCCTCGCGCACCAGAGTCAACATTCGCTGGTATTCGACGAGCCGGAGCAATTCACGCAACTCCTTCTCCTGGGCAGGCTCCAAGGAATTGCCGGCAGGAAGGCGAAAACGCGCCACTTGCTCGACCAAACCGCTTTGAATATAGGCGTGCTCAGTCCAGGCATGGACCATGCGGCGCACCTCCAGCGGCGTGCGCGACTTTTGCTCCCACAGCCAACACCCCTGCCCTTGCTCGCGCGGCGGGCTCGTGTTAACACCAGCCCGACGCGCGAGCGAGGGTTCGTTAACACTCCTTCGCTCGCGCGTCAGGCTTGTGTTAACGAAATCTGTTGCCGGCGCAAAACGCGGCAAGCGTTCGACAACCGTTATGTCTTGAGCGTTGATCGCCGCCGCCGTCTCCTTGATGTGCGGCTGCGAGCGGTGATTGGTGCGCAGGATGGCGACGGCGTCTGGGAGACCGTGCGGATGGCCGCCAGCGCCGGCGTCGATACTCCCAATCAAGTTTTGCAATTGTGACTTTAGCTCGGGGCTGAGCGTGCCGGCGGCGTCGTCCGGAATGAGCGCGGCCAATACCGCTCCCGCATCCACGGAAGGCAATTGATCCTTGTCACCGAGTAGTATGAGTTTGGTATGTGGCCGCAGCGCTTGCACGAGCTTCGACAGCAGCAGCAAGCCGGCCATTGAAACTTCATCGACGATAACCACATCCGCGGAAATCGGGTTTTCCGCGTGGCGGCGATAAAGATCGCGGCTGGGTTGATAGTCGAGTAGTTTATGAAGCGTCTGCGCGGACAGCGTTTGCAATAGGGCATCGGGCGATTCGGCAGGAAGCGGGCCAAGCGTTTCCAATCCGCCTCGGATTGTGTCGGCCAGGCGCTGAGCGGCGCGGCCTGTGGGGGCCGCCAGCGCGATGTTTTCCGGCCTCAAGCCGGCGCGCACCAGGCAACGGAGAATGTTGACGACGATAGAAGTCTTACCAGTGCCCGGTCCGCCGGAGATCAAAACGAGATTGCGGCATAAGGCCAAGCCAAGCGCCAGTTTTTGTGCCGAGTCGAGAACGAGAGGTTGGCCGCCCGGTTGCAGCGGTTGCTCGTCGAGGACTTCGCGAACGACGTCGGCGCGTGGGATACCGGCCGCGCCCACCTTCGGGTCGCGGTGAAACGACAGGAGACACTTGGCAAATTCGATCTCATGCCGCAGAAGTTTTTGGAAGTAAAGAAATGTCCGCTCGTGCCGGCGAAAAAGTATCACTGGGCGATGATCCAACGGCACAGCGCCGATCAATGCCGAGAATTGATTTGCAGCTAGCTTTCGCCCGATCGCGTCTGTCCACCAGGCCGCATCGACTTCCTCGGTGAATCCTCGAAATCGTTGGCGCATTCTGCCGGGGTCCATTTCCAGACACAAGCTGCCTTCCTCGTGGGCCAGAAACAAGAGCATGAGCAACGCGACCAGTTCTTCCTGTTCATACTCAGCGATGCTCAGCCAATCGCGGAGAGTATGGAAGTGGCTGAGCAAGAGGCCGCCGTTCTGGCTCGCGGCAGCGCAGAGCCCGAGGAGCCGCGCGGACGCCCAAGGGAAAAGCTCCGGCAGGTAGGCGGGAATCGTGCTTTCCTGGGCCATGGGCTGCCTCAGCTACTCATAATTGTGGAAGAACACGCCCGTGCTTTCGTCGCGGCCGTTCATGCCGCGCAGAAACAAGTAATAGACGCCGCCTATGACATGCGCCAAATCCAGGCGCGGGCCGTGTACGCGCTTGAGCCAGCGGCCAAGGGCTTGCAAATACAAGCGATACTGCAAATGATAATCGCTCTGGGCCATCTCCTCCGCGAGCGCCGCCGGATCATAGGCATCGAGCAGGTTGGTCTTCCAATCTAACAAGAAATACTTTCCGTCGCGCCTGCAAACCAGATCCATATAGCCAGTGAAAAAACTCTCGCCACCGCTTTTGGAGGAAGGCCGTGCCGCCGGCTCGTTTTCGGGAAACAGGAATTCAAGCTCATGTAAGCGATCCGCGGCCGGCACTTGCCAGAGCGGTCCGCCCAATGAGCCGAGCGGCGTGTGTAAGCCGTGCCACGCCAAGGACGCAACCTGTTGACGGCACGCGGCCCGCAGAGCGTCGAGCGGCGTGCGGCTGCGCAATTTGGGTAAGTGCTTTTCCAGCACTCGGTCGATGACGGCGAGCGCGGGCGCGGCGTCCGCCAAGAGCGCCGCCGGGTTTGGCGCAGCCCCGACCTCGGCGTAGTCCAGATTCTCCAGGACCAAGTGCACGATTTCGCCGAAGGCCGGTCCGCGCAAGGGATCGTCCGGCGTCTCGGCGTCATCATCGTCGGGCGGCGCGGTCTCGTCGCCAAAGTGGCTAGCCTCCGCGGCGCGCGCCAAGGCGGTTTGTCGCAGGCTCGAGAACGACCGGAAGAAAATGCGACGCTGCTGCACTGCCGGATCCATGTGTGGAATCAAGTCTTCGGCCAGAGTCTCGGCCGGCGCGCTTTCGGCATCTTGTGCCGGTGGTTTTTTCGCTCTGGACTGGGATTGAACGACGCTGGAAATCTCCAGGGCGCAATGCGCGCCCAGTTTGGAGGGATTGGCTGCTATGAGCGCCGGCGCCAAGAGCGTGACCGTCGGACCGGCGTAAGTGTACTTGGCCAATTCGGGATCGAGCAACGGCACATACAACTTGAGCATGGCGCGAGTAAGGGCCACATACAATTGCCGGCGATCTTCCGCTTCGTCTTCCGCATCATAAGCTGCCTTGGCGCGATCGTCCGGTTGCAAGTCGAACACTTTGCGGTTGTGCTCGTCGCGATACGAGTACAGGTCGACGTTGCCGCCTTGAGTGAAGCCACCGGCAAAAAACACGATCGGAAACTCCAAGCCTTTGCTCGAATGCACGGTCATGATTTTGATCCGCGGCTGATCCGTTTCCACCGGAAAGAAGTCGGCCATTGGATCCTGAGCGCGCCGCTGCAAGCGCTTGTATTCCTCAATGAGCTGCAAGAGATCGAGGTTGTCGCGATAGGCCGACTCTTGCAACAGGCCGATGATGTAACGCAGACTGCTGGCGCGACGATCCAGTTCTCCTTGCGTTTTTTCGTCGAAGAGGACTCCTGAATCGTCCAGGATGGATTGAAACAGGGCCGCCCAATCGCGTTGGGCCGCCCAGCCCGTCCAGCGCTCGAACAGCACTTCGGCCGGATGCGCGGCAGGAATCTCCGGGCACTGGGTCAAATCCGCGGGCCCTAGACGGAAGAACATGGTGAGCAGCGCCTTGCGCAGCGCCGGGCCGTGTCGGGTTTCGGCCAGGGCTTGCAAGAGCAAGAGCAAATGCGTCGCCTCCTCGGAACTCCAGAGGCCGTACTGCTTGTAAAACGAGAAAGGCAGCTTTTTTTTGCGCAGCTCCTTGAGGAGAGGCTCCGCCTCTTTGCGCCTCTGGATGAGCACGGTAATGTCGCCCGCGTCCAGGTTCTTGCGGCCGTGCATGGTAGTGAATTCCAGGCCGCTGTCCAAGAGAAATCGAATCTCGTTCGCGACGAAATCCGCAAAGCGCCTCTGGAACGGCACAATGCTGCGGGTTTTCTTGCCGGACGTGTCCGCGACTTTGACAATGTTGAGCGCCGCTCGGCCGCTCTTGTCCATGTCGATGCGCACAAGACGTTCCGCAGGCGGCGGGGCTGTGACCGGGACATAGTCGACGCCGGCCTGCGGGGGAAACCAGCCGCTGTCTTGAAAAAGTGCGTTGAGCGCTAGCAATAGCTCCTCGACGGCGCGCCAATTCGTCGTGAGCTTTTCCTTGACCCCGCCGAATTCCGCTACGATTTCCTGGGCGGCTTGAACGTAGGTGGGCAAGTCGGCGCCGCGAAAGCCGAAGATCGCTTGCTTGGGATCGCCGACGACAATAAGCCGCGTGTCGCCTCCTTCCAGGAAGATCGAGCACAGGATGCGCCATTGCAAGGGATCGGTGTCTTGAAACTCGTCCACGATGCCGTAGCGGAAGCGCGCCCGCAGCAAGCGCCGCAGCCACTCCGCGGCGGGGTTTTGCTCCGGGTCGAACGCGCGGGCCACCGAGGCGATCATGTCGTTGTAACTTTGCAAGCCGCGTTCCGTTTTCAGGCGCGACACCAATGCGTGCAGGTCGCCGACCGTGCGGACTGCCAAATGGTTCGTCCAGCGCCGGCCCGGCCCGCGCTGCCGGAATTGCTCCAAGGCGTCGAGCGCTTGGCCCAGTCCGGGCGCTTCGGCTTTCGTTTTCGCCACATTTTCTTCGGAAAACGGCGTCCAGACGGCCAAGAAACCGTTGGCCTCGGAGCGGTCGCCGCCAAGGTCAAACTTGCGCTCCAGGTCTAGAAAAGTCCTAAGCGCCTGGCCTTCCGCGATCGGCCGCGACAGTGTTTCCAGGAGCGACTGCACGAGGTCCAAGGAATCGCTCGAAGTCGGCTCGGCGGCCAGCAGACGCACATAAACCGACACCCAGGGATGTTTTTCCGTTTCGCGTTCGATGGGCCCGGCCAGTCGCTTCAAGTCCTGGAAGAGCCGGGCGCACTCGTCTTCCATCCGGTCCAGCTCAAGGTCCTGCGCTTGGGGGGCGGGACGGAGCACGTGTCCCCATTCCGGTAAGTATTGTTGGGCGACTTTCAGGACGTTTTTTTCCCAGTTTTCTGCACTTGCGCGATCGTACTGGGCCAGTTCCAAGAGCACGGGAAGCTGCGCTCCCCATTCGTTGCGCCAGTCGCGTCGTTGAATTTCGCGCAACGCCGGCTTGAGCAGCTCCGCATCGTTGACCAGGTCCGGCAGGCGCAACTCCTGGCCCTGTTCCAAAGCGTATTCCGCGAGCAAGCGCTGGCAGAATCCATGAATCGTGAAGATGGGCGCCTGGTCGAAACCGTCGAGCGCGGGCTGAAAGATGTCGCGCTTGGCCGGCTGTTCGCGCAGAGTCTTTTCGAAAATGGCGCGCAGCCGCGACTTTAGTTCACCTGTCGCCTTCTCGGTGAAAGTGACCAGCAGAATCTCGTCGAGCGACACGCGCTGTTCTTCCAGCAAGCGCAAGACGATCTGCTCGATGGTGAAGGTCTTGCCCGTGCCGGCGGAGGCCTCCACCACGAGGTGTTCGCTCAGGTCCATGTCGCGCACGACGCTCATCGACGTTTCCGTAATCCTTCCTCGATGCCGCGGTATAGAAGGCGAAAACGCCGATGCACCTTGTGCAAGGCGTCGCCGGGAACCTTGGGGTTGGTCAATTCCAAAAGCGGCGTCCACCAATACGTATTCCAGTCGTGGTTCAACGCATCTTCAATTCTCGACTGCAGGCGCTTCTGGAAGTCGCCGTTGGTTTGCAATATGTCCGTGGTTTCTTTGGTATAGGCGTCGGTCAGAACTGGATCCGACTTGGCCCAGCGCGGCGGCTTGTCTTTCTGGATGACTGCGAACGGCAAGAGATCGAACAGTCGCGTATCCAGAAAGTCCGCGACCAGATGGCGAAGATACTCGACCGCTTCGTTCGGGGAAATTTCGTAGCGAAACTTTTCGATGCCAGTGCCCTTGAACGAGAGATAGAGAAAGAGCGGCAATCCCTCAAGCCATTGTCGCGAAGAAACGCCGTCGGTGCCGGGAGCGTCGTTGGCCAAAAGCGCCAGATAGAAAAAGAGCGGCTCGAAAAAGTGATACGTCAACGCGCCGTTGTCCCAACTTTTGGAGTTGGTGAGCACCAGCATCTCAAAACACTCGGCGTCGCGCCAAACCAGTCCCCAGGAGCCCGTCACACGCGCGTTTGGCTGGATCGGTTCGCCGGGGCGACTGCTCCCTTCGCCTCCAATGGGGAGAGTCAACGCGGGAAAACGCCGCCGTGCGCCGACGGGCGTCCAGCTTTCACCGAGCAAGACTGGGCCCGCGAATGTATCGGCGCTTCGGTTTCTAAGAAACTCCGCGAGCGAATCGTTGATCCGTTCTTCCAATTCACGGAACAGGCCTTGCCGGTCGATGTCGCCGTACTCTCCCTCGGGGGTCTGGCAGCGCAGGCTCTCGTCGGTGTAGATTTGCTCGAAGCGTTCGGGCCAGCGCGCCAGTGCCTGCGTCACGGAGTTGCGCACGCCGTCGCGCAGAAAGGCTTGCATCACTTGTTGACTGATGCGCGTGACCGTTTTCGAGGAGCTGACGAACGGCTCTTCGTCTTGCTCGAGCGCGGCGCCGTCGTCTTCCTCGTCGATCAAGCGCAGATGGCGTGACAGCGCGGCCAAAGCGGGATTCTCAAGGTAATACCGGAGCTCGCGCGTGCTGGCGGTGGGCGTTTCCGAGCTGGCAAGTGGTCCCGGCTTGGGGAGCGCGAAATCGACTTTCTTGCTTTGATAGAGCTCGTTCAGCTCGCTCCATTGAAAGATGCTGGCAGGCGCGACGCGGCCCTCCTTGGTCGCCGTCTCCAGGGCCATCAGGCGCTCACTGAGGCTGCACCAGCGCAAGACATCGTGCGCAGTGCTCTTTTTCAATAGGTCCAGAGTCTGGGACCCGTGCCAATGCAGCGGCGCCTTGACAATTTCGAATTCCTCTCCTTGGGGCAACACGCGCTCATTGAGGTAACGCACAAGTTGCAAGAGCGGCACGGCCGGCAAGAGTTCCTGGTCTTTTTGCAGATCGCGATTGTTGAAGAGCACATACAGCTTGCGGCGTGCTGCGAGCAAAGCTTCCAGAAAAAGAAAACGGTTCTGCTCGGCGGGGCGGATGTCGCCCAAGCGGCGGTCGTGGTGGCGCAGGTCCAGAAAGGATAGGTGGTTGCTGCCGGGGAAAAGCTCTTCGCCCATCCCAAGTATATAGACAACGGAGAACGGAATGGGGCGCATAGGTTGCAAGGCGGAAATGGTGACGCCGCCGGTGAGGTAGCGGCCCAGTCCGCCGTCGAGGCCTTCCAAGTTTGCGCGCACGAATTCACGGACCAGGGGCAGCGTCAGCGCGCCGGGCGTCCCCTCCCCTCTCCCCCGCAGGGGCGTGGGGGGTTTGGGGTGCAGATGGTCCCAGGTGACAAGCTGTTCCAACGCAGCCAAGAGGCGATCGCGTACCTGGGCTTCCTCCGGGCGATCGGCGGGCACGTCGAGGAAACGCTGCACCAGCTGGCGCAAGAGCTCCGCCCAATGTTTGCCGGCGCCCTCCATTTTCCGCAAACGATTCAAGAACGGCAGTAACTCTTCCACCGCGCTGGAAAACGGATCGAGCATTGCGCGATCGTTGGAATGTAAGTCCGCGTAAGGCAACACATCGCCAAATCGCTGCGCCGGGCGGTCGTCGGGCGTGTCGGTGTCCATGTATTGTCCGAGTCGCAGACGCTGCAGTCCGAGTCGCCAACCGAAGCGTCCCGAAGCAGGATAGCCGCGCTCTTGCTTTTCGGTCTTGTCCCAGCCATGAAAGATGCCGAGCTGATCGGCCCAGTTCAACCACAAAAGCGCCTGCGCGCGGTCCGCGCCCAGCCGCGCTAGACAGCACGGATTCACGAGCACGTCGAACACGCGCGAGCGAGTGAACGATTCCAGCGCCAGGTCCATCATGCCAAGCACCGCCTGGCTGAAGGTGCTCACCTGCGCCGCTGCATAGTCAATGAGGTTGTACGCCAACGGCCGGGGCGGACGGTCGAACACAGCCTGAATCCTGGCGCGATACTTGGCCATGTCGGTGACCAGGACCGCGATGTCGGTCTGCTGCAGCTTTGGATCGTTGTGTAGATTCTCCAGGATACTGAAGTAGGCGGTTTCCACTTCGCGCTGGATGCCGGGACAGCCAACGATCTGAAGCGACACGTCTTGCTGTAACTGCTGGGACGGGATTGGCTCGTTGAAGAGATGTTTGTGCACGCGCGCAAGCACGGTCTCGTCCTGAGCGCGTTTCTTCCTGGCTTTTTCCCTGCTGGATGCCGTTTGGGTGGCGGACAACAAGATGGAGTCGTAGGCCGCGGCGCCGGGCTTCTTGGGCGACTGTTCGAGCAGACGGGCAATAATCCCCAGGCTTTCCGCGCCGGCGCGAAACCACGGCGCTAGCGCACCTTCTTCCGTTGCCGCTCCGGGCGCGCGCATGTTTTCGGCGAGGGCCGCCAGGTCCGCGGCGCATGGGCTTTGGGGCAACCGAGCGGTCAATGGGTTCAAGTAATAACAATGGATGTCAAAATGGCCCCCGAGCCAGCGTAAAGTATCAACGTGCAACGCAGAGATGGAAGTGATGCCGAAAAGCCGCCACGTGCGGTGCGATTCCTGCGCTTGCGCCGCTGCGCCGCCCGCGCCGAAATAATCGGCCAGTTCCATGGCGTACTGAGGAAGCGTCTTCAGGTTTCGTCCTGCAATTTGATTGAGGAGCGCGCGTTTGCCGATTTTTTCCTCGATGATCCGCAGAAAGATCGCGCGTTGGCTCCTCTCCAACGAAGCGAGAAACTCGCCTTGGTCCTGGAGCGTCAATTGCTTCTTGATCCAGGGTTGAATCAGCGCGTCTTGACGATGGTATTCGTAGTCGCGAATGAGGCTCGCCAGTCGATCGGCCAATTGCCAGGCGCGGCGTTGCGCTCGCCTTGACCGCACAGCGCCTTCGCCTTCGAGATAGCGCTGGAAGGGAGCAAACTCGTGGGAATCGTCGCCCAAAAGAACGGACAGGACGAGCAATCGATAATGATCCGCGTCCAAGAACTCCGGTTCGAAGGGCAGGCTGCCAGCCTGCCCCGTACCCGAAAAGCTGCCAGCCAGCCGCGCGTACGCGCGCGGATCGAGGGCGCGCAACATCTCGAATAGTGCGTTTTCCAAGTAATAGAAACGCAGGTTGACCACAACCCCATTGCGCCGCGCCAGCCAGAGGCGCAGCCATTTGCCCAGGTTCCGGTTGGGGACGACGATCCGCTCCGGCACGAAGGGATCCGCCTTCTTGCACTGGCGGTCTAGATCCAGCGCCAAACGCTCGGCGAGCGCCACCGGTTCCGGCCCAAAGTACAAAACGCTCATAGAAGAATTGTAGCGGGCCGGGAAATGGGCGCACTGCATACTTCCGAAGTCCGGGCGGACTTCGGAAGCATGGCATTCGTCTTAGCTGCGTGTGACGAGGAACTCGCGCATGACCGTGTCGAAGCCGTCCGTGACGGACACCCTCACCCGGAATGTGCCGAAGAAGTTAGGATCGGTGATCGTTAACCGCAGAATCCTGTCGTTCGTGTCCGGAGTGCCCGGATTGTCGAGCAACGTCGTGGTTACGGGCGGATTGACCGGTGCCTGGGCATTGACCAGCAACGTCGGATCGTTGTAATAAGTCGACGAGAGCGTCGCGATGATCGGACCGCCCAGCGGATTGGAAGCCAGGAACTGGCGCACCGTGCCGTTCGGGAAGATCGCATACCACTGTTGGTCCACCGCGCTACGGAACCACTTTTCCTGGCCGCCGTAGAAGTTAAAGAACCAGCGCGGATTGTTGGCGACTTCGAAAAACTGATACTGTTGATCGAGAGCGAACGCGTCGGAGGCGAGGCCGTCACCCGAAGCGGTCGTGACCGTGTAGACGAGCGTATCGTTGTCTGCGTCAGAGCCGTTCAGATTGACGTCGAGCTGCGTTTGCGGCGCCGTCATAGTCTGGTTGGCAATAAACGGCAAAACGGGCGGGGTATTTATCGAGGTCAGCTTGAAGAAGCGCTTGGTCAGGCCGTTGGTCGTGCCGTCATTGGCTCGGGCTTCGATCAAGAGATCGCCCACAAACGTGTTGGGCGGATCGAGCGTGAGGGATGAACTATTGCCCGGCGGCACACTGGCCGGATTGAAGAAGAGTTGATCCATGGCAAACGGCGCCGGCGTTTGCGCGTCGTACAACAAGCTGGGATCGGCCCAGAAGGTGTTGTCGAGCAAAGCGGTTTGCGTGAAGCTTGAGCCGCCGTTCCATTTGCTGAACTTGCCGTTGGGCTCGATAATGTACCAGGCGTTGCCGTCGTTGGCGGCGCGGAGCCACTTCTCGTTCAATCCGGAGCTGTTCTGGGAGAAGTTGCCTGTGAAGAATAGCCCGAGTTCGGAGTCGAGCCGATACGCCAATGCGCCCAGCGTGAATTGGTAGGCAACCGCGCTTAGGCCAATGGTATCGCCATCGGCGTCGGTGATGCCGCCAACGGTCACGTCAGTGAAACCGGTGTGGTTCACTGATTGATCGGCGATGGCGTTCATCGTCGGCAAGGAGTTATTGATCGTCAGCTGGAAGAAACGATGCGTCGGCGTGATGCCGTCGCTGGCGGCGACGCGCACCAGGAACACGCCGGCTTGATTGTCGTTCGGGTTAATCGTCATCGTCGAACCAACGGGCGCCTGGCTCACGATGTTGTTGGGCACAAACGTGGTTGCCGCTTCTTCGAACGCGGCTGTGATGTCGGCTGGTTCCGGCGCGTTAAAGATCTTGCTTGGATCGACCCAGAATGAGTTATCCAACCCGGCGACGAAAAGGAAATCGGAAGCCAGCGAGCCGCTGCCGTCCCATTGCAGGAAGGCGCCGTCCGGCTTGATGATATACCAGAAATTCGTGGGCGCCAGCGCCGAGCGCATCCACTTTTCGTTGATGCCGGCGGAATTCTGGGAGAAATTGCCGGTGAAGAACAGTTGGAATTCCGAGTCGAGGCGGAAGGCAGTGGCCGCAAGAGTGCCGGCATAGTACTTGGCCGACAAGTTCACGGCCTCGCCCAGGTCGGCGTCGCTGATGCCGCTTAGGCCCACGTTGAGCGTGTCCTGCGTGTGCGGCATTGTCTGGTTGGCAATGGCGTTCAGCGTCGGCGCGGCATTGGTAATCGTGAAGCGGAAGAAGCGGAAGATCGACTGCAAGCCGTCGTTGGCGGCCACGCGGACCAGGAACTGGCCTCCCAAGGTGTCAGTGGGATTGACAGTCATCGTCGAAGTCGCGTTCCCGCCCGGGCTGACTATGTTGTTGGGCACGAACGTCGTGGCGGCTTCTTCGAAAGCGGCAGTCTGGTCCGTCGGTTCCGGCGCGTCGTGAATCTTGGTTGGATCGACCCAGAAAGAATTGTCGAGCGTTTCAACGAGCGTGAAACTCGAGCCGCCGTTCCAGCGGTGGAAGGTTCCGTCCGGCCTGATGGTATACCAGAAGTTGTTGGGGGCGGGCAGACCAGAACGCATCCATTTTTCGTTAAAGCCGCTGGAGTTCTGGGAATAGTTCCCCGTGAAGAACAGTTGGAAATCCTGGTCTAGCCGGTACGCTTTGCCTACGAAATCGTTGAGATAGTACTTCGCAGACAGGTTGACTGGGTCTCCGTCCACGTCGCCGATGCCGCTCAGGTTGACGATTTGAGTATCCTGCGTATGCGAAATCGTCACATCGCCGATCGCGTTCAGTGTCGGCAACGCGTTGGTCACACTGAACTTGAAGAAACGCGACGTGGTCAGGATGCCGTCGGTCGCGTTGACACGAATCAAGAGGTCGCCCGCGAAATTGGCATTGGGGTTCAGTCGCAGCACGGACGAAGTGCCTGGCGGCACACCCGGCGGCGTAAAGGTGGGAGCGGCCAAGTTGGCGGAGCCGCTGTCGGGCAGCGGCGCGTTGTAGAGCTTGCTGGGATCGACCCAGTAGGAGTTGTCCAAGGTGGCGACCAGCGTGAAGCTCGAGCCGCCGTTCCAGCGATGGAAACTCCCGTCCGGCTTGATGATGTACCAGAAGTTGTTCGGGGCCGGCAATTCCGAGCGGATCCATTTTTCGTTCATGCCGGCGGAGTTCTGGGAAAAACTGCCAGTGAAGAACAGTCGGAACTCCTGGTCGAGCCGATAGGCCAGTCCCTTGAGGTCATGAATGAAGATATCGGCGGACAGAGTAACGATGTCGTTCGTGTCCGCGTCGCCCAAGCCATTGATATTGACGTCGAGGAAATCGGTCGTGTGCGGGATCGACTGATCGGCAATAACATTGATCGTCGGAGCGGCGTTGGTGACCGTGACGTTGAACGTCTCCGTAGCCGTCTCGATGTTGTCAGTAGAAGACAAGACGATGCGTACTTTACCGCTGAAATCATCCGGCGGATCGATGACGAGCGGACCATTGATGGGCGGCGGTTGCAGGGCGGGCACATTGGGAGTGATGATCCAGCCGCTCAGAGGGGCGGGCGCGATTGCATTGTACAAGAGCGCGGGATCACTCCAGTATGCCGGCGTCAACGTCTCGACCAGGATGAAGTCCGAAGCGAGCAAGCCGCTGCCGTCCCAGCGAAGGAAGGCGCCGTCCGGCTTGATGATGTACCAGAAGTTGTTGGGGGCCGGCAAACCCGAGCGAATCCACTTCTCATTCATGCCGGCGGCATTCTGGGAGAAGCTGCCGGTAAAGAACAGCTGGAACTGCTGATCCAACTCGAAGGCGCGGGAGGCGACGAAGTCAAAGACCTGGTTAGTCAAGTTGATCGAGTCGCCGTCGCCGTCGTTTACCAGGATGTTATTCGGCACATTGATTGTGCGCACTTCCGAGTGCGACATGGTCTGGTCGGAAATATCCGCGATCGCCGGGCGGAAGTTCACGAACAGGGTGAACTGGTCTTCGGTGAACAAGCCCTGCGGATCGGTGACGCGCACGGTGATGATCGTGGAGCCGCGCTGTCCGGAAGCCGGCACCAACGTGATGGTGCGATCGGCGCCGGACCCGCCCAGCATGATGTTGAACGCAGTGTTCGGCACCAGCGTTGCATTGCTGGACGTCGCCGTGACGATGAGCGGGTTGGGACCCGATTCGGCGTCGCCTACGGTGAACGAGATCGCCCCGGTCGCCGTGTTCGGGTTAGTGCGCTGGTTTGGAATGTCCGAAATCGTCGGGTTTGTGTTGGGCGTAAAGAACAAGGATTGGAAATAACGATCCTGGGGGATTTCGCCGTTAATATTGTTCAAATTCTGGTTCATCTGGTTGCCGGCGAAATCGCGGATGTCCACGCCCACAGTGATGCTGTAGTTGCCTGCCACAGTCTGGGGGGCGAAGTTAACGCGCCAACGGTTGTGCAAGTTCGCCTGGCCGGTGCCCGGCGGCGGCGTGATGTCTTGCACGCTGGTCACGGTGATCGAGCCTAGTGGGCCGGTTACGACGAAATCGCCTGCCTGAACGGACAGCGGATCAACTGCGCCGGTGAAGACCACGTCCAGGCCCACGAGCTGGCTGCCGAAGTTGGCCTGCACGGTCGTTACCGGCGGCTGCACGCGCGGGCCGGAATTGGGCTGGACCAGGAACTGTTGATACGGCGCATGGTCCAGGCGGATGGCGAAGATCCCACGGCCCCACGTGGTTGCCATCAGCAAGTTGAGTCCGGCGGAAGGATCAGTGAAACCGGAGTTGACGTTGACGTCGCCCAAGGCCAGGTCGAGATCCATGACCTGCACGCTAGGCAAGTAGCCCATATCTTCGGGCGCGCCTTCGTCCACACTGGGAAAATAGCGCCAGGTTATGCCCTTGTCGTAAGAGCGGAACACACCGCCATAACCCGAAACGTAGAGCACGGGGTGCGATGGTCCCGTGGGATCGCTCAGGTTATCGGGCACCGCATAGCGCCAATCGGCGACCAGCGAGGTGAGTTGATTGTTCTTGAGGCTAATTGTCGTGTCGTTGGAGTTGTGGAAAATCGCGCGTTCTTTGTTGAACAACGTATCCATGCCGGCGGTGTCGTTGAGCTTGACCCAGGCCGTGGGCGTTTGCGAATTTGCCATCCAATAGACACCCTGCTCGGTGACCGCATAGGCTTCGCGGCTGCCGGCTTTGGGATTGGTGACGATCGAGCGAATCGGGGAACCGTCCAGACCGGCCGAGATATTGAACCAATTGCCGCCGCCGCCGACGAAAGTCACGAAGATTTGCCCATTCGCGAATCCGGCATAGATGTGGTTGGCCGGGACGGTGGTGGGATAGCTCGCGGGCGCCCCGAACTGCAACGCCGTGACGCGACTGTTGGGTAATCCGCCCAGACCCGCGCCGGTGCCGCCAATTTCGAACCACTGAATACCTTCGCCATTTAAGGGGCCTGTCGTGCGGAAAACGCTGCCGTCGCTGGAGCCCATGATCAGCGAGCGCTTGTCGATCGGACTAGTTGCAAAGACGCCGACCACGGTTCTCGGATCGGCCTGGCCGTCCACCGGATTGTAATAGCTAAGAGTGCCAAGCATCGGCCACTGGCCTTGATTGACGCCCGGATCGTCGCCTGCTTGAACAAGTCCGGAAGTCCGGCTTATGGGCGGGGCACCGGGCGGAGTGACCAGGAAAAAATCGGTGGGAATAAAGGGGAACGTGTTGATGGCGCGGGGCCAACG
>JAKEFD010000003.1 GCA_022616245.1 Gemmataceae bacterium
CACCCCCCTTCCCGTTACGAATGGTCAACCAAACACCCCCTCCGTGCATGAATAATGGATTGCATCTCAACTCAGGGAGCCGAGGTGCAATCCATTTTAGGCAGTACAGTAGCTAATCCTTTCAGATTCTCAACTTACGGCGAAGCACGGCATTCGGCGCGATGTGCAATCCATTCCGCAACGGTTTCTGAAGCAACTGCGTGCGTTATGACTTCGACTTTGATCGACGATCGCACTGATCATGCGAAAAGTCGCGCCACCGCAATTACTCCCACTCTCTTACCTTTCAGAACCACCGGCACCTGGTCGCCAGAGTGGTAATCCTGGCGCGCGCGGTAGGTCGGCCGCGCCGTTGGTCCGGTGGGTTGCGAGTAGACTTCGACGCGCGAGTCGTGATGGGTTCCTGGCAATCGACGTACCAATCGTCGCCGACGACTTTTTCCAGTGCCTTGCGGGTGCGGCGGGTGACGAGACGATGCATGGGCTTCTTCGGCATTTTTTGCACCAGCCAGCCTTCGAGAAGCTCGACCGGATCGGCGTCGGTCAAGATGCCTTGGTCGATCATACGGTGGTATTGGTCGGGGGTCAGACGCCAAATGAGATCGCGCGGGATGCCCGCGGCTTGTCCATTCGATTGCAGTTGATCGACTGCCAAAGTGGTCATAACAGGAACCTAACGGAGACCATTCTAGTATATTCGAGGACGCCGCGTCCTTGGCGCAGAAATCCGGCCTTTGATCTTAGTCTTGATCGTCGTCCTAATCCTATTCCTAATCGTAATCCTATCCTGATCTTAATCCTCACTACCTCATGGAGGGGCTTTCCTGCGCCTCATTCTCCGGTTATGCTCTACCTCAATAATCGGCCATGTCCGCCGCGGGGATCTGCCCATGAACGTCCACCTTCACTGTCCGCACTGCAAGAATCCGATTGAGCTGCTGGACTTGCAGCCGAACCAAGAAGTGACCTGCGCCGCGTGCGGGTCGAGCTTTCGGCTCGAAGACATTTCGACCACCCATTGGACGGCGGAGCGCAAGCAGGTCGGCCGTTTCGAAATCCTGGGTGAAGTGGGCCACGGCGGTTTTGGCACCGTCTACAAGGCCCGCGATCCGCAACTGGATCGCACGGTGGCCATCAAAGTGCCCCGGCGCGGCAACATCGGCGACGAGCCGCAGGACCTCGACCGCTTTCTGCGCGAGGCCCGCAGCGTCGCCCAGTTGCGGCATCACTCGACGGCGGTGGTCGCGCCTATACGATTGCCGGCGGCAAAAACTCAACTAGCAGATGGGCACGTTGCGCGAATTAACGAGCGCCAATCCAATTCGTTGAGCATCTTCACTCGCCGGACAGTATGCAATCGGCGCCTGCGTAGGCATTGATTCTCCAAAGTTGACCATTCTCATGCTGTGCTACAAGGGCGTTGTACGAGCCGACATTGGCCATCAGCTTGCAGCGTTCTTGAAACTCTTCTGACTGGCGCCAGTCCTCTAACAGCGACCTATGTCCGAAGATTATTTCACGAAAGGTGTTGGCAATTGTCCGACGCCGAAACTCAGCAAGTTTCTCCGGACTTATGAAATTCGCGACAGTACATTGGCTTTCGTCGCCCGTCCTTGTCCCGTCAATCTCTAAGAGCAGCCTTGGCGACAAAGCGACCATAATGTTCCTCGGGCGTCGGAGAATTGGGGAGTCATTGAGTGGGAAGGTGTCCTTAGACAATCTGTAAAACGTCCAGTAGCCCGCGGCAAACGTCATGACACAAGCGTATAGCAGGTTTGTGTTGCCAATAAAGTGTTTTAGCTTCCAAAAGTACTCAAATTTTGGTATGCCCGCCTCCTTATGCACCTCAACCATCGAATTCAGGAGTGCGTGGCCGCGCAACTCATGGATTAGAACAAACGCGGCGAGGAAACCTTTCTTCAGAGGCGAATCTGGCCACCCCTTGCGAAGGACGTCGATCAACATCGTGTAAGCTTGAGTCTTCTCTAAGTCGGACAATATCGACTCGAAATCGAGGTAAAGTGTTTCTGGATGGTCCTTGATCCACTCGCGAAATCCCTCGTACTTTGCCGGGAAGTTTCTTCTGCAAAAATCTTCGGCGGCGTCTGGCGTGATTTCAGCAACGCCCATTCCCTTGTCAAAATGCACATTTTCGACGCTTGTCTCGAAAACTTTGTTTGCCTTGATGCTCAATGCAAAGACCTTTTGATTCCTGACCTGATTGTAATTCGCCGCGCCCCTTAGCGCGGCTTCGAAAAACGCGGTATTCCAGTGCGCGGTCCAAAAGCAAGGGTTGTAGTGGTTCTTTTTCGTGAGCTGCATATCGACACTTTTCCCGATCGACGGACCGCGGGCCATTCACGGTACCGCATATCTCCACTCAAAGACACTATCAGCTTGAAATGGTTCGATCCATTGGGCAAAGTGGAGAATTGAGGAGATCTCTGCGCCACCTGGCCGGGCGGGTTTTGGCGGTGGATTCTCGGCGGTGAAAGGCTCCGCCGGCGCGCCGCGCACGCGGCCCAGCTGGGGCCGCAGTGGTGTGTCTTTGGGCAGATGCCCCGGCAGATCGGCAAGTCGACGGCATTCGTAACGGTCGGGTCGGAAGTGCATCGTCACGTTTGTCTCGCAGGTAGAAAATCGACTCGCTAACCAAGTCCGTAAAGCGTATAGGGCGCCCAAAAGAACTCGTGATCGAACCGGCCGTTATCCGCCATGCGAAAGTTGTCCAGGGCCTCTTTGAAGGCAATGGCGAACGCGTGGGGGGCGGCAGGCTCGGGGCCAAAGACGTGCCGTTTGATGGCCCGAATCCAGAAGCGGGCAAACTCCGGGGCGGCCTCATCCGATAGGGGCCACAGGGCGCTAGAGACGCGTCGGCAACCGAGCAGGGTCAGCACCGCGATGTAGCCAAGCACTTCCTTGGACGCACCTAGTTCGCGCAGTCTGCCGAGCAGGCAAGCGGAGATATGAAACAGCCGCCAGTTGCTGAAGTCGTATCCTTCCCCCAGCATGCGCGACATGCTAAGAAGACCGTCGCAGAGCAAAAGTGATTCCTCCGCAGGAACCTGGCGCCCGTCGGGCAAGGCGAAATCATCCTTCAACCCCAGCTCCTGGGCCAAAATGTGGGCCGTCTCCACATCAACCCCGTGTCCCATGGTCCAGCCGATATTGCCGGCTTGGTGCCGCTCGCGCAGATTGACCCGCACCGCCTGCTGGTCGCGCGGCTTCAGTTCCCCATGCAGCCACCAGGTGGCAGCGCTTGTCTCTTCGACGAGGACTTGCATCTCACGGATTACGCCTTCGATCAATCCGATTCGCTCATCGCGGTCAGGGTTGGCGAAGGCCACGCCGCGCAGCGTTCGGTCCTCGGCCTCCGCCTGCGCGCGGCCGTCCTGGATTTGCTGTTGCAGTTCCAGGGTCCGCAGTGACAGGCCATAGCGCAGCGAAGCAAACTGCTTGTACAGCCGCGGGGCGCTCAGTGTCGCAAAGGCTGCGTGCAGCGCCAGCCGGTACAGTGGGCCGTCAGGGATCAGCACCAGGTGAAGTTTGTCCAGCGGCGTCGGTGCCGCTGATTCGCGCAGGAGCTTCAGTAGTCCCTTGAGGTCGAGGAGCTCGTAAAGCTCCTTGTAAATCGGGCTCATGTCTGCCTCACGGCGAAGCTCATCAGCGGGCAGACCGCAAAGGCCCAGCTCCTCATCCTGGATCGCCAGGACATGCCCTTCTTGCTTGTGTTCAAGACGGCGCACTTTGGGCAGAACTCCACAGACCCGGAAATAGCCTTCGGAGATGTGCAGAATCTGTGGCTCATCTCCGGCGTCCTTCCGTATGGGCAAGACCACCAGATCGTCGCCGTCGAAGAAGAATACGACTAGAACGGTGCTGCGGTCCGGCAGTAGCCGTTTCACCGCGGCCCGATCCACGGATTGGCAGAATTCTCGCTTGGCCTCGTCAATCTCGCCCGGGAACTCCGTGATGGATTCAGCCGTCTGCTCCGAATCGACCCTAACTAACTTGCGCTGGCCGCGCACCGCCCGGTGTGGTCCCGAGCTTTGGCTGGCATGCTGCCGCGCCTCGAACAGACTGCGGTGGTCCGGCGGCGCGGCGCGCCACGACACGGCTAGCGCTAGCTGCTTCCCCAAATCGCGCCGGGCGCGGCGTCGCAGGCCTTCGCGGATGGCAACGCACTTGGCAGCGTCGGCGAAGCTAATTCCCATCCAAACGGCGTTTCCACCAGGCTTCTGATGCAAAAGCCTCTCACTGGCGCAAAGTCCAAATGAGAATAGAGAGTCGAAACTTGCCATCAGATTCGCCACTCCATGAGGCCAACGGTTCTCACCCAACAGAGTGAGAAGACTCTTTTGGCTATCTAAGAGGAATGAAATCGATGAGTCAAACTCGCCGCGGCGAAACTGAACGGTGCCGATACTCAGTGCCAAATCAACCTTCATGAAGTCGTCTTGTTGGAATTGCCCGTTTAAGCCTGTGAGATAGGTCCAGACTCCGGAGACAGTTCCTGGAGCAACATTGTCGTGTGCCTCTGCCAGCGCAAATCTCAAGGCTTCCAGAGCCTCGGAGTTTCGACCGAGACCCATTAACGCTTTGCCACGCCAGTGAAAGACACGCGATGTTAATGCTATTTCGCCAAATCTGTCAGAGTTTCTTTTCAGTTTACAGTCTGCTTCTCCTATTAACAATAGAGCATTGTCGTATTGTCGAAGCTTGATCAAGACGTTCGCAAAGGAGCAGAGATAATTGACAGTTACATTCGGTCGCCAGCAGAGTTGAGTAAAGCCAAGTGAATTGTGAAAACCTTCGAGCGCCAGATCTTCGAATCCTAGTCGGGCCAGAAGATCAAGGTAACAAGTTCTCGCAATCAACGCATTCTCGACATCAGCGGTTTCTCGCAAATCGACGGCTGACTCTTCATACTCTGCTAGGGCTTCCTTATACCTTCCGTGGCGTTCAAACTCAATGCCCTTCTCGAGTCGCTCCCTTGCCCGTCGATTACGCGGTTCATCCCATTGCAGCCATATGTATAAGAGAGCAAAGATCAGTACAAACGACACTATTATTGATCCCACGACGATTGCCCAGAACATTGCCGGCTCTCCTCAAAAGCAATTGAAAGTGCGCGATTTGTCAGCCGCTGATTACGCGGCCTTGGCATTGAGGCACGTAACCTGATCGATCTTGATCAAGCGGCAATCGCGCAAGTAGTCCACATGTCCTCCCTGAGCCTGGTCAAGATCCGCGCCGGCGCGCCCGTCGCCGCCTCCCACAGCCGCACCGTCTGGTCCCAGCTGGCGCTGGCCAGCGTCCGGCCGTCCGGGGAAAAGGCGATCGCAGTGACGGCGCCTTGATGCTCCGCGAGCACGCGGCGCAGCAGTTGTGGGGCCGGCCGGTTCGTCAGCATCAACCAGCACGGGCGCAGGCAGCCGCGCGCCGCCTGGCGCAGGCGGGCGCCCAGAAGCGTTTGGTCATGCCAATCCCAGACCAGGGCGTTGTAGAGCTGCTGCACCAAAAGCGACGGGTCTGCATCTTCCTTCAGAACGTGGGCGTTCCGGTCGAGCGCGAGATAAAGGGACTCGATCTCCCGACGGCGTGCCGGATCGATTGCGAGGCCGGCGAGCGCGGCCATGAAGTCCGTCAGGAGCGCATAGACGCTGCCAGGCGCGGCGGCTGGTGGTCGAAAGCGCCCAGCCGCGCTTGCAGGTAGTCGAAATCGGTCAACACATCGCAAAGACGGGTCCACATGACAGCGCAGGGGGACGAGCCATGTTGAATTCACGCGGCCGTGCGCGTGCCACGATCCATCGAGCGGGGTTCGCGGCGCGACGCTCAGGCTCGTTTGCGCGACTGCCGCGGCCGAACCGTCACGTCTTCGTCCACTTCGGCAGTAACTGGAATGCCGGCGAGCTCGTCGGCAGTGGGCGACTGCGCCGGCTGTGGGCCGCGAACTTTGTGCCCGGCGGCGCCACGCACTCTGACACCGCGCGACTTCGCGACGCCAGCGGCGGATCCTGTCTCTTCCTTGCACGCCGGAGTGCCGGCCGAGTCATCCGGCGTTGGTCCGTCGTGCCGGCGCGAATCGGTTTTGCGAGTGCTCATGGCTATCCTCATTTCTGGTAGACGCGCACCCGCCGCGCGGCGATTTCCACCTCGCCGTCGCGGTCTTTCGTCGTCAAGGCAAAGAGATAGGTTCCGGGCGCCTCGTAAATCAGTTGGCGAACGCGGAACCGCAGATTGACGACGCGGAGCGGGTCGGGAAAACTCACGGTCATTGTTTGCGAATAGATTTCCTGGTTGGCCTCCATGCGCGCGACGCTCAAAGTCATTGTAACATCCCCAAGCCCGTCCGTGAGCGCCGCGAAGATGTCGAAACGCTGCCGCTCGGTCGGAAAGGACTCGGCGGCGACGCCGGTGAACATGCCCAAGAGGTACGGCTTCTGCGTGCCTTGCTCGAACACGACCTGATCGCACAGAATCAGGTTGAGGGGGCTGGGTCGCTGCGGCATCGGCGAATTCTCCAAGGCGGCATGGCTGGCTATGGGCACTTCCGTTGTAGGATAGGATTCCGCTCCTGTCCGTTTCCAGGGACAGGAACGGAATCCTATCCTACGACACGCCCAACACTTTCCTCAACTCCTTGACTGTTTTCTCCGGCAGTTGCAAGGCGCGGGCGAACTCGATCAGGCCTTGGGCCCGGTCCTTTTCTGGGAAAGCGTCGGCCAGGATCTTGAGCATCGGGCGGAGGGCAACGGCAGGGTCGGCGGCGTGCTTGTACGCGGTTTGCGGCGAACGGGTCGGGTGTAAGGTGCCGCGGACGCGCACAGGGGAAACCGGGACGGCTTCGCCGCCGGTCAGGCGCAACTCGGTCAAGAGGCCGCGGGCGACGGCGCTGCGCAGCGTGGACGACACCGTGGTGATGGCCGGGGCCGGTTCGCCGAAGCGCTCGCGCCGCTCCTTTACGAGGTCGTAAATCTGGCCGAGCTTGAGCGGCAGGTTCTCTTCCGGCTGGCCCCAGATCACTGTGAGAATCTCCAGCTCCGGTCCGGTCGGTTGCGGAACAGCCATTTTTTTCTTGGCACCACCATTGACGAGCTGAGGACGACCTGCGTATACTTATAAACGAGTTTATCGTTTATCGTTATCCGTTCAATGCTGAGTCGTTCACCAAATTATTCTACGCGGCGCTGTCTGGCGGAGGCAAACAAATTCCGCTCTCGTCCTTCGTGGAGTCCAACCGTGGCCAAATCAAGAAATCCCAACGCGATGACTAACCGGCGCTATCGGTTCCGTGTCATCACGGCGGACGGCGAACCGATCACCGTTGACACTTTGCTCGCGCTGCCCAATTCGGAGCAGCTGCGCAGGCGGCTCGAAGACTTCGATCTCCGCGCGGATACGGAAGGGCGACGACAATCCTGGAACGCGTAGGCGCTGGCACAGTCGGGAATCCGTCCCCAAACGTGGAAACTGAGGCGCTCAAATGAAACCCAAACTTCTTCTACTTCTGGCATCCATCGCGCTGCTCGCCACCGGGCTGATTGGCCAGCTGTTGGCCGTTCACGGGCAGTGCTTGTTTTTGCAACAGTTGAGGGGGAATGCATGAAGCCGATTGGAAAAGGAAAGACAGGCGTACTTGCCTCGAAGTACGTCCAGAATCACCATCCCCCGGACGGCACGCCGCCGGGCAGCAAGTTCAAGGCTGCGCGCATTGTGCCGGGCGGCTTTGGTGTCGTGGCGGCGCGCGTGCTGCAGAAACTGCTGGGCGGCTGGCTCGTCCTCATGGGGCGCTCGACGCCGTCCTTGGCGACGTTTTTGCAATTGACGGCCGCCGAAGGCATACTTTCCAAGATGTTGCCGGTCGATGGTCCGGAGGCGGCCAATGCCATGCTGGAGGGTTCCCGGATCATGCGGGTCACGGACGGGCCGAACTACGTGCCCACCACTGAGGAAAGCGAGCTTTTGTGCGAGCTGCGCCCCGAGTTCATTGCGGTGGGCGGCTCGATGGACAACAACTACATCGCTTTCTTGGCCGAATACGCCGCCGCCATGGGCATCTGGTTTTTTTGGAATCCGAATCGAAACTCCGATCTTCGCGTGGCCGACGTTGGCAGCAAATTAGTTTTGCAAGTGAGTTTCCTCGAATGCGCGGACGGCGATGATTCCCCAAAGGGTTTGGCGCGGCGTCTATTGGTTCAAACGGCGGCGGCCGTCGTCTGCGTCACGGATTCGGCGCGCGGCGCGGTTGCGGTCGAACGCACGTCGCCGCACGTTTTTCTGCACGGGCCGGCGATACCGATTCTCGAGCCCGTGCGCGAATGTGGCGCTGGTGACGCGCATTTTGCCGGCTTCCTAGCTACCTACCTCGACGCGCCGCCGAAGATTCGGCTGGAACGGTCCCTCCATGTCGGGCGGCTGACCTCTGCTATGCACGTCTGCGGCGTCGCTCCGGGTGACTGGACGGAACTGGCTCGGTTCGAGGCGCAATTAGACCAGGTTCCTATGGTGGCGGAGGCTGCCTAACTACGTGTGCTGGTGCATTACAAAAGCAAATCCCCGCTGAGCTCTCGCCCAGCGGGGTTTTTATCTTTGCAGTTGGGTTGGCGCCTGGCCGAATGGCGGGATCGCTCATGGCATCGCCGACCTCCGTCAAGACCCACGTTGTCGTTACGATGGGCTGCGTCAATGCTTGTGAACGTGTCACGGCTTCTTGACATGCCTGGTCGCGCGGGTTGATGAGCGCCAACCAGTAATACGTATCGGCAAAGACCGGCGTCATTGCTTGGGCGTCCCATGAAGATAATGGTCGTGGTTCTTTGCCATGTCTTCCGGCAAATCGACGCCGGCGCCGATGACGTTTTTGAAGCGCTCCGCCAGGGTCTTGCGCGGCGGAATCGAGACAGGCTCAACGCGCACCGCCGTCCCTTCTGCGAGCGTGACGGGTTCATCGAATACCACAACGCCGTTTTCGATATGACCGTGAATGGACATAGCCTCACCTCTTTCTGGGTTTCATCTTACCCGCTGCCTTCGATCTGCGAAAGAGTTTTCAGTTTCGTTGCGCCAAGGTGCGCCTCGTCAAGTCCAAGCCTTCTGCAGACTGACGACGTAGAAGCCTTGAATCGATTCTGCTACCATGACACCGGCCAATGAGAAAGATCCTTCATTAGCCGAGCGCTGCCGCGACAGTATTGACCGAGAACGCTTGCGAGGAGACAAGATATGGTCCGCAAAGCAACGTACGAGTTCCAAGTGGTTATCGAAGTGGATGAAGACGGCAAGTACGTGGCGTGGTGCCCTGCCTTGCAGGGCTGCTACACGCAGGGGGACACGTTTGAGGAGGCCATGGAGAACATTCACGACGTCGTGGCGATGTGCCTTCAAGAACTCAAGGAGAGCAATCAGGCGCCCGAGCCTCGCTTTCCGGAAGTGATCGGCATGCGGCGGATTGAGGTTACCCTATGAGCCGCGGCAAGCTGCCGATCGTGAAGCCGGACGAACTGATCCGCGCCTTGGAAAAGGTGGGCTTCACTCTCCTTCGCAAATCCAAGGGCGGACATCAGCGTTTCGGCCATGCGGATGCGCGAAAGACGACGGTACCCGTCCACAAGGGCAAGACGATTGGCCGGGGTCTATTGCGAAAAATACTCCGTGATGTGGGCATGACAGCCGAGGAGTTGAAAGAGCTTCTATGAAGGCTGGTGGCTTTGTCACTCGAGCGCCTTCACGTTCAACTGCTTCACCGCTTCCTCGAGAAGTTGTCCCGCTACCTGCATCGGGCTGACTTTGCGCCTGGAACTGTTTAACGCCGCCGCGATCTGCGCCAGTTTTTTGGCGGTCGACTCGCTCATGGGCACCTTCGGGCGACTGACCCAATTGGATTCGTCGGCCGGCTGGGGCGCTCGCCTTGGCTCGGAGTCAGCCGCTCGAACAGAAGCCCGGCCATGCGCGCCATGCCCAGCGCTCCGCCGCCGACATCCGGAACTTGCCCCAGAATTTCGGCGCCGAACAACTTTGCCAGTTTCTCACGATTTTTTGCCATCACTCGTCTCCGGCAAGGGGGAATCGAATTTCAAAGTAATCGCGATCAATCACGAAGCCAACCGCGCCTTGACGAGTGTCCTTGCCAAGTTGCATGATCCCAATCTTCATCTTGATCTCCGTCCTAATCCTATTCCTAATCGTAATCGTAATCCTGATCCTAATCTCCATTGCACAACGAGCCCAAGAAGACAAAGATCAGGACGGAGATTAGGATTAGGAACACGATTAGGATCAAGATCAGGATCAAGATTAAGACACTTCACCAAAAGCAAAACCCCGCTGAGCTTTCGCCCAGCGGGGTTTTTATCTTTGCAGTTGGGTCGGCACCCAGGCCGAATGGGAGTGGGATGTACATGGTTCTCTTGGATTCGTCGCCGAGCCCAAGATGAATCAATCCTTAGAAAGGAGGTGATCCAACCGCAGGTTCCCCTACGGTTACCTTGTTACGACTTAGTCCCAATCAGGAAGTCTATCGTAGACGCTGATAAAGGCGGCTTCGGATATCCCTCCCTTTCGTGGCTTGACGGGCGGTGTGTACAAGGCTCAGGAACACATTCACCGCGGTGTTGCTGACCCGCGATTACTAGCGATTCCA
>JAKEFD010000302.1 GCA_022616245.1 Gemmataceae bacterium
CTGCCGCACAATCTTGGCCGACAAAAACAACAAAACAAAAGGCAAAGCCAAAGCGGCGGTACAGCGCCGCACTCCATAGAATCCCGGTCGCCGTGCAGCCGGCCAATCAAAGCGAGCGAGGTCGGGAGCAGTGACGCATGGAAGCATCGTGGGTTCCTTCGCTCTCACCTCCGCAGAGGCGGAGCGCGTCCCAAAGATTGCGCTTCGTTCGCCCCCCTTTGCGGAACCGCTCTGGACGAAATCCGGCCAACATCCATAATAACTTTTCCTGCAAAACTCGAATCGAAGGAATTCCCGATGGCTCTTGGCCTTTTGGCCCGCAAAGTGGGCATGACGCAAGTGTTTGACGGCAAAGGGAAAATGGCGCCCGTCACGGTGCTGGAATGCGGCCCGTGTCCCGTGCTGCTCATCCGCACGCCCGAGCGTGACGGCTACCATGCCGTACAGCTCGGCTTCAAGGACAAGCTGCGCCGCAAGGCCATTCGCGCCGAGCGCGGCCATGTCGCCTCCGAATTCAGCTCCAAGCGCCGCAAGCAGCGGTTGGAGTCCGGCGTGCAAATCCCGGAAAAGGCAAACTGTGAGCCGCAGCGCTATATTCGCGAGTTTCGCCTCGAAGCGCCAAGCGAAGTCAAAGTCGGCGCCATCCTCACCGCCACCGAGGTGTTCAAGGATGTGCCGCGCGTGGACGTGGTCGGCACGACCAAGGGCCGCGGCTTCACGGGTGCGATGAAGCGGCATAACTTTCAGGGTCTGCCCGCCGCCCACGGCGCCAAGAAGGTTCACCGATCGCCCGGCAGCACCAGCTCGCATGCCTCCAACCGCGGCTCCGGCCGGCCCAAGAAAGGCCACAAGGCCGCCGGACAATACGGCAACGCGCAACGCACCGTCCGCAATCTCGACATCGTGAAGATCGACGCCGACAACAACCTCGTCCTCGTCCGCGGCGCTGTGCCGGGCCCCAATGGCGGGCTAGTGGTCGTGCGGCCAACCAACAAGCGCGGCTAAACAATGCTTGTAGGACGGCTCTCCAGGGCCGTCCGGACGGGCCGGGAGACCCGTCCTACGAAGGCGACTGCATCTGCTCAATACAGCAGCACCCCGCCGCAAATGTTGTACGCCTGGCCTGTGACCATCCGCGCCGCGTCGCTGGCGAGATAGACTGCCAGAGGCGCAATGTCCTCTGGTTCGAGCCGGCCGCCGATCGGCGTCATGCTTTTCTCTTGCTCCTCGAACGAGATTCCCTTCCGTTTGGCGTCGTATTCAATGCGCTTGTCGTTCATCGCGGTGTGCACAGGGCCGGGACAGATCGCGTTGACCGTGACACCTACCTTGGCGACTTCGAGCGCCAGCGTCCGCGTCAGACCTAAGAGGCCGTGCTTGCTCGCCGCGTAAGCCGCGCCGTGAAAGCTCGGCATCTTGCTGTTGATCGAGGCGATGTTGATGATCCGCCCCCAGCGCTTCGTCACCATGCTCGGCAATACGGCTTTGGACAAACGATACGGCACAGTCAGGTTGAGCCACAGCGACAAGTCCCAGAAGGCGTCGTCGAAGTCGATCACCGGTTTGGGATCGGCGCTGGAACCGATGCCGGCATTGTTGACGAGGATGTCGACGGGCCCCAGTTGTTGTTCGACGAGTTCCAGCATTTGCGGCAGCGCTTCCGGTTTGGACAAATCGGCCTGCAATGCCAGCGCTTCGCCGTTGTCTTTGCGGATGGTCTTGGTCACCTTGGCCAATTCCGCGGCCGTGCGGGCCGACACTGCCACGCGCGCTCCGGATCGCGCCAGGGCAATGGCAATGGCCCGGCCAATGCCGCGCCCGCCGCCGGTGACCAACGCGCAGCGGTTCTTGAGTTGAATTTGCATGTAGATTCATTTATAGGAGCACGCCCGCAATGGCAGCGTTCAAGAGCGTGGCCACAAAGCCGACGAACAGCGCTCGGCCGCCGAGCCGGGCTAGATCGGACCGCCGCTCCGGGGCCATCGCGCCGATGCCGCCCAGTTGAATGCCGATCGAGGCGACGTTGGCGAAGCCGGTAAGGGCATAGGTGGCCAGTATGTACGAACGGTTTTCCGGCCAAAGTCCGGCGCCCAGCGGTCTGCCCGTCGTCTGCAGAGTCGTCAGGGCGTCGAAGGACGTCGCGCCCCAAGGCAAGCTGAAATCGGCAAACATGCCGGCCACGGAAACAACGTCGACTTCGCGTTGCAGATTCGTCAGCTTGGCATAGGCTAGAAACTCGTTGCCCACCAGCTTGATGCCGAGTAGATCCGCCACTTGACCGACTTCGCGCGGCTCGACGCCCATGAGGAAGGTCGCCGGAGCAAACAGCCGCGAAAAGATCGCTTTGAGCGACAGGTCGGGATGGACAAGACCCAGAAGGAATTCAATCAGAGCGATGAACGCAATGAATGCGATCAGCATGGCGGCGACGTTGATCGCCAGCAGCATCCCGTCCGAAGCGCCGCCGGCAGCCGCATCCACGGCGTTGCGATGAGTCGATTCCACTGTGGTTTCGGCCTGGCCCGCCGTTTGAGGAGTTTCGGTCTCCGGCCACAACAGTTTCGACAAATAAAGGCCGCATGGCGCGGCCATGACGCTCGTCGCCAGAATGGCGACGGGATCGGCGCCCATGCGAATGTAGACCACCATGATGCCGCCGGAAATGGTCGCCAGCCCGCCGACCATCAGCGCCAACAGCTCGGACTGGGTCATGCCGCGCACATAGGGTTTGACGATGAGCGGGGCCTCGGTTTGGCCCATGAAAACATTGGCGGCTGCGGAAAGAGTCTCCGCGCCGCTCGTGCCCATGAGATGCATCATCGCCTTGGCGAACAACCGCACGATGAATTGCAGCACGCCGAAGTAATAAAGCACGCTGAAAAACGACGATACGAAAATGATGGCCGGCAGCGCGGAGACCGCGAATACGAAGCCGTTATTTGGGCCGAAGACGCGGCGAAGCTGCTCGGGATCGGCCAGCGGCCCAAAAACAAAGCGTGCCCCCTCGTCGGTGAATGCAACGAATCGCGCGATGACCGAAGCGATGGCCTCGAACAGCGCGTAGCCGGGGCGAATGCCGAACATCTCCCATTTCAAGATGATGAGGGCGAGTAAAAGCTGCAGGGCAATGCCCCAGCCGATGGTGCGCCAGCGGACTGCGCGTAAGTTTCGCGAAAACGCCGCCACCAAGCCGAAGAAACAAACGAAGCCGGCCAACCCCTGACCACGCACACCGATGAGCGGCTGCAGCCAATACGCCGTCAGGGCCAGCGCGAAAACGCCGGCGCCTAGCGCCAGCCGCCAGCTCACGGGCATAGGCGGCACCGAAGCTGCGACCAGTGTTTTGGCTGGGTTTATTTGCATTTTTCTTCCTGCAGGTTGCGGATTTCCAGCCTGCGATGAACCCGGCTATCTTCAGCGCCGTCGCCACAACTCGCAAGCAAAAAAGCCGCAACCTGAAACAGCTGCGGCGGTTTCGTTCGCTCGTCCGTGACATATACTTTGTGAGTTTTTGGCGTAGAATCCAAGAAGCATGGGGGAAGCGATGAGACCTCGCAACTGGCTGGCGCTGCATTTCCTTTTTCTCTTTGGCCTTATGTCCGTGCCCTACCTCGCGGCACAACAGGGTAAGGACGAAAAGAAGGACCCGGACAAGAAGGAATTCGACAAGAAAACTTTCTTTTTCGGCGGCCCAGGCGGAACCTTCGGACAAAATCGCAAGCTGGTAAAGCAGTTCGATAAGGACGGGGACAAACGGCTGAACAGCGACGAACGGCAGGCGGCCCGCGAGTTTCTCAAGAAAGAACGCGCCTCCGGCAAAGGCTTCGGCCCCTTTGGCAAAGGTCCTGGCGGCAAGGGCAAGGGGCCGGGCAGCTTCGGATTTGGACCGGGCGGTTTCGTTACCAAACAGTTCTTGGAATCAGTCGATGCCGACAAGGACGGCAAGCTGACCAAGGAAGAATTGGTCGCCGGCGCCAAGACGTTGTTTGCCGAAATGGACAAGGACAAAACAGGCACGCTCGAGGAAAAGCAAATTGCCGACGCGCTCGGCAAGATTCTCCCCCGGCCCCAGTTCTTTCCCGCTCCAGTTCCCGATGCGGGCAAGGCAGACAAGCCTGCCGTTATTGTCCAGACCTTTCCTCCAGGCGCTGAAGGCGCACCGCAACCGCCTGGGGGCGGCGGCTTCGTCATCGTCGGCCCCGAGCGCTTCGTGGCAAGCAATCTTGTGCAGCGCGCCGATGCCAACAAAGACGGTAAGCTGACGCTCGCCGAATGCCTGACGGCGGCCCAGACGCTGTTCAAGGAAGCCGACGCGGACAAAGACGGCAAGCTCAGCGAAGAGGAAACTAGCGGCGGCATCAGCCGGCTCTTCGCGCCGCCGCAAGGTTTTCCCGGCGGTTTTGGTCCGGGCCCCTTCGGCAAACGCGACCCCGCCAAGCCAGGCCCGCGCGTCACGCCGGCCGAGGTCAAGTCTTTTGGCGACGCGCCTCTGTACGAGCCGTCCGTGCTGCGCACTTTGTTTCTGGAATTTGAGAATAAAGATTGGGAAGAAGAGCTAGCCGACTTCAAAGGCAGCGATGTCGAGGTGCCGGCCGTCTTGACCGTTGACGGCAAAAAGTATCCTAACGTCGGCGTCCATTTCCGCGGCATGTCGAGCTACGGCATGACGCCCGCGGGCTACAAACGCTCGCTCAACCTGTCGCTCGATTTCGTCGATCCCAAGCAGCGGCTCTATGGCCACAAGACGCTCAACCTCCTTAATGCAGCCGGCGATTCATCTTTGCTCAGCACGGCGCTGTACTCCCACATTGCCCGGCAATACATTCCGGCCCCCAAAGCGAATCTCGTCAAAGTCGTCATCAACGGCGAAAGCTGGGGCGTCTACGCCAATGTCCAACAATTCAACAAGGACTTCGTCGCCGAGAACTACGGCAGCGACAAAGGCGCGCGCTGGAAGGTCGCACCCGGAGGCGACGGGGGCTTGACTTACTTCGGCGACAAGATCGAAGACTACAAACGCCGCTACCAGATCAAGTCGCCGGACGACCAGAAATCCTGGAAGGCGCTCGTCAACCTGTGCCGCGTCCTGAACCAAACACCGCCGGACAAGCTCGAGGAAGCCCTGACGCCGATTCTGGATATCGACGGCGTTTTGAAATTCCTCGCACTCGACGTGGTCCTGTCCAACAGCGACGGCTATTGGATTCGCGCCAGCGACTACAGCATCTACCGCGATCCCAAGGGCAAGTTCCATATCATTCCGCACGACATGAACGAAGCGTTTCAGCCCGCCATGGGCTTCATGTTCGGCCCCGGCGTCGGGCCCAAAGTCGATTTCAAGAAGGATGCGCCTAAATTCGGCAAGAAGGAATTCAAGGGCGACTTCGGTCCCCCTAAAGGCAAAGGCGGACGCGGCATGGCTCCGGGCGCCGCCGGGCCCGATCCTTTGGTCGGCCTCGACGACATGCGCAAGCCGCTCCGCAGCAAGCTCTTGGCCGTGCCGAGTCTGAAAGCGAAATATCTCGAATATGTGCGGGCCATCGCCGAGGACGACTTGAATTGGAAAAAACTCGGCCCGGTCGTGGCGCAGTATCGAACGCTCATCGAAAAGGAAGTCGAGATCGACACCCGCAAGTTGATGACCCTGGCCGCGTTTCAACAAGCTACTGCCGACGCCCCGTCACGACTGAACCCTCCCCCACCTGGGGGCGAGGGGAAACCTGGGCCGGGCGGGCGCAGCTTCGGCATGAGCCTCCGGACCTTCGCCGATGAGAGGCGCAACTACCTTCTCCATCATCCGGAAGTGAAAAAAGGCGGAAAGGAGGCCGCGCGGTGAGTCAGGCATCGGCCAACGACAACCATCGAACGAACGCCCTTATGGTCGTGATCCCCCAAGACGGAATACCAAGTCTACCGCAGAATGGGCAGACAGGAATGTCCGCCCCACGCTGGCAGTCGCCGTCCTTGTGCGTGGGTGCGGGAAGCGCGGCCTATGAGTTGAAGTTCCTCTTGAGTGACGCGCAGGCACAACAGGTCGTGGAGCGCGCCAGCGGCCGGCTTTCGCCCGATCCCCATGGCGATCCCGTACTGGGCGGCGCTTATCGGACGCTGAGTCTCTATTGCGATACCGCTCAGTTTGAAGTCTTTCGCGGACTGGGTTCGTTCGGCAGGCGCAAGCATCGCCTGCGCCGCTATGGCGAGGCGCCGTGGATGTACCTCGAGCGCAAGAGCAAGTGGGGCGACCGCGTCAAGAAAAGGCGCACGCGCATCGAAAACGGCGAACTTGCCTTTTTCTCACAAACCATGTCCGCGCTCACCTGGTCGGGTCATTGGTTTCATCGCCACCTGATTCGACGCGGCTTGGCCCCGGTTTGCCGGATTGCTTATGAGCGCGTTGCACTCGTCGGTGAAACTCTGGAGGGGCCGCTCCGGTTGACGTTTGACCGGCAGATCCGCGGTGTATTCACCAGCGACTGGAATCTGGAAGCGTTCGAGGAGGGCGTGCCCATTCTCGCGGACCACGTCGTGTGCGAATTCAAGTACCGCGGGTTCTTGCCTTCGCTTTTCAAGGAGATCATTCAAGCTCTGCAACTGACGCCTTGTCCGGTGTCGAAGTATCGGGCCTTCATGCGCGCGTGCTCGCTTGCCCCATCCTTGAATGACGAAACTGTCTTGCCTTGGGACGGGAGAGCAGCCAATGTTTGATTGGCTCGTAGGCGATGAATCGAGCCAGACCGCTGTCGCGCTGGGCAACGTGGCCGCCCGATTGCTCATCGCCTTTGTGCTGGGCTGCGTCGTGGGCGGCGTCTATGCCCTGACGCAACGCAAGCCGCGCACGGAAGTCGCGCCTTTCGTCACCACGCTCGTGCTCCTGTGCATTCTGATCGCCATGGTCACGCTCGTGATCGGCAACAGCGTGGCCCGGGCGTTCAGCCTGGTGGGCGCGCTCGCCATCGTGCGTTTTCGCACCGTCGTCGAGGACACGCGCGACACCGCCTATGTCATCTTCGCCGTCGTCGTCGGCATGGGCGTCGGCGCCAGCGACGATCTCGTGCCGATTGTTCCTCTGTTGGGAATACCCATCGTCGCCGTTGCGGCCTGGCTCTTGTCGCTCTGGAGCGGCCCGAATGCCACGGCGACGCCGGCAGCCGACTATGCGCTCGCAGTACGGCTGGGTCTTGGTCGCGAGCCCAACGGCGTCTTGCAGTCCGTGTTTGAGAAGCACCTAGCACTCGCCCGGCTAAAGGCGACAACCACGGCGCGCCAAGGCGCCGCGCTGGATCTCAGCTATGTGGTCCGCTTGCGTCAAAAGGACGATGCGGTGGCATTCGTCACAGCTCTTAATCAGGTCGAAGGCGTGCAAAACGTCGAACTCCGGGAGATGTGAGACGAAGATTCATGACAGACCAGCGCGACCTATTTTTCGCCGTAAGCCCTTTCATATCAAGAGATTTTAAGAATAGGTCGCGCCTCACACCCACACCCCCCTTCCCTGCAAGAAATCTCAACCACGCTTGCGTTTCGCTTGCAGCGTGCCCTGTGAGCGCGAAACGCAAGCGGCAACGGGGAGTTGACTTTGTGTAGTGTGTCGTATACACTACACAGACCATGAACGATAACGGCTTCGGCGGCTATATCCGGCAACGGCGCGAAGAACTGCGGACAGAGGACAGTGACTTCTCCCTGCGCAAGGTGGCGGCGGCTATCGACGTCGAACCGTCTTACCTAAGCAAGATCGAGCGCGGCGACCTGCCGCCCCCGTCCGAAAAAGCGATCCTGGCTTTAGCAAAAGCTCTCAACGAAAACCCGGATATGCTGCTCGCGTTGGCGGGAAAAGTCTCCACCGACTTGCAGCAGATCATCCGCAAGAGGCCGAAGCTGTTCGCCGAAGTCATTCGCGAACTCAAAGACATGCCCGATCATGCGGTCCTGCGCGTGGTGCGCGAGGTCCGCGACGGCAATTGGTGAAGCGGACGGGCCGGGAGTCCCGTCCTACATAAAGGTGTCCCATGATTGAACTGCGCCGCGACTCTCTCGTGTTCACGTTCCCCGAAGTCCATCCGCAAGCACAGCTCAGCGTGAATTTCCAGCGCACGCTGCGCATACCGGACGACGGCAAAGAGTATCCGCTGCCGCCCGGTTTGGGCGCCTTTCCGCTCCGGCACGTCGACGACTTCCCAAAGACCGTTTCGCCTGATTGGCTGGAACACGGCGGAGTGCTTTTACCCATGTATCAATCGGAGGCGCTGTGGATAATGTTTCAGGCGAAATACATTGACGAGCACGGCACATATCCCTTCGCGGTGCAAGTCGCAGCGGGCAAGATCAATGCCGTCACCGGCGACACATGGAAAGAAGGGTTGGAGCGCCGGCCGCAAAACTATTTGGTTGCGCCGACGCAGCCCTGGCTCGACGGCTTCTCGGTCAAGAAGGGCCTCATTCGCCAGTTCGTGGCCATGCCGCTGGGCGCGGGCTACAGCGCCGAGGAGCAGATCACCGGCAAGGGAGAGTACGGCGGCTTGCAGATTAGTGTGTTCCCAATGAAGGCGGTAGCGTTCGAGCGTCACTTTCCTCGCCGACCAGCCGGACTCTTCTCTAAGTTCGTCAAAGGTTGCCGAGGCTTTGTAGAGAGCGACATGGGCCTCGCGCCCGGCGGGTTGATGAAGCAAGAGATCTACGAGGACCGTTTTGCATTCGACGATTGGGACACTACGCACAGCCGCTGCTTCGTGCATATCGCCAACTCGCTGGTCTGGCGGTCGATCACCGGGGTCAATCCGCCCACGCCGCCGCCAACGAGCAAGGAATACACCAAACACGGCTTGCCCTGGTTTGATTATTACGACGACGGCAGCGTGCCCTTGCCGGGCGCGGACGTTTTGGCGCAGCTTCAAAGCGTGGCGGAACTTGGCAAAAAGAAAGGCGACGTACCTCTCCCCGAGAATGAATCGGTGTCGCCGAGCAACGTCAAGGTGATCCGGCCGCGCAAAAGCAAAGAGCAAGTTCGGGAAGGGGTCTTTTGATTACCGCTGCCTTGCAAACGATCATGAGACGCCGCGATTTGGGAGCGCTTGGATTTCGTCAACCACAGCGCCGTTTGATGCTGGCGTCAACCGGACCGGCCTCTTGGCAAGCGGAATCAAATCGGCTAAGCCTGCCTGTTCGACAGCGATGCCAAAGCGCATTCCCAGGATCACCCCGTCGTTCAAACTGCCGTTGCTGTAGAGGAAGGCTCGAACCTGGCGGAGTACCTCGAGCAATCGCGCGGCGTGCTGCGCGGTCGCCGGGGTGCTTTCCGGCATCGAGTAAACAGGCAATTGAGGATAGCCGGTCGCCGCCTGCACTTCTCTGGAAACATCCACCAAGCGGGGCCAGGAGTCGAAACCGTGCGCTTTGAGCAATACGCTCGCGGCGTTGTCCACCAAGTCGATGATGGTTTGTGCATCCCACGCTTGCTCCAATCGATCCGCGCCCTCATTGCCCCCGAGAGGCCTTGCGCTAAATCTGGTGTCCCGCATGGCGCACTCCCTTAAGTTAGCCGCCGATTCTCCCGTCCATTCGATCCGTTTGCCTCAACCCTCTTCGTAAGCTACGTTTGGGTTGATTCCTAACCCTTGACTAGAGCGGGTGCGCCATGCTGTCAACACTGTTCGCGTACATCGGTCCGGAGACGATTCTGCCCACAATGTCCATTCTGGCCGTCATTATCGGCTTTGCGCTGACGTTTCTGAGCTATGTCACATGGCCTTTTAGGAAGGTCTACTACGTTCTAACCGGAAAGACACCGACGCCTGCCGCCCCAGCGAGCGCCCCGTCCGGCGAAAATCAAAGTGAGTAGGCCCTCACGTTCCGCGTGAGGCAATCCCCAAGTGCCTCTATTCCCCTCCCTTGCAGGGCATTGTTCATGAAGCGTGTGCGCAAAGTCATCGTCCTGGGTTTGGACGGGTTCGATCCCAAGATTGCGCGCCGGCTCATGGACCAGGGCGCGTTGCCGAACCTGGCGCGGCTCGCCGCACAAGGCAGCTTTGGCACAGTTGCAACCACATACCCTGCACAAACTCCCGTGGCCTGGTCCACTTTCGCCACCGGCACGAACCCCGGCGGCCACGGCATCTTTGACTTCTTACGCCGCAACCCGCGCACCTATCTTCCGGACCTTGCCCTCAATAGCTACGAGCAAAAAAACGCCTTTTCGTCGCCCAGGGCGGTCAACCTGCGGCGCGGCACGCCGCTCTGGTCGCTGCTCTCGCAAGCCGGCATCCACTGCACGGTGCTGCGCTGCCCGTGCACCTATCCGCCCGACCCGGTCAACGGCCGGCTGCTCGCCGGCATGGGCGTCCCGGACCTGCGCGGCGGCTTCGGCACGTCCACATTCTTCACCTCGGCGAAAAACGTCGCTCGCGGCGAAAGCGAAAACATCGTCGAGATTCCCAACACTAGCCCGAAGCGCGAGCGAGGGAATGTCGACGCGACGCGCGAGCAAGGGCACATTAACCCGACGCGTGAGCAAGGGATTCAGACTAATCTCCCCGGCCCACTCCAGCCACGTTCGCGCAACACGTGTCAGTTTCCGCTGACACTCGTGCCCAATCTTGCCGTCAACAAGTTGGTGATACGCTCGTCCGGCCAACCGCAAGCGCTGGAAGTGCGCCCGGGGCAATGGAGCGCCTGGCTCAAAGTGAAATTCAAGACTGGCCTATTCCAATCGTCGCGCGGCGCGGTCCGGTTCTTCCTTAGAAGCCTCGCGCCGGAGCTGGAACTCTACGCCTCGCCCGTAAACTTCGATCCCGAGCATCCCCTGTTCCCCATCAGCTCGCCCGCGGAATTCGCCAACGAGCTAACACAGAAGATCGGCGCCTTTCACACGACTGGGATGGCCGAGGACCACGGCGGACTCAATAACGAACGCTTCGACGAGTGCGCCTACCTGCAGCAGTGCGCCGACGTCTGGCGTGAGCGCGAACAGATGGCCTTTCACGAATTGGACCGGTTCAAGGATGGCTTCTACTTCTGTTTGTTCGATACGCCCGACCGCATCCAGCACATGTTCTGGCGCCACCAGCGTGGGGCAGACATTCCTGTCTGCCTGGCAGGCAGCACTAATGACCTCAGCCACGTCATCGACGAGCACTACCGCCAATGCGACACTTTGGTCGGCAGAATGCTTGCCTATGCCGGCGACGACACGTTGTTCATCACGCTCAGCGATCACGGTTTCGGCAGCTTTGAGCGCGGCGTCCATTTGAATAGCTGGCTGCACGCGCACGGCCTGTTGAAGCTGAAGGGCGGCAAGAAGCCCGGCCCGGATGCCGGCGAGTTTTTCCGCGACGTCGATTGGCGCCAAACCAAAGCCTACGCGCTGGGGCTGGCGGGCATTTACCTTAATCTTGCGGGCCGCGAGGAGCAGGGTTCTGTAGCTGCTGACGAAGCGCCCGCATTAGGTAAATCCATCAAGGAAGGCCTGACCGGCTTGCAGGACGCGGAACGAGCCAAGCTGGCGGTCCGCAGCGTATCGGCGCGCGAAGAGGTTTATCAAGGCGCGTATGCCGCAGAAGCGCCCGACCTCATCGTCAATTTCGCGGACAGCTATCGCGCCTCCTGGGGCACCGCTCTGGGCGGAGTCGCGGACGGGCTGTTCGAAGACAACCGCAAGAAATGGAGCGGCGACCATATCGTTGACCCCAGCCTCGTGCCCGGGGTCTTGTTCATGAATCGGCCTTTCCAAACCGAAGGCGTCAGGCTGGTGGATCTTGCCCCCACTATCCTGGGCGCGTTTGGCGTGGCCAAAGGGCCGGCAATGGAAGGAAGATCGGTGCTGGCATGAAGATACTTGTCATGGGTCTGGATTGCGCCTGCCCCAACCTGCTCCTGGCGAACGAGGATTTGCCCAACTTCCGCAGGCTGATGGAAGCCGGCTGCTTCGGCAAGCTCGAGAGCATCATCCCACCCATCACCGTGCCCGCGTGGCGCTGCATGAGCACCAGCCAGGACCCTGGTTCCCTCGGCGTCTACGGTTTCCGCAATCGCGTCGACTATTCCTATTCCAACCTCGGGATTGTCAATTCCGCATCGATCCAAGCTCCGGCGATCTGGGATCAGATCGGCGCCGAAGGCAAGCGCACCGTTATCATCGGCGTGCCGCCGGGCTATCCGCCTTTGAAAGTGAACGGCATCTACGTCTCTTGCTTCATGACGCCGGACACGACCAAGAGCCAATACACCTACCCTGCCTTTGTAAAGAACCAGATCGCCCAGCTCGTCGGCGACTATCCGGTGGACGTCAAGGAATTCCGCACGCACAACAAGCCCTGGCTCAAGGAGGAAGTCTTTCGCATGACGCGCATCCACTTCGATGTGGTGCGGCACTTCTTGAAAAACACCGATTGGGATTATTTCCAATTCGTCGAGATCGGTCTGGACCGCATTCAGCACGGCTTCTGGAAACACCACGATCCGGCACACCGCCAGCACGAACCGGATAGCCCCTACAAGAATGTGATCCGCGATTACTATCGCATGCTGGACGACGAAATCGGCCGCATTCTCGATTTGCTGACGGAAGACACGATCATCCTCGTGCTGTCCGACCACGGCGCGCAGCGCCTGGACGGCGGCTTTTGCGTGAACGAATGGCTCATCCGCGAAGGCTTCTTAGTCCTCGACGAATATCCCAAGGAAGTCACGCCTTTCGGAAAGCTCAAGGTCAATTGGAGCAAAACGAAAGTTTGGAGCGAAGGCGGCTACTACGCCCGGGTTTTTCTCAATGTCAAAGGCCGCGAGCCCGAGGGGACGATCGACCTGGCCGGCTACGAACGGTTCCGCGACGAACTGAAGGCGAAGTTCGAGGCGTTGCCCGACGATCTCGGCAAGCCGATGGGCACCCTGGTTTTTCGACCGGAGGAAGTGTATCGTTCGGTGAACAACGTCGCGCCGGATTTGATCGTGCACTTTGGCGCACTCTACTGGCGCTCGATCGGCGGCGTCGGCTATCCGAATTTACACATTCAGGAAAACGACACCGGCCCGGACGATTGCAACCACGCTCAGCACGGCGCGTTTATCCTGGCCGCGCCGAACAGCCCGCTGCAAGGCGAATTTGCGGGCGCGCATCTATTAGACATGGCGCCGACCCTGCTCGAGCTGGGCGGCTACGACGTGCCGGGTTCGTTCCAGGGTCGCTCGCTGGTGTCCGGCGTTTCGGACGGCTCGGGCAACGGCTGGGCCGCGGACGAAGAGGAAATCGTGCGCGAACGGCTCAGCGGCTTGGGCTACATCGGTTAATGCCGTTTACGTTTCGCGCTCACTAGATGCCTCGTGTTAACAAGCCTGACGCGCGAGCGAAGGATTTAACAAGCCATAGCAGGGAGTTCAGCGAGCGCGAAACGTAAACAACTTAAGAAGTTTATGTCCACCAATCCAACCAAGCCGGAATCCATCTCCCCAGCCACCTACCTCTGGCTGGCGGCCGCGTTCGCGCTCTTCACCGCCGCCATTGAAATCGTCTATCACCTGGCCGAGAAAACACTGGGGTGGCGCTGGTACACGCGTCTTTCGCCGGACATCACCTGGATGACGCCGGTCGCAGACCTTTGCGTCTTCGCGCTTCCGGGCGTGTTGTTTTTTCTTCTAAGTGCGCTGGTTCGCAGCCGCCGTTGGCTCGTGCCGGCGGTGTTTCTCTTTAGCTATCTGTTCTTCGCGAAAATCCTCTTGCTTTACGACCGCATCGACGCCTTGCCGATGATCATTCTCGGCGTCGGCCTGGCGGTGCAGTCGACGCGCATTATCGTCGGCCGTTGGGAAAAAGCGGCGCCGCGCTTGCGCCGGTATGCGGTGTTGGTTGTGTTGCTATTGGTCGCGGTCGTAGTCAGCCAAAAGGCGAGCGCGCATTGGCGGCAACGGCAAGAGCATGCCCGCATTCCGCCGGCTGCCAGCGACGCGCCGAATGTCTTGCTCGTAGTGATGGACACGGTCCGCGCCCAGAATCTGAGCTTGCACGGCTACGAACGGCGCACGTCGCCCAACCTGGAAAAGTGGGCCAAGAAAGGCGCCTGGTTCGAGCGCGCCTTCACGACCGCGCCGTGGACGCTGCCGTCGCACGCCGGCATGTTCACCGGCCGCTATGCCCACGAGCTGTCCGCGCACTGGCGGCAGCCGCTCGACGATTTGCATCCCACTCTGGCCGAGGTTTTGCGCGACCGCGGCTACCTGACAGCCGGCTTCAGCGCGAATCGATATTATGCCGGCTACGATTCCGGACTGGCGCGCGGGTTTGTCCATTACCGGGACTACAATCACTCGCCCGGCGAGTTCATCAATTGCTCGGCTTTGACCAAATGGTTTTTCAACAAGCGCCCGGTCCGTACCGCCCTTGATTACTTCGATCTCTATGGGCGCAAAGACGCCGCCGAGGTCAATGCCTCGTTCCTCGACTGGTTGTCGGCTCACACGAAACCGAATGACGACGGGGCGAAACCGTTCTTCGCGTTTCTCAATTATTTCGACGCGCACGATCCTTACTTACCGCCCGCGCCGTACGATTCGATGTTCGGCCCGCCGCCCACTCTGGAAGAGCGCGCCGCCTTCTGGCGCTGGTGGGAGTCTCCCGCCCACTCGCTGCCGCCCCGGATCGTCGACGCCGCGCTGCGCGGTTACGACGGCGGCATCGCCTATCTCGACGACCAGCTCAACCGATTGCTCGAAGAGCTGGACCGGCGCGGCTCCCTCAAGGACACGCTGGTCATCATTACCTCCGATCATGGCGAGCATTTCGGCGAGCATGGCCGCTTCATCCACGGCAACAGCTTGCACCGCCAACTCCTGCACGTGCCGCTTGTTGTGCTTTTTCCAGGCCGCATTCCGGAAGGCACACAGGTGAAGCAATTCGTGACGCTGCGCGATCTGCCCGCGACGGTATCGACTCTGCTCAAGACAAAGGACGCCCCATTTCCCGGCAGCACACTGAGCCGATACTGGGATGCACAGTACAAGGGCCAAAAGGACTCGCCGCTCTTTCAAGTGGCCTTCGCCATTCCACCGCAGTATGCGCGGCCGGACCAGGGCCGCTCCCCGACCGCGACCGGTTGGATCCTGTCCTTCTTCCAGGACGGCAAGCATTACATCCGTTACGGCAAGGACGGCAGTGAAGAGATTTATGACTTCGATGCGGACCCGCGCGATCAAACGAATCTGGCGGCGCTGCCCGAGCACAAGCGCCTGGTGGAATCGTTCCGCAGCCAGGTCGAGCAGTTCTGCCGCGAGCACCAAAGCTACTTCACGGACTTTCCAGTGGACTCTAACGAGCGCGCTCTACGGCCTGTGTCTAGAATCGACCTGGTCGCCTTGTTCTTCTGCCGTTGCGGGCCCAAGTAACATGTCACTCCAGTGAGTGTGCAGTTGATTGCTCAGAACTGAGCAGAACAATGCGCATCTTTAGCGCGCCGCCTGGCCGCGCAAGCAAAATCTTCGCCGTTTGCCCAGTCGCATTCATCTTTCCCCGCTATACGGTTGCCAATGACATTGGCATGTCATATGCTCCCCACCGGGCGTACCCTGTTTTAGCTATTTTCTCTATTGGCCTCTCACAGAAGGGACACACCATGTACAGCGTCGTGTTGATGATGGCCATCAGTGGCGGCGGCGAGGCGCCTGCGCAGTTTGGCCGTTGCGGCGGTGGCTGCAATGGCTGTTATGCCAGCTGCCACGGCGGCGGCCGCTGCGGCGGTTGCTTCGGAGGCGGCGGCTGCTTCGGCTTGCGCGGCCGCTTCGGATGTTCGGGCGGCTGTTTTGGCGGCTGCTTTGGCTGCCACGGTTGCAATGGCCGGGTCGTCTGCCACGGCTGCACCGGCGGCGCGTGCTGCGGCGGCGGGGCAGGAGCTGTTCCGTCTACCGAGCCCAAGGTAATGCCGAAAAAGACTCCGGGTGCGGCGGAAACTCCGAAGAGCGCCAACAACCAGACGCGGGCAACGCTCATCGTTCACCTTCCCGCCGATGCCACGCTCAAGATCGACGGGACTCCAACTGTGGCAACTTCGGAGCGACGCGTTTTCAGTTCGCCTCCTCTGGTCCCCGGCTCCCAGTACTACTACGTGTTGGAAGCCCAAGTCGTGCGCGACGGGCAACCCATCCGCGTGCGCGAACAGGTCGTAGTGCAACCGGGCCAGGAGCGGGAAATCACGCTCACCATGCCCGCGGCGAGTGGTGTTACTGCACGGTGACGCCAACCAATGATCGCCAGCATCCTTCCGGGCACAGCGCACGACGCGCCGTGCCTGGCAAGGAAGTTTTCAATAGACACGTCGCCGCCTGACGCAGCCCGGTTTCATCGGGCTTTTGGCGCGTTCAGGCGCAGCAAAAAGCGCATCAAACATTTCTGGATATGCCGTTGTCCCCGCCGTTGCTTTCATCGTGAAACACCTTGTCGATCGAGAAGCCGAGGTTCTTCAGTTTTTGGCGGAGAGTGCCCCGGCTCAGGCCGAGGAGTTCGCTGGCTTGAGTCTGATGCCCCTTGGTATCGCGCAAAACACGCGGCAAGAGCACGCGTTCGAGGGCCTCGACGGCTTGCGAGTACAGATCGCGCTTGCCGGTTTGCAGCAAACTCTCGACGAGTTGCTCGAGGGAGCCGGACTTGTCACAAGGCGGCGCGCAGTGCGCGTCAATCGACTTGCCTAGGAAGTCGGCCGGCAGGAATTCCGGAAAGAGGATATGTCCTGCGCCTTGCAGCATGGCTTCTTTGATCACGCTTTGCATTTCGCGCACGTTGCCGGGCCAGGCGTTCTGCTGGAGAAGCTCGAGCGTTTCCGGCGCGACGCTGCGATAATCGGCGCCAAGCTCGCGGTTAAAGCGGAACAGGAAATAGTGTGCCAGCTCGGGGACGTCTTCCAGACGGTTGCGCAAGGCGGGGACATGCAGCGTGGCGACCTTGAGGCGGTAGTAGAAGTCTTTTCGGAATCGGCCTTGTTCGACGAGCTCATCCAGGTTCTGATTGGTGGCCGCCAACACGCGCACGTGGGTTTGCACAGGTTCATTGCTGCCCAAGCGCTCGAAGCGCTGCTCCTGCAAAACGCGCAGCATCTTGGCCTGCAAGGCCGGTGCCATGTCGCCGATTTCGTCCAAGAAGAGCGTGCCGCGGTCGCATTGCTCGAATTTGCCGATACGACGCCGGGCCGCGCCGGTAAATGCGCCTTGTTCGTGGCCGAATAACTCGCTTTCGAGCAGGGTCTCGGGAATGGCGGCGCAGTTGATGGCCAGAAAGGGCTGATCGGCGCGGCGGCTATGGTGATACAAGGCGCGGGCCACCAACTCCTTGCCCGTGCCGCTTTCGCCCAGGATGAGCACGTTGACGTCTTGAGGAGCGATGCGGCCGATCGTCTTGCACATTTCCTGCATGACGGCGCTTTTGCCGACGATGCGGTCCGCGCTTTCTTCCTCGGGGAAGAGAATGGGGGCGCGCATGAGACGGGCAGCCTCGAAGGCACGACTGAGCAGTTGATTCAATCGGTCCAGATCGACCGGCTTGATGAGATAGTCATAGGCGCCTTGCTTCATCGCTTCCAAGGCCGTGTCGGTAGTGCCTTGCGCGGTGATGAACAGGACCGGCGTCTTGAAGTCACGCCGTTTCATTTCTTGGAACACATCCAAGCCGGTGCGGTCGGGCAGCTGAATGTCCAGCACCACGACGTCGGGCCGTCGCTCCTCCCACAGACGGATGCCCTCCTCGGCAGTGCCGGCCGTCAGCACTTCGATGTTTTCATCCGCAAACACGCAGCGAAACGAGTAACGAATGTTCTGTTCATCGTCGATGACGAGCAACACGGGCATGACTGCTCCAATCTTGTTTAAGGAGGCGCGCAGGCGCTTAGCGCCCTTTTGACGCCTTGGGCGTTCATCACCATCAGGACGCGGCCGGCAGCACCAACGTGAAACACGCGCCGCCGTCGGGCTGGTTGTCGGCTTGAATGGCGCCCCCGTGCTCCTCCATGATGCGTCGGCATATCGACAGACCCAGGCCGCTGCCGGTCGGCTTGGTGCTCACAAACGGCGAAAACAGTTTGTCGAGTATGGCGGGCGCGAGGCCGCCGCCTGTATCGGCGACGTGCAGGCGAAAGCCGTCGCTGCCTTCGGGCGCAAGCTCGACACGCAGGGAGCCGCCGGACGGCATGGCGTCGAGGGCGTTGATGAGCAAATTGACCAAGACGGTGCCCAGTTGGCTCTTGTCGACGGGAGCCAACACTTCGCGTTCCGGCAAACGCACTTCGACTCCGACGTTCTGCTGGCGCGCGCGGACTTTGGTAAGTTCCACCGCCTGGTGGACGATGTACCGGATGTCGCTGGCGACTTTTTGCAGGGCCGGTGGGCGGGCGAAGTCGAGGAAGCTCTGCACAGTCTGTTCGAGGCGCAGGATTTCGCCGTGCATGACTTGCAGGTTTTCGATCGACAGCGGCCGGGGCTTGTGCGCGCGCAGTCCAGCTTCGACAAGCATCTTGATGGAAGTAAGCGGATTGCGAACTTCGTGGGCAACGCCGGCCGCCAGTTGCCCGGCGGCTGCCAATTGTTGCGAGCGCTGGATTTCGCGCTGTTGCTTGTGCAGCTCTTGCATCACCTCGGCGACACGCATCATGACATGGTCCAGCTGGCGATCCAGGTGCACGAGGTCGCCGTCGGCCTGGAACTTGACGGCGGCCACGTCTTTTTCCAAGTGCTGCGCCATATCGTGAACGCGCAAGCTGAGCTTGTGAAGCGACCGGCTCAGCGCGCGGGCGATGCCGAACCCGGACAGCAAGCCGCCCAGGGGCCCCCCCAGACCGAGCAACAGCATGGCGGCCTGCAACCAGCGCGTGACGCGCGCGCTTTCCTCGACCGTGTCTTCCAAATGCGCCTGATTGATGCGGGCAAATTCGTTGCACGGATCGGTGATGTGTTTGATCGGCAGCGCGTCGGCGAGCTTGCTGAGACTGTCGGGCGGACCGAGCTTGTCCAGGACGATGCGCATCTCGGCCATTTCGCGCAGAAAGCGCTGGTAACCGGCGCGCATCTCCTGGATGGTCGCCAATTCCTCCGGGGTATGCGCGACTTTGGCCGCGTGTTCGAGCCATTCCTCGAACAACTGCTGGTGAAGCTCGACCGTGCGTTGGACGTTGGGTCCTGGGTCGACGAGAAGCAACAGACTTTGGAAACGCAACGTCTCCACGTGCGTCTCCAATTGCTGCGCGGCCTGCAGACTGCGCATACTGTTATCGAGAATGTCGGAGAGGTCGGCTTGCAAGCGCTGCACTTGCCAGGCGCAGTAAAGACAGATGCCGGAGAGAACGAGGCCGATAACCGCAGCTGGCGCTGCCACTTGAATGAACATGCGCCGATTCATGTGCGTCTCACTGAGTCAGGGTGCAGACACGTTCGCTGTCCCTGCTGACTGCTGCTTCCTACGTCCAACGAAGACAGATCTTTCCGAAATGAGCGCCTTGTTGCATGTGCTCGAGCGCGGGGCGGATTTCGGAAAAGCCAAAGACGCGGTCCACGACAGGCCGCAGGCGGTGCAGGGCGACGGCGCGGTTCATGGCTTCGAACATTTCGCGGCTGCCGACGAAGATGCCTTGCAGGCGGACCTGCTTCATGAGAATCGGCAGCGGATTGGCCTGGCCGACACCGCTTAGTACGCCGATGAGGCTGATAGTTCCGCCCACGCGCACGCCGCGCAGCGATTGGGCCAGCGTGCCAGCCCCGCCGACTTCGACAACGTGATCGACGCCCAGTCCGGAGAGTGTCCGAGCTTTCTCGCCCCACTCCGGCTCTTGCTTGTAATTGATCCCCTCGGCGGCGCCCAGCGACTTGACGCGTTCCAGCTTCTGATCGCTGCTGGACGTCGCGATTACTTTGGCGCCGTGCAAGCGGGCGAACTGCAGCGCGAACAGCGAAACGCCCCCAGTGCCCTGGACCAGCACGGTGTCGCCGGCCGTGACGTTGCCATGCGTGACGAGCGCGTTCCAAGCCGTAAGCGCGGCGCAGGGCAAAGTCGCCGCTTCTTCGTCCGTGAGATGTTCCGGCACGGTCGTGACGCCGTCCGCGTCGAGCACGACCTGTTCGGCAAGAACGCCTTCGGGCCCGCCGCCCAGACCGGTCTTCGCTTTGGCTTCGGTCAAGTCGCCGGCGATCCAACCCTGCATGAACGTGCCCGCGACACGCTGGCCCGGCTTGACGCGCGTGACGCCGGCGCCGACCTCAGCGACTTCGCCCACGCCGTCGGAAAGCGGCACGAAAGGGAATTTCAGTTTTGGGTTGTATTGCCCTTTCACCACCATCAGGTCGCGGTAATTGAGCGACCAGGCGCGCATCTTGAGTAGAACTTGGCCGATGCCCGGCTTGGGCGCCGGCCGTTCTGCAACAGCCAGATTCTCCAGGCCGAAACCGCGCAGCTCGACAACTTTCATAGCTGCTCCTTGCAAGGTTGATGCCTCGTTACTTTATCAACAACGTGGTTCAGTCTCTATGGGCGGACACTGAAAAAGACCCGCTTGCCGCGTTCGCGCGCGCCGGCGCGACGTTGCCCTTTCCCCGAAATGCCCTGCGCGGTTAGATTAGCGGGGAAGAGCTTTCTCCCTCGAAAACCACGGAGGGCAAATCATGGCGGTCAACATCGGCGGCGTCGCCTGCGGTCCCGGACAGCCGATCTTGTGGATTGCCGGACCCTGCGTTATCGAAAGCCATGACTTGACGCTCTGGATTGCCGAACAGTTGGCGGCAACAGCGGCTCGACTGCGCATTCCGCTCGTTTTCAAAGCGTCGTTCGACAAGGCCAATCGCACTTCAGGGAAGTCGTTTCGCGGACCCGGCCTGCACGAAGGGCTGCGCACGCTCGCGGCCGTGAAGACGCGCACCGGCTTGCCCGTGACCACGGACATACACGAATGCCACCAGGCGGAGGCCGCAGCCGGCGTGGTCGATCTTCTCCAAATACCTGCATTCCTGGCGCGTCAGACGGATCTCTTGCAAGCCGCCGCCCGCACGGGCCGCGCGGTCAATGTCAAAAAGGGCCAGTTCATGGCGCCTTGGGACATGAAGAACGTGGTCGCGAAGATGGCAGAATTGGGCAACCGCAACCTGCTTCTGACCGAGCGCGGCTCGACGTTCGGCTACGGGCAGCTCGTCAACGATTTTCGCGCCATACCCTGGATGCAAGATTTGGGCTGCCCCGTGATCTTTGACGCCACGCACAGCGTACAGAAACCAGCGGGCCGAGGCGACACGAGCGACGGGGAACGCCGCATGGTGCCGTTTCTGGCGCGCGCCGCGGTCGCCTGCGGCTGCGACGGAGTGTTTTTGGAAACACATCCGCGCCCGGACGAGGCGCTCAGCGACGGACCGAACATGATCGCGCTCGCGGACCTGCCGCGCTTGATCGAATGCTGTTTGCGGCTGCGTGATGCCTTAGCGGAATAACAGCTTGACGTGGGTCATTCTCACCAGTTTTTCACGCTCCATACGATATAAACTGTACGGTATATTGAAAAACGGAAAGGACAGCGCGGACATACAACATGCACTTTCTTTCAAGACGACGAAGCTGGATTTCTCTTGGGGGCATGCTGGCCGTGTTAAGTGTACTGGCGGTGTGCGGTTGCAGCCGAAACAATGCCGTCAAGCCGCCGGGCAACGCGAAGATCAGTCCTCAAGGCGACGATGTGCTCAAGCCCGCGCTCGACCTGATGCGCCAGGCCACGGGAGTGCCGCAGTATCGTGACGCGCTCATGCTGGTGAACCGGCATTTGGAAAAGGCGGACGTAAAGAAGCCGATGCCGCTTACCAAAGATGAGCGCGCGCTTTTGGAACGGTCCTTTGCACTTTATCCGAACGAATTGCAGGAAGTGGAAGCGCCCTCGTTTGCGACTGCGGCGGACGCCTATCATCTGGACAGCGCGTTTCTCTTTCATGACGTCGCCCGCTTCCTCGAGGTGACCGGCAGCACTCCGCTCGAACAAGCCAAGACGTGCTTTGAATGGGTCATGCGCCGGATCCATCTTTTCGATGAGTCCGACGAGTGGCTGCCGCCAGCCCACGTGCTGCGGCGCGGCTTTGGCAATCACCGCGACCGCGCCCTCGTGTTTATCGAGCTCATGCGGCAATTCCAAGTCGAGGGCTGCGTGATTGTCGCGGACTACCCCAAAGAGTGGCACAGTCCGCTGCTGGTGGGCCTCTTGCTCACCGAGGCCGACAAGCAGGAGGTTTTCCTGTTTGATCCCCGGCTTGGAACGCCCGTTGCGCCGGCGAAGACGAGCGCACCGAAGGACAAGGACGGCGGCGGCGAAGAAAAGTCCGGCGTCGCCACCTGGACGCAGGCAGACGCGGACCGGACGTTGCTGGCAGCTTCCGGGTTCGCCGCGGATTCTGCCCAGAAACTGCAGATCTTGCTCGCGCCGCCGCTGGCAGCGCTGGCGCCGCGCATGCGCTATCTGGAAATAGCGTTGAGCGCGACCGACCAAATCGTTCTCCACCAGGATTTCGCCAAGTCGTGGCGCAACTTCGAGCGCCACGGACCCGTCGCCGTTTGGAACGAGCGCGGCGACCCGAAGACGCCGCCGCCGTCTCCGGTGCGGGCGTTGCGCTTGATTCTGCCTTTGGACGACGGCGGCATGGACAAAACCGGGCGCATGCAGCGCTATCTCTTGAACCAGTTTCCACTGGGCAGCATTCTCGGCCAGTACAACGACATGAAGGTTTACCGCGAGCTTCCCGATCAGGCGCGCGGCCTGCTCCTGCAGAAAACCAGGGAGTTATACGGCGTGTTTTACATCCAGCCGGAGGAATACATGCTGCGCGGCCAGTTCACGGAGGCGCTCAAGCGCCTGGAACGCATCCGAGCCGTCGTCGAGATGGAAGAAGCCGCGCAACAGCCGGATAGCGCCCTGGTGCAGAAGCGTATTGCGGAATGGCGCGAGCGCGTCAAGGAGGCGTACCTTGAATGGGCGCGCAAGGATCCCGGCGCGCAAGCCAAAGTGAATCAACTCTGGAATGAAGATCAATACCTCTTGCACTTGTTCCAGGTGGATAGCGAAATCCCCTTGGCGAAATTCGAGAAGAAAACGCTGACGTTCGTTATGTTGCAGGCTTGCAGAGAATCACTGGGCCAGCAGATCGCCGAATTGGAGGCCGTGCGCTGGCATGAAAAAGCGGCCCATGCCCAGGCACTTGCCCGTGCGCTGGCCGCGCAAGGCAAAGAGAACGACCGCCTCCAAAGGGACGCCAAGAGCGGATGGGTCAACGCGCGCGGCTCTTGGAGCAAGTATCTGGATCGATATCTCTTGAACGCCGGCGCGGTGTTCAAGCGTCTGGACGCCATTCATCGCAAATGGATTGTGGAGGAACACGAGGGCGGCGTTGCTCTTTGGGAGCATTTGCACGCGGACATGCATGCTTTGCTTGCAGCGCGGTTGCGGCTGGCGGAAGCCCAAACGCAACTTGGATCTTTTGCCTTGGCTCAAACCACCTACAAAACACTGCTGGATGAAATCGCTCAGCTCAAGAAGTCAGAGATTCAAAAAGGACTTACGGCGTCCCAGGAGTTAACGAGCGATACGGTGCATGCGGCGCGCTTGCAGCTTTTGGCTCGTTCGTGGGCGCCCCAAGGTCATCTCGCATGGATGGAACGCGTGGTACAAGCGCGGATCAAGTAGCGCTGCACTCAGACACGGTCGCCAGCGCTTCCCATGATGCGATGTCCTCGCGACTGTGCAATGCGCCTGGCTCCACCGACATTTTTCGATACATCTCTTCGTATTTGGGACCAAGAAGTTCCAGATCCGCCTCGGTGAACTGCAGCTTTTCGCGATAGAAGACGATTTCGTCGCAACGCTCGGAGAAAACCACCAATGCTTGAGGAAAGATGCTCTTGACGGCGCTCTCCAGCGTGTGTCCGGCATCGTCATTGGGCACGAGGGCAACGAGAAAGTCCTTGGTTTCCGGATTGCCCAGTTCCGGGCAAGCCTTCTTGAACGCTTGGTAGATCTCGTCGCGCAGCTCCGTCTCGCTCTTACCTTTGAGCCGCAACAATAGCTCCGAAACGCTGCCGCCGGAAACACGAGGTTCCAGAAACGACTCCGCATGACGAAAGAGCTGCGGCATGAGTTTCTTGACAATGTGCGACGGGCCCAAGCACACCTCGACCAGAGCGCGATAGTCCCGGCGCACGAAATCTTGTATTTGCTGATCGAACGTGAGCAGGTCCGCCGCGGTCACGCTCTCTTCGAGTTGCTTGCCGGCGTCCTCGATTTTGGCGCAGCCTTCGGGCAGCAGCGATTGCACAGACGTATAGGCATAGCGCGACGGCGCGACCACAGGCGCCGCGGCGGCCTTGTCCGCGATCAGACCAGCCAGCTCGGTCAGCCGTTGCCGGCAAAAGCCGACTTCACGGATTTGGTCCGACAAATGACCGCGCAGGGCTACGTACAGCCGGCTGATATTGTGTAGGACCAAATTCTGGAAACGGGTCTTGGCATACGTCTGAAGAAGCTCGATCAGCTCCTTGCAAACGTTCATCGCTTTCGGAGCGGATTTGCGCGAAAAAGACCAAAGCGTGGACTTCGTCTCGGGCGGCAACGGTTTCTCGATGATGGCCAGAATGCGCTGAAACGTGGCGACACAGCGATCGTTCACTTCGTTGGACAACGGCTCCAAGGCCACGAGCGCTTGTTCCAACGTGGTGCCCATTTGCTTGAGCGCTTCTTCGGCCCCTGCCAAGCGATACGCCGGTTTCTCAATCAGCTTGACGATCACCTCCGCCAGCCTCTGTTCGGACTCTTGAGCCACCCTCTCGGCAATCACAGCCAGCAGGCTTTCCAACTGCCCGGGCCCAGGCTGCTGAGGCCCTTGCGGCCGGAATTCTTCGGGGATGCCGAGCAATCCCTCCAGGTCGTTCAGCACCTTGACGGCCGGGCCCCATTGCATCTCGATTTTGCGATCCGTTCGCGTCAGAGCTTCTTGCAGCGGCTGGATGACTTGCAGATAGGTTTTCTCCGGGATTTCTCCGCGTTTCAATTCGACACGATCCTGGAAACTGGATATCAACGCCTCCGCGCGCAAGCCCATGTCTTCCCATTGTCGGTGGGACCACTGCCGCAATTCGTCGGTCAGCGCGCGGGCGTCCTTGTTCATCCAGCGCTCGACCAGGCGCTTGCAAAGCACGCGGGCGGCTTGCTGCAAGAGGCGACGCCGAGGCCATTCCAGCCGAAACATCCCGTACGAAGTCGGAATCGGCGGCGTCGAGGCGTCCGTGCCGAGAGCGGCCTTGCGCTTCTCGTCCGCCCCGGTGCCGACCATGGTTGCCAGATCGCGATACAGAAACTGACTGGCGGTTTCGATGGCTTGCGTGGAGTCTTCCGAGGCAGTGCGCCGAAACGGCAGCGGCGTCAGAAAGCAGCGCGCGAAGGGGGGCCCGACCTCGGAGAAGCGCAGCTCTTTTTGACCTTCGCCTGAAGTGTAATTGGCCGAAAACTTCTTGGTCGCGCTGAAATACCTAAGCTCCGTCAAAGCGGCGTAGGCGTTCGCAAAGCCGGCCGAGGACTGCCCGCCTCCTTCGGTCGGCGGCACGAACAAGAGTCCGACGACGTCCGGTTGCGCGTATCCCTGTTTGCGCAGCACCTGCCGGACCACATAGGCAACGTCGAGGAACATGCCGCTGCCGGTGTTGCCGGCCAGATTGGCCACGACGTAAACGCGCGGCAATCGGCAGCGCGGCGCAACTCGTTGCGTGGACTCGTCGGCTTGGGGCGGATTCAGACAGGCTTCGATCTCGCCTTGGAAGCGCTTCGAAAGCATCCGGTAATTATCGACAAACGCCAGCCGCCCCAGAGCGCGCAAGCCGGCGGAGTTTTGCTGGCGCGGCATGCGGTAGAGCCATTTCGAGTTGAGCCAACTGTCCATGGGGAACTTGCCGTCGCGCGACTTGAGATAATGCGCTGGCCGGTGCAAGCGCGCGATTTGCGCCTCGAAAGGCTGCAAGAACCCGTTGTCGCCGCCGTGGTGGGCCGCTTGCAGCGCTTCGGCGTCCATATCCACAGCCAAGAGTCGTATCCACGGCACGTATTCCGCGGGACCAAGATCGCGCGACAAGAGCTTGCGAAAGGCCAAAACCGTATCCACTCCGAACGTGCCCAAGCCAATGACTACCGAAGGCTGCACTCCGTTGGGCGATTCCAGGTCGAGCTCCGGGCTGGTCGCGGGCCGCGCCAAAGCCGACGAGTGGTGCGTGTCGCCGAATTCTTGCGGCGGTGTGGTGACCGCAGCCTGGTCCGTGTAGCGGGCGCGCGGCGGCAGACCTTGGGGACGGTCGAGCAGAACGCCCCGATCGTTCGTCAGCCCGACAATTGCGCTCAGTTTGCCGCGCGCGTTTTGCGTCTTTTGAAGGTCGTCGTCGTTGCTGGGCGGAAACGCGTTGCGGACCGACGGCGGCGGCGACTGCGGCAGCTGTCTGGCGGGCGGCGCCGGCACTTTGGGCGCGCCCGCTTCTTTGAGCGTTCGTATGAAGTCCTGGCAAGTCGGAAAACGGTCTTCGGGGTTCTTGGCCAACGCGCGCGACACGGCGCTTCGGTCGGCAACCGGCAGCGATCCCAATTCCGGCTTCTCTTGCAAGTGCTGCAAAACCAGCTGCCGCAGCGACGTCCCAGAGAATGGACGCTGCCCGGTGAGCAGTTCTTGATACACGATCGCCAGACTGTATTGATCGCTGTAGCGGCTGAGCCAGCCGTCGAACGTCTCAGGCGCCGCATACACCGGCGTGACACCCCCCGTGACGGTCGCCGCCGCCTTTTCGCCCATGTCCTTCGCCAGGCCGAAATCCGCCACCTTGATGTGCTGGCCGATCAAGAACAGGTTTTGCGGCTTGATATCCAGGTGCTGGAGCTGGTATTCCTCGTTCATGAGGTCCAGCGCTTCGGCGCTTTCGCGCATGTATTCCAATAGCTCAATGCGCGGAATCCCCGGCAGGCCCTGCGCCCGGCACTCCCGAAACCGGTCCCACAATGTCCGGTCCGCCAACTCCATCACGATCACGAGTTGGCCGTCGATGATATCGAAGCGTTCGATCGACAGGATGTAAGGATGGCGGACGGACTTGACGCGGCTGAGCGCTTTCAGCTCCTGTTCCGCGCGCGAACCGTCGTCGCCGTCGGGCTTCTTCAGATCGCCAAAGACGAACTTGATCGCCTTGTGCAATCCGCCCGGCGCTTCACATTTCCAGACTTCGCCGAAACCGCCGCCGCCCAACCGCTCGATCAAACGGTAGCCCGGAATCGGTTCCGCATGAGCTTCAATTCGAACTGCCATGGGGAAAAACCGCCGCGACAGGCTGAAGATTCTCCACAATCTTGCAGCCGGTGCATCCTCCGCATAAGCTCTGTATGTTTGAGCACTATGTCGATACTACTTCACTTATAACCTAGCTCTTACTTTGCCCTTCCGCAAATTGCCATCTTGCGGCGCCAACCCAGCACGCGACCGAGGAATTTATGCCAAAAGTCCGGCAATACGCTCTGTCGCTCAAGCAGCCTTGGGCCTGTCTGCTCGTACATGGCCTCAAAACCATTGAAGTGCGCCGCTGGCCGACCGCTCGACTGGGCCGCATCTTGATTCACGCCGCCCGCCTGGCCGATGAACGCCGAGAGGCTTGGCAACATGTACCCGAAGGATTGCTAGATTGTGCTAACTTACGCGGCGGTTTTCTTGGCGCCGCCCAACTCATTGGCTGCCGCCCATATCGAAACCCGGAAGCATTCGCGGCCGACAAAGCAGCCCATTTGAATGAAGACAGCTGGTTTGAGCCCGCCGGGTTATACGGCTTCCTCTTTGAGAAACCGGAAGTGTTGCCGTTTCAGTCCTATCCCGGTTGGGTCCGCTTTTTCCCTGTGACCAGCGCCCCCGTCGTTCGTAAAGCGAAAAAACCGTCATGATTGCTACGACCGTAAAAACCGGCTTACTCGTCAGCGTGCGCTCGGCCCAGGAAGCTGTCGCTGCCCACGCGGGGGGCGCCGACATCATCGACGTGAAAGAACCGTCACGGGGAGCGCTGGGCCGAGCAGACAGCGCCGTGATCGCCGACGTACTTCGCGTCATCGCCGGACGAAGCCCCGTCAGCGCCGCCATGGGCGAAATAGTAGACTCCACGCTCCGCGAGGGAGGAGGGCCCAGTTCCAGTCCGAGCCGCGACCGTGAGGGAGCGGAGAATCCGCGCGGGCACCTCGCCCCACCAACCGTTGTGTCCAAGCTGGCCTATCACAAATGGGGCTTGGCCAATGCCCGCGACAAGCCGTGGCGCAAGCTCATTCAGACCGAAAAGAAGAGACTTCTCGCCACCCGGCTCGTCGTCGTTGCCTATGCCGACGGCGAACTCTGCAATGCCCCAAGCTTGAACGATACTCTGGAGTTTGTCTGTGCAGAACAAAGCGTCCTGCTGGTGGACACATTTAAGAAAGACGGGCGCTCGCTTTTGCACTGGTTGTTACTGTCGCGCATGTGCGACCTCGTCCAGCGTTGCCATGATGCGAACGTCCGCGTCGCCTTGGCTGGATCGTTGGGTGTCGCCGAGATAGAAAAAGTCATGGCAGCCGAGCCCGATTGGATCGGCGTGCGCGGCGCTGCCTGCGCTCAAGGCGACCGCCAAGCGGTCATTCAAGAGTCCAAAGTCCGCCAGCTTGCCGGTTTGATTCACTGTTGGACAGCCGCCAGTCGGACTGACGCCAATCGGGAGGTTGGAATTGCCGGGGAGTCGGATGTGTAGAATGGATTGCATTGCACCCACACACACATACGATGCAATCCATCTAGGAACGTCTCCTGATACAATAGTCTCAAGTCATTTATTGGAAACCTGATACGACACGGACAATTCTGCAAAACGCATGAATCGACTAGTTGTCACACTTGGCAGATTGCACCTAAAAAACCCGATTTTGGCGGCCTCGGGCACTTTTGGCTATGCCCGCGAGATGGAGGGCAAAGTCGATTTCGCCAAGCTCGGCGGCATCATTCCCAAGACCGTTACGAAACGGCCGCGCATCGGCAATCCGCCGCCGCGCACGGTCGAAACCCCGTCAGGCATGCTCAATGCCATCGGCCTCGACAACGACGGCATCGATCACTTCATCGCCCACCACCTGCCCTACCTCAAGACATTGCCCACTGCGATCGTCGCCAACATCGCCGGCAAGACCGAGGACGAGTTTCTCGAAATGGCGGAACAAATCGGCGCCAACGCCCCTCTCCCTGAGGGAGAGGGGTCGGGGGTGAGGGGACTGGCCGGTTTGGAATTGAACCTCTCCTGTCCCAACGTATCGGGCGGCGTGGACTTCGCGACCGATCCGGACGTGGCCAGGCGCGTGGTGGCCGGGGCGCGGCGGGTCTGTCCGTTGCCGATCATCGCGAAGCTGACGCCGAACGTCACCAACATTGTTCCCATCGCGCAGGCCGCCGCCGACGCAGGGGCGGACGCGGTCTCGCTGGTCAACACCTTCATCGGCATGGCGATCGATTGGAAGAAGCGCCGGCCGATTCTCGGCAACGTCACGGGGGGCCTCAGCGGCCCGGCAATCAAACCTTTGGCCTTGCGGCTCGTGTATCAAGTCGCCCGCGCGGTGAAGATTCCGATCATCGGCGTCGGCGGCATCAGCACCATTGATGACGTGATGGAGTTTCTCGTGGCCGGTGCGAGCGCCGTGCAAATCGGCACGGCGAACTTTTTCGACCCCACCGTTTGCGGGCGCTTGGCGGAGCAGTTGCCGCAGGCGCTGGAACAGTTGGGCGCCACCAGCGTGCAAGAAGTCGTCGGCCAGTTGAAGTAATCTGAGCTTGCAGGATTCGACGATCCACTACCAATCACTCAGGACTTCGCCGCTCGCCGGCGTCACCGCACCCCAAAAGATTGCAGACGAGATGCCGGGCGAAAGCTGACGCACAGCCCCGTCGGCGAGCGCCACAAGCATCCCACCCGGATGCGGGGTTTGAGCAAGGCTCGGGCGACATCTGGAAACGGCGGGAGTCACCTGAAACGTCACGCCAGGTTCGTTCGCCCTAGTGATGGGTGGATCGCCAGCCGTTTCGGGAATAACCTGAGCGTAATCCGCGAACGCAGGACGATCGCGCGTCATCATCCATTCCGTGTAATTGAACTCTACGTTGTTGCAGCGCGCGTAGTGTTCCCCGAAAGCAATCGTATTCGACATTCCATCGATGAAGGAAGCTGGGATTTGACCTGTATTGTCTTTGAAAACGACTCCATTCGCGGCATAGCTGCAAAGTGGTTCTCCCTTGGCTAGCGCCGGTCCCGCACTTGGGTCGGCTGGACTAACGTAAAGTGCGACGGTTCCGTATTGCCTTTTCCAATTCCCTTGCTCAATAAATGGAAGCAAACGAACAAACAAGGGCGGTTGGCTTATGTTTGGAGGTTGGATTTGTACGGAGCCGATCCAGTACATTGGCGGCGCGTAGTCTCCTAGACTCGGCAATCGACCGTTCCGGCTGCCCGCGAATTGGTGAACAGCGAGGACGATTTGTTTGAGGTTGTTAGAACTTTGGACGCGATTGGCCGCTTCACGGACCCGTTGCACACCGGCCAAGACCAGACTCAGGAGAATTGCAACAATTCCTAGAACAACCAGCAATTCAATTAACGTAAAGCCACGCCAGCGAACAACAGAAACCTTCATGTTTGGCCTCCTACTCACAGCCAGATATCGCTCAGCGCGTCTAGCTGCATCACTTGGTCGTAGCGGTTTTTGGCTGCGTCCGCAGTGTTACCTTCTGACCGGTCTTCGTGTTCTCAATATAAGCGTCGACCACAATGTTAAGCGAAGTGCCGGCACTAAAATAGACTAACACAAGCTCAATCCAAGCTCCTGTCTTCGCATCGGCTCCCCACTCGTACTTCGCCGTCCACTTGCTCTGCGCAAGAAGGACTTTCTTGCCGTTTTCCCAATAGAAAGCCGTGATGCCGTTGATTTTCCAATCCGCGTCGAGAGTCACTGTTCCTTTGGCAACAACGGTGCTTCCGATCGTTCCCGTCTTCGGGTAACCGGTTGTCCACTTGATTTCGTTCTTGGTTTGGGCGAAGGCTGTATTGCAAAACAACAATGCGGAGCACGCAGCAGCGAGATAGCGAGTGCGGATCATGGTGCTTTCCTTTGCGAGTTTTGTCAAGGTTGAATTCATTCAGTTTTCAAATGAGCTTTGGGCTTTTGCAGAACCGAGCAACTCGAGCTGACCCTGGCGACGTCTTGGGTTCATCCCGGCGAAATCAGTAAGCGAAAAGATCCGGCCCGACTCAGTCGACAAACCAGCTATGTCACGATTTTCCGGAATGTTTCGTGATTGTCGTTCATTTGATCGTCACAGTCGTTACATAGGCGTACGAATCGTATGGACCGCAGCACACAGGCCCGATCTCGACCCAAACCATTACGTTGTACGTACCCGCGCTGTAACTCATTTCGCTGGTCCCCTCGAACGAAGACTTGTCGGGTTTCAAGCCGCCATCGAAGTAAGTTACTTCTTCTCCGTCTTTCCAGACCTCGACAGCGACTCCGCGACCACCCGGCTGAATCTCATAGCCGGAGTCCACGGTCACCGTGCCGGTCACCTTGATCAGTCCGCTGCCGGCGTCGCTGGCCGTGCATGAAATCTGGTTTTCGGCCAAGACAGGTAATGCGAAGACCAACACCAGAAACACCGCCACAATCATGCTCAAAGGCTTCATGGTGCACTCCTTTGAAAAAGTTTTGGGAAGTCGTCCTGACTAGGTATTTGCATCAAGTTAGCACCGACTCGCTTCTTAGAAAAGCAAGCACTCTGTGCCTCTATTTCTTAAGACACATTTTGCCCCATGCAGCTGCGCGTTTTCTTAGATTTTTCTCATTTGCGATATTAGTGCGCGTACAATGTCCGAGCGCCCAACGCCCAAAAAGGAAGGGCCGCTATGGCGAGCGCATCGACTGAATGGGCAGCCAAGTTCGCGCATTACTATGCGTTGGCCCGTCAAGGCGACGAGCAAGCGCAAGTCACTTTTGTCAACGGCTTCGGCAAGCATCTTCTGCGAGTGATCCGCCATCGCTTGAATCGGCGTCTGCGCGCGCTGATGGACTCGGACGACGTTCTTCAAGAAGTGTGGCAAAAGATTTTTGGCCCAGATTGTCCGTGCGCGGCTGCAAGGTCGTCCTCCGCCGAGTTGGCGTACCTGTTCAAGATCGCCAAGAACATCACCAGCAACCTGAACCGCAAATACCTCGACGTGGCGAAACGAGACCTGCACCGCGAGACGCATTTTTCCGAAATGCCCGCGCATTGGGACATCGCGGGGGGGGGGGTAGGAACAACAATGAAAACGAGTTGAATTGCAGCGTGCTTTTGGCGTGGTATAATCCAGCCGGCTTCAGTCCCTTGCTCGGGAGAGTCTCATGCGAATCATACTCTCGTTGGCTGCCATTCTCCTCCTTGCATTTGCGGCTGTCGGCGTTTACTTCGCGCCTAACATCATCCGACTCTGGTCCGAAAATCCCTCCGAGCAACAAGCCAGTGAACGGAAGGAAGCCGAGGCCCGAAAGACACTGGCATTTGCATCGCTCACGGAGCGCTTGCCGAAAGGAAAGCCCATAACCCCCCGCAAGGGCCTGGATGCCGAGTCCAAAAAGCGCTGGGAAATACTGGACCAGAACCTCGCCAGGCACCAGGATCAACGGGCCGAGCTATTAAAGGCCCTTCACGAGAAGACACGCAAATTCTTCGTTGAAAGTCCGGGAGAGGGCCCCAGGCGGCCCGTCTGGCCCAATCCCGACGAACTCTTGCTGGATGAGGTGTACAAGAACGGCGATCCGAGCCAGCCCGGCCTGCCCGCCGACTTCCCCGTTTCACCCGGCGAGACGTTGACCAGGGTCAACGCGGACGATGAGTTCCATTTCTATCATGACATCGGCCTTTCCGATTTCCTTCATCCCTTTGGCTTCGGTTACATCAAAGACCGCGATCACGTTGCCGGCTTCAGCTCACATGGGTTTCGCAATCTGGGCGTGCCTGCCCACGAAAGCAAACGCTGGCGCATCAATCATGTTCAGCTCGTCGGCATCTTGTCCCATGAGCAGCCGGTTGTGTATCTGACCGACAAGCTGCCCAGCATGGAGCAGGTCCGCCAGGGCAAGACGCGGACGCTGGACTACTTCGAAGAAGCTGCTTTGCCTTCGCTGCGCGATGGGGAGGATCTCTATATCGTCAGCAAGGACGACACCATTCGCATGCTGGGCGCGCTGCGGGCGACGAAGATATGCCAGAATTGCCACGATGCTGAAGTCGGCGATTTGTTGGGGGCGTTTTCGTACACGCTGCGGCCAGCGCCGAAAGAAACGAAGCAGTAGCCTTAAACCGCAGATGGACGCAGATCAACGCAGATAGAAAATGCCTGGGTCACTATCTGCGTACATCCGCGTTTATCTGCGGTTCCTGATTAATCATTCTGCACAACTTGAAAGTTTGCCCTCGAGCCGGCGGGTTTGCGCAGCTCGAGATGCAAGCCTGCGCCGGCGCCCGCCGCGACGCGCACACTAATGCGATGGCGGCCCGGCGCTAGTTCAACCGTGGCCTTGCTCTTGTTCTCGAACAATTCTTCATCGATCCAGAGAACCGCCGGCGCTTTGGATTCGACGTGCACTTCCACCGCCCCTGCCTGCAAGACATGAACCTCGGCTTGCAGATAGAGGACCTCGGCTTTTCCAGGCTTGCGCAATTCGTCCAACGGCAGCGTGCCGTTCACCATGGCGTACGCCGGTTCCCAAGCGTCGGCAGGCGCGGCCAGGAGCGCGTCGCGGACCACGTCGCGATTGGGGACGCCCTCCTTGAGCGCCGGCGATAATGCTCTAAGCTTTTTCCAGCGCCGCACCACGCCGGGATCGGCGCCGTGATAGGGGCCGGGCTTGCCCAGCTCGGCGACGAAGCGCAACAGGTCGAACATTTCATTGCGCGTCAGGATGCGCGTCACGCCTTCGGGCATGAGCGATTTGCCGTTCGCTTCTTCCTCGATGTCGGAAGCGGGGATGCTGATGAGCTTGCCGGTGGCGTCTTTCAACACGACCTGGTTCTTGTCGCGCGCGTGCACGATGCCGGTGACCGCAGTGCCCGAGCCGGTGACGATGAACTTGGTGAGATACTCTTCTTTGACGGCCTGATTGGGATCGAGCACGGCCGCGATGATGTAGTCGAGCGGCGACGAGCCGCCGATGGGTCCGAGGTCAGGGCCGATGACGCCGCCGACCTTGCCGACGGCGTGGCATTTTATGCAGCCCAGGTCGGCGCGGCGAAAGACCTGTTCGCCGCGGGCCGCGTCCCCCTTGGCCTGTACCTGGGCGGCGATTTCTTGAATCTCTTTAGGCGTGGGCGGCCTGGGGTTCGCATCCAGTCCGGCGATGCGGCTCACGACGCCGGCCAATGCGGGATCGTTGCGGCCGGCAAGAAACATGGCGCGCAACACGCGCTTGGCGTTGTCCGCGGAAATCTTCTCCTTGTCGAGCGCGGCGGCCAGCTTTTCCGGACCGTTCTTGCGAATGAGAAACGCCTCCACCATCGGGGCAGGATCGTCGGCTTCGGTCGC
>JAKEFD010000303.1 GCA_022616245.1 Gemmataceae bacterium
ACCACGCAGTTGGGGCGCGAATTGTGCCCCATGAGGCCGATGCGCCAGACTTTGCCTTTGAAGTCGCCCAAGCCGCCGCCGACTTCGATGCCGAATTCGGTAAGCAGTTGCCCGCGCGCCGTAAGATCGTCCACGCCCGCCGGGATCTTGACCGCGTTGAGCTGAGGCAACTGGTGTCCTGGGGCCGCTGAGTATTCCAGACCCATCGCCTCGAGCCCCGCTTTCAGCGCGCGGTGATTGCGCATATGTCGCTGCCAGCGCGCTTCCAGGCCTTCTTCCAGGACAATGCGCAAACCTTCGCGGAGTGCGTAGATCATGGTGATGGGCGCGGTGTGGTGATAGAAACGATCCTCGCCCCAATAGCGCTGCACCATGGTCACGTCCAGATACCAGCTTCGCACTTTGGTTTTGCGTTTCGCGATAGCGTCCAGGGCGCGCTGGCTGAACGATACCGGCGACAAACCCGGCGGACAGCTCAGTCCCTTTTGCGTACAGCTGTAGACGGCATCAATTTCCCAGGCATCCACTTCCAGAGGCACGCACCCAAGAGCCGTCACCGCATCCACCAATAGCAGCGTGTTTTGCTCGTGACACAGCTTGCCTAATTTTTGGATCGGCTGCCAAGCGCCCGTGGAGGTTTCGGCGTGGACGATAGCGACCACTTTGGGCCGGACTTTCTTGAGCGTGTCGCGAATCGCATCCAGATTGAAGACCTGGCCCCACGGACAATCGAGCCGTGTGATGTCCGCGCCGGCGCGCTCGGCTACTTCGACAATGCGGCCGCCGAAAAATCCTTTGACGCACACTACCACCTTGTCGCCAGGCTCCACGAGATTGACGACGCAGGTCTCCATGCCGGCCATGCCGGTGGCGCTCACGGGAAAAGTGAGTTGATTCGTCGTGCGAAACGCTTGCCGCAGCATGTCCTGGGTCTCATTCATGAGAACCAGGAATTGCGGATCGAGATGTCCCAAAAGCGGCGTCGCCATCGCGGTCAACACCCGCGGATGAACGTCGGAGGGACCGGGACCGAGCAACAATCGTGTGGGAGGATCTAATTGGCCGGCAATGGACACGGCTTATCCTTTGAATCAGGGGGTCAATCGAACTCATACGAGCGCTTTCATGCGCTCCTGAACTAACTTACTAACGAGTTTGAAGTTAGGGTGAGAGGCCCCTCCGAGCCATTCGAACGCACATGTTTCCACCGTCGTCAAAGTGGCGTGCTCGTGCGCCAGGCGCTTAAGCGCGGTTTCATGGTCGAGCCTGCCGCGAGCGCCCAAGGCGTCCACAGGTAGATAAATGCGAAAGCCGGCGGCCAAGAGATCGAGGGCAGTGTTAAGAACGCACACGTGAGTCTCGATGCCCGCGAGCACGATCCGGCTGCGTTTCTGTGCGCGAAAGCCCTCGATGACGCTCGGCACCGCGCAACTGCTGAACGCCAGCTTGTCCGGACGATTCGGCAAGCGCGACGCCAATTCCGGCACCGTGGGCCCCAGTCCCTTCGGGTATTGCTCGGTGGCACTCATAGGCACGCCAAGCAGGTTGGCGACGTCGATCAAGAAGGCGATGTTGCGCACCTGCTCTGCCGCGCCAGGGATCTTGAACATCAACTTCTCTTGGACGTCGATGACCAAAAGCGCGGATTCGTTCGCCAGTAGTTGGGACGGATGGGGCATGATCCTTTTTTAAAGTGCGCGAACGTGGGCGACAAGTGCCATTGCTTGACGGACACCAAAGCCGTGCCGCCCATGCACTTTGCCGATTGACCGCATGATGAGAATGTGAAAGTCGCCGAAAACGGCGGCCGGCGACAGGTGGCGTGCACATTGCCTGCCACGCCGCGCCGGCCGCATTCTCGAAGCAAGAAAACGCCCGGCGACATCAAAAGTCGACGCCCAAGTTGAAAGGATCCTGGGCAAAGACGTCGTCCAAAACGGATGCTGACGGCGTGTCGTCCAGTGCTGGCAACGGATCTTGCGAAACCGCTGCCGACTGACTTGACGCTGCGACGAACGTCGTTCCTCCGGGCAACGGACTGTGGGCCGCTTCCGGCAACACGCCGATGATGCGGTCCTGGTGCTTGCTCAAGATCCCACCCACGTCGCCAGGCTGGTCGGCCAGATTGTCCTCGCGTACGGTTATGACGTCGTTCAGTGTGCCCGCCAGGGCCTCGACTTGATCGTCGGAAAAGACCCGCAGCGACCCCAATAGACCATTCGTTCCGTCCTCGGGCCCAGCGGCGAAGTACAGAGCATTCTTGTCGCCGAAGGAGACGCCGTTGCCGAACGTCAATCCCCACAAGCCGTCGATGCGAATGGGGCGGTGCAGCTCGTCACGCAGGACGCCCAATAAGTCGCCGGTATTGGGATCAAAGGCGTGGATGCGGCCGTTGCCGTGATTGCCGACCAGGAGCGCGCCGCTGAATTCGCCGAAGTCGGCGGGCGCCAGAGCGAGTCCCCACGGCTGGTCCAAGTGGCCACGCGAGACGAGTCGCTCGACGAAATTGCCGTTGGTGTCGAAGACGGATACGAAGCCGGAGTGGCCGTCGGGGCTGGCGTCGCCATCCTTGTCGCGAGCATAGGTGACGAAGAGCTGGCCGCCCAGGTTTTGAATGTTAAAAGGCTTGAAATCCTTAGGCAGGTCAGGATCGGTGAAGTTGCCGGCCAGCGTGACTGATTGGAAGGTTGGGCCGAAGACCTCGATGTCGCCGTTCTGGAAATCGGCGGCGTACAGAAGGTTGCCGGCGCCGTTGTTGCCCAAGGCCAGACCGGTGTAGATCGCCTGGCCGGGATGAAAAACCGCCACCTGCGCGACGCGCGAGCCGGGCGCCGGCACTACCGGGCTCCAACCCGTAACGAATCCGGACAAGCCGGCAAAGATGAAAATCGCCCGACTGCTTGCATTCCCGGACGAGACGACAAAGTCGGCTGTCGGATTAAAGACCTGTCCCGTCGGCGCACCGCCGGGAATGGTCACTGTCAGGCCTGATTTCGTCAGGGGACTGCCATTTACGTCGCCGACGTAGAGTGTGCTGACACCCGTCCCCTCAGCAGAAACCCAGAGCGCGCCGCCACCGGGACTGAGCGCCATACCCCAGGCGTTCACCAGCTGGGGATCCTGCAACCTCGCAACGCCGGCCTGGTTCGACACAAGCGGCGTCAGTTGGAACAAACTGGATTCCGGAACCACGCGGTCTTCCAGCGTTTCCAGACACGGGCGAAAGGCAGGGCGCGAACCAGCGGTCGGGCGCGAGAATGAGTGCCGAGTCAACATGATGCACCTCCAAAAAAAGGCCGAGGCGGCACGCAGCGACAGCGAACCTCACCGGGCCGCCCGCAGGGAATGAAACGATGAAGGACAATAATCGGCTGAATTCCATCGCCGATAAGGCGCCGTATCGCGTCCTTTCAGCGAAAGGCTGGCTAAGGATTCGAGCAGCAACCGGTACTCGGCGTTAGTATCGGCGTCGGCGTCGGCGTCGGCGTCCCGGACGACGAAGCACGCGCGTAGGCCCAATAGCCGATGCCGCCGAGCAGCAATCCGACGAATAGACCCACGAGAATTCGAACAGTCCAGGTTGTCCCCGACGCGACGCCGGCTTCCAGCAAAACGGCGACTTCGGGCCGGAGTTGATCCAGCGCCAGCGATCCCGCGGCCAACATCCACCCTTGCCTCGTCGTCGCTTGCACAAAGCCCGGGTTGGGTTCGTCGCGCCACGCGGGCCGGGCCAAACCGGCCAAGGTCCAGCCCAAGCCGCGCTGTTCCAGCCCCGCCCGCAGTCGCCGCCGAGCCCGGCATAGCCGAGAGTGCACGGTGCCCACCGGCAAATCAAGCTCCGTGGCCGCCTCTTCGTTGGTCTTTTGCTCTAAACAACAGAGAATGAACACGGTCCGCAATTTGTCCGGCAGCCGATGGATTTCTTCATCCAGTGCCGCGCCGACTTCGCGCCAGTCCAGATCGCCACACGCTGGAGCGGGGATCTGCCGCAAGACTTCCGCGCCGACTGCTTGCTCGCGCTCGCGCCTCTGGGCCGCGTTTTCTCGCGCGCGCAGCGCGACTCGATAAGCGACTTTGTAAAGCCAAGTCGCCAGGAATTGACGCTGGTGGATGTTGGCGGCTTGGCGCGCCAGCGTGAACATTGTCGCTTGAAATGCGTCCTCGGCGTCGTGCGCGTTGCCCAGCACGCGGCGGCACACCCCAAAGACCATGGCCCCATGCCGCCAGACCAGGAGCTCGAACGCACTTTCGTCGCGCAGCCGCGCGAAGCGATCCAGCAGCGCCGCGTCGCTGACGACGCCCGCCCCGCGCCTTTGCAGGCACGCGGGAGCCGGCGCCAGTCCGCCGCGCCTGCCGAATTCACCATGCAACGTTTGAACCTGGCGAATAACCTGCTCCTCCATGGGGAACCATGGTTTGCTGACAAATTAGATGCATGCCGGGGCGAAAACCTTCCCTAACTTGATTCCTTTTCGCGGGAAGGCAAAGATTCCATCTCAAATCCGTCGAAAGTGGCAATCCAGATCATGCCGCGTGAACAAATCGTCGCGGCGCATTTACAAAGTGCGCATCGTCCACCGCGACGTCGCGATGGCGACGCTATTGGTTGCCGATGCGCTGGATCGCGTTTTGGGCGTGGTTGCGCACGTTGGGATTGGTGTCGTTTAAGAGCTCGCGCAGGGCGGGCAAGGCATCCTTGGCGTCGGCGCCGTTGTTGCCCAACAACGCACACGCTTGCCAGCGAACTTGCGGCGAACCGTCTTTTAGTAGTTCGATCAACATCGGCACGGCGGACTTCGAGCGATAGCCGGCATTGGTCAACGACTGCACAATCGCTTGGCGCATGGCCGCGTCTTTGCCGCTCGATTTGAGCGCGCCTTCAAGGGCGACCCAGCCGTCCTGGCCCATGTTTCCCAAAGCATAGGCGGAGTGAATGCGAATATCCTGGCTGGAATCCTTCAAGAGAGTTTCCAGTTGGCCGCGGACTTCCTTGGTACGGATGCCAGTCCCGTTGACCAGTTGCACTGCGGCGAGCCGCACTTGCAAATTGGAGTCTTTGAGCCCTTCCATCACCAAGGGCACGGCCTTCTCGCGATGCTGCGAATTGACGAGGGCCTGCATCACTTGCGCCTTGGCGTTGGCGTCGTCAATGTCTTTGTGCCTCTTGATGAGTACCTCGACGCCGTCGTTCATGTTGGCCAAAGCGTAAATCGCCTGGCTGCGCACGTCTTGATTGCCGGACTTGAGAAGGTCGGCCAGCGCCGGGATGGCCTTGACCGCGTTGTTGCCGTGATTGCGGAGCGCGCCGGCGGCGTTCATCTTGACGTTGTCGTCCTTGTCCTTGAGCGCCTCGATCAGATGCGGGATACCCAGCTCACCCGCGCGCATCATGACTTGAATCATCGCCATGCGCACCTGCGCATTGTCGTCCTTGAGAAGCGGCAACAGGTCGGGCAGCGCCTTCTTGAGATCGCCCTGCAAGTTTTGGAACGACCAGACGGCTTGCTGGCGCACGCTCTCGTCCTTGTCCTTCAGCATGACCAGCATGTGCGGGACCGCTTTGGAACCATATTGCGGCAGGATGTTGACGATTTGACTGCGCATGTTGCGGTCGCCGTCCTTGGCAAGCTTGGCGAGGGCGGGCAAGACGATCTCGGGATCGCCTTTGATGTTTTGCAAAGCCCATAGCGCCTGCTGACGGACATTGGCGTCGGCGTCACCGAGCGTTTCGATGAGGGCTGGGGCCGCGCTGGCGGCGGCCACACCCATGTTCTGCAGCGCTTGCACCGCTTGCTGCCTGACGCCCACGCTCGAGTGTTTGAGTCCTTCGATTAGTGTCGGCAGAACTTCCTTGGCCTCGTGACGCCGGGTGATCGCCAGGGAATACGCGCATTGCATTTTGAGCCCGACGTCTTTGTGCTTGAGCCCCTCGCGCAGGATGGGCAAGGCGGTGTCCGGCTCGAAGCCCATGACCATCATCAGGCTGGCGGTGTTGATGCGGATGTTGTCGTCCTTGCTGTCGAGTGCTTTTTTCAAGCCGGGCCCCGGGTTTTCACCCATGCTCTGCAATGTGTGGAACGCTTGCTGGCGGATGTTGATGTTGATGTCAGTGAGCGCGGCTTGCACGTGCGGGGCCGCAAGCTTCGCCATGGGGCCGAGGATTTGCAGCCCGTTCATGGCCGCCTGGCGCACTTGTTCGTCGTCATCTTTCAAAGCGTAGCCGAAAGCGATGACGACCATCTTGTCGCCGATGCGCATGGGCATGAGTGTATTGACGGCGGCGCGGCGAACATCAACCTGCTTGGCGCCCATGGCGTCCACCAGATTCGGGACGGCGTCGGGGCCGATTTCTCCCAGCGACTGGATGGCCATGCCGCGCACTTCGGGGCGTTCGTCCTTGAGCGCTTCGACAAAGACGGGGATGGCCGACTTGCCGATCTTGGCGAGGGCGACGGCATATGGATGGACACTCGAGTTGCGGTTATTGAGGAAACGATCCTTGAGTTCGGGGATGGCCTCTTTGGCGTCGCTGCCGATGCCGGCCAGGGCGGCGGCGGCATTGAGCTGTGCGGCCTCCTTGCCGTTCTTGAGCACAACGATCAGCGCGGGCACCGCGGCCGCGCCGAACTTCGAAACGCCTTCCGATGCCGCCTGGCGCACGTCGTTTTCCGCGTCGTCAAATGCCTTGATGAGAGCGGCGATGGCTTCGGCCGGCTCGGGATTGATGCGACCCAACGTATAGGACGCCTTGCGGCGCACTTCCGGGTTCTTGTCCGCCAAGGCCTTGATCACCAAGGGCGCGGTCTTCTTGCCTTCAGGGCCGATCCAACCCAAGGCCCAGATGGCGTAAAAGCGCGCGTTGTCGTCCTTGGAGGAAAGCATCTCCTCGAGCGGCGGCACGGCGGCTTTGCCGATCTTGCCCAGGCAAATGGCGGCGTTGAGGCGCAAGTCCTCGTTCTTGTCCTGAAGAGCTTCGACCAGCGTGGGGACGGCTGGCTCGGCGTCGGCGCCGAAATCCGCCAGGCCCATCATCGCCTGCACGCGCGATTCCACATCGGTGTTCTTGCGCAAATCGTTCAAGAGCGCGGCGACGATTTTCTTGGGGTCGCCTTTGGGCTTTTCCGTGTCCTGGGCGGCAAGCGACGGCGCCATAGTGCAGAGCGAAACCAAGCCAAAGAAGAGATGCTTTTTCATGGCTGGAGTCCTTTGTCAAGGCGACAGTTTCCTGGTGGAATGATGATGGTCGTTTAGTGATTCGGCTCAAGATTAAGATCAAGATTACGATTAGGAATAGGATTAGGACGAAGATAAAGGCTAAGATTGTCTCTTAGTCCTGATCTTTGTTTTCATCTTATTCCTAATCGTAATGCTAATCTTGATCCTAATCCTGTATTGAACCTCGACGCCCTGCTCGCTTACGGAGGCGAGGTGGGTAGTATCTCCTGATACTCAGAGACGTCCTCCTGGTCATTGTGTCGCGCCGGAATGATCAACAGGTCGTCGTTCATCTCGTCACGGGCGAAGATCTTGCGAAACTTGGTGATGAACAGGCCCGCTTGCAGATGTCCGGCGAGCTGTTGCAGCGCTCGGACATCTTCGGCCGGCGCTTCGCGCACCAAGTAGCCGAAGGGCCGCTCCTGGCGCGACTTCTCCAACCGGGCGCGTATGACTTTGTAGATTGCCTGGGCACGCTGCATATCCTTGAGGTCCGCCTGTGTGAATCCCTCATCCACGTCCGGTACTTTTTCGCCGTAGGGGCCTTCCCCCTTCAGGATGGCAATGTCCTCGGCGGTCAGCTTGCGGGCCCATTCCATGGTGGTGGGAATGTGGCCTTTCTTGTTGGGCTGCGGCCGTTGCCCGCTGACGAAGTTGAATCCCAAATCCTGCGCGCGGCGCAGCAAGACCGGGATTTGGCCGTCGATGGCCT
>JAKEFD010000304.1 GCA_022616245.1 Gemmataceae bacterium
GTGCACTGGGCGCTCATCAACTCGAAAGAGTTTTTGTTCCGGCATTAGCACAATTGCCGGCATCTATTCGGCCATGTTGTTTTTCTGTCCCAAGTCCGCCTTACGAAGGGAGCTGACTATCATCCGGTTTTCGACTTCTTATCGCGCCGCACGGCAATCCTTTCAATCTTGCCGTTGCGGAAGATGACCAGCGGCGTGCCGGTCTGAGCCGCCGTTTCCCGAGCGCGCTTTTGCGCCCGGCGCAGCGCGGCATCCACTCCCGCAAAAACCGCTTTGAGCAGAGCTGATTGTACATGCTTTTCTTTCACGGCCGTTTCCCTTCGTCGATCAGCACAGCCCGTTCACCTGAATTATCGTAAAGTCGCCACCAGTCCACAAGGTCACGATAGACGTTTTGGAAGTTCATCCATCCTTGGACGAAGCGCCGCCGAATGACCTCTTCGGCCACGTCATGTCCGCCCTGGACGACGCGCACGGCGACACGGGCCAGGGCCAAATCGGCGTCGTGCAATCCGAGGAAGATGAGGTGAACGTGATAACCGGCTGACTGCCAAGCAGGAATCATCCGCGCGTAACGCCGGCCAGCCAGCGTCGTTTCGAAGGCGAAGCTTACGCTGCTTTTGGCGTGGCGCTGAATCTCCGCGACCATGATTCGTCCTGCCCGGATCGACGCGGCTTCAGGAGCGAACGGTGACAGGCCCGCCGCAATAAGGTCTGCGTTAACAAAAGTCGGACAATCTGCTTCGTTGGGCAAGAACTCCCGGGCGAACGTCGATTTGCCGGCGCCATTGGGGCCGGCAATGATGATGACGCGCTTTTGTAATGGGTCTGGCATATCAAGCGAATAGAAGTTTCCTTGTTATAAGACGTGTGTGCAACTGTATCAATCTTTTTAGACGGTGGACAATGCAGGGCATTCGCCAGCTTGCCTTGGCTCCGGCATCGCGGCGCTGAGCGACTTTCGCCACGCATCCGACTTGTCGTGCAGTTCACGCGTCATTGCCGGCATCCCTTCGGCCAGGTTGTTCTCTCTAAGCGACCTTGATATGCCACAAGTACCTGTCTTGATCCGGCCAGTTCCCGGTGACGACGAAGTCCAAACCCAGCACCGGCGTCGTTTGGTAGGTTGATGATTCAATCCAGATTCCATTGGCAATGGAGAAGCCGGCCGGCAGATTGGCAATACTATGCTGTTGCGCCAGGGACCCGTCAATCGCTCCGGACACATTGGATTTGTCGATCTTGAAGACCCGCAGCCCGTCGCCATAGGTGAGCCCGCGAATGAAGTAGAAGTGCGTGGCGGACACCAAAAATCGACCACGGTAGGAATGGTCAAACTCCTCCAGGGCTGAGAAGTTCCGTGCCGGCCAGTCAGCTAGACGGTCTATTGTATTTCGACTTCAAAGGCTCGAAGCGTCAAAATTGCAAGCGCGCCTTAGCAGTTACTAATTAACGGTGCCGATTCCATGCGAAGGCCAGTGTCCCGAACGTCGGCCGAAGGATGGGCACTGACAGGATCACGACAGCGGCGAGATTCGGCCAAGCAATGACATTGACGGGCAAGAGCCACAGCAAGAAAAGAAAAAGCACGACGGCCGCCACGACCCAAAGAAATATGAGTCGTATCAGGGTATGCGGTGGGATGAGACTTCGTTGCCAGAGCGCGCGGATCGTCCAGGTTGCCAGCGACAGCTTGGTTGCAACCGCCAAGGCCAGGACCCACGGCAGCACCGCGAAGAATGTGTCATGATGTTCCGGATTGATGAGAATCAAGGAACCGACGACGCCCAAAAACAAATAGACGAAGATGCTCCCCAGCGTCTGAGCCTTGATGAGCCATTCGCGCCCGGTCAAGCCGACAACTTGACTTTCCACCATTCTTTTCCAGGTCATCATCAAAAGGAATCCGCCCGCGACAAGAGGCACGGCCAGCGCCGGCAGTATTCCCACCTCTTGAACTAGCTGGTCCCACCAGCCAGTCACTTCCGCGCGGGCATGCGTGACCAAGATGGAGCCTGCCGTGGCGGCAATCACGATCGTCCAGGTCACCAGCGTGGACCATAGCGCCGTTTGGTATTTGGCGGCAACCAATGCGGCCGTGGTCAGCGGTCGCGTGGCGGTAAAGGCGGGCACGCCGTAGTAGTCGCGTGCAAACGGATTGTGTTTGCCGGTCGTGGAGGCGGCAATGCCTGCCAACAGCGGCGGCAGCAACAGGGCGAATGCCAGCGTGCGGGCGGTGGGAATCTGGTCGTTCTTTCCCAGGAACAAGGGCAACAGCATGAAGGGCAAAATGCAAACGATGACAAAGGGAAGCTGCCAGCCATGCCGCCGCCATTCGAACCAAACCTGGGCCGCCTGGGCCGATGCGAAGGCCCGGTGGGAACGGGGCCGCCGCAGCTCGCTCAGTCCGCGTGCCATGGCCCCGAGCCAATGCCATTCCGGAACATCGCCACGCCGCGCCCGGACAAGACCGCGATAACCCGCAAGGCAACCCAACGCGAAAACGACGGCCAGAATGCCGATCACTGCCGCCTCCGATGCTTGGTAAACGCCGAAGGCATACCCCGGAACGGAAAGCAAGGCCGGCAACACCAGCACTCCGACGAGAATGCGCAACCACGGCAAGGCGAACGGCGTCCAGGCGAGCGCTTGCAAAACGATAAGCAGCGCCGCCAACAGCACGGGCGGCCACCACAAGGGCACGCTTAGGCCGCTCGGCGCTAGCACAGCCCAATAGAGTCCGAACCAAAGCAAGACCACCGCGCCGGCGCCCAGGAGCATGGGCCAGCCCGCCAACTCAAGAGTGCGCACTGGCAACGTCAGCATGCGGCTTGGAAAACACGATTCTCGAGCGGCGACATCGACTTCGAAGCCGTACGTGAATGCCGCGTAGACATAGCAGAACGCGAATAGAAACGGAAAGATCGCGCTAGTTCCCAGCGCCGCAGCGGTGGCCGCAGAGTTCGATTGCGAAAGAGGCAACGCGGGCAACACGACACGCAGCGCCAAAGCCGCGATCGCCCAGTACCCCATTATCAAGAGGAACACGCGGCGATGGCGCCGCCAAATTCCCCAGGATATCGCGAACGCGTTGTTGCTCATGATTTGTTCCTGCAAGCCGTAGCCGACGCTGCCAGCGTCGGGAGTCGTAGAGCCGCCGATGCCAGGGCGCCAACGCGATCTGCGTCGGCTACGTCATGTTGCCGACACGAGCGCTGAAAATCTCGTCGAGGTTGGGCGTGCTTTGCTGGACGATGCTCGCGCCGCAGCCGGCCGCCTCTTCCTCAAGCTGCGCGAGCCGGCCGCTGAAAAGCGCGGTCCATTCGCGCCCCGCTCCCTGCCAGCCGAGAGCGCCGCCCAGCGCCGGCGGGCCCTGGAGCGCCTCGGCAAAGCGCAACGTCAGGCGATGATGCGTTTGCTTCAAATCATCGAGCGCCGCACAGAAAGCGATCTTGCCTTGGTGAATCATCGCCACACGGTCCGAAACCTGTTCCACTTCATTTAACAGGTGCGACGAGAACAGCACCGTGCGCCCTTCGTCGGCAATGGTCCGGATAATCGCGCCGAGGATGTCGCGGCGCACGATCGGGTCCAGACCGGACGACGGCTCGTCCAAGACGAGCAATTCCGGCCGGTAGGCGAGCGCGACCAAAAGACCTGCCCGCGCCCGCTGTCCTTTCGAAAGGTGTTTGATCCTGGCGGCCCCGTCCAAAGAAAATGCCTGTCGCAGCGTTTCGGCATAGGCGGGATCCCACGACCGGTAAAACGCTTGCGTGTAGCGCAAGAGCTCGTCCACGCGCATCCAACCGGGCAGGTCGTTCTCTTCCGAAAGATAGCCCACGCGCGCAAGAACCCCGACCGGATCGACAACTGGGTCTTTGCCGAAGACGCGCACGCTGCCCTCGGCGGCGCGGTAAAGACCCAGGACATGTTTGAGCATCGTCGTCTTGCCGGCGCCGTTGGCGCCGACCAGACCGAAAACGCAACCGCGCGGCACGGCCAAACTTACCTGGTCAAGCGCCGTCTTGGGTCCAAAGCGGCGTGTCAGCCGCTCGATCACAACCACGTTCTCTTTGCCGTTCGTGTTCATAACGAGGTCCTGCGAATAGTCGTTTTCGAATGCAGAAAAACCGCAGAGGCGCAGAGAGTCGCAGAGAAAACCAATAAGGAATGGATTGTTTCGTTTTTCTCTCTGCGTTCCTCAGTGCCTCCGCGGTTAAAACTCTACAAAGCGCCTGCCGCACCCATCGCTCGGTCGCGCTGCTGGATCAGTTCGAGAATCTGCTCGAGGTCCACTCCCAGCTGTCGTGCTTCGGCCAAGAGGGCGTCGATGCGTTCGGTCAAGATCTTCACCCGCTCGCGTCGCGCCAGCGGCGAGCCGGCGTCGGAAACATACGTGCCCGCCGTGCGCCTCTTGGTCACCAAGCCCGCGACCTCCAGCTCCCGATAGGCGCGGGCGACCGTATTCGGATTGATGACGAGCTGTTCGGCCAGGACGCGAATGGGCGGCAATTCCTCCCCGGGCTCGAGCCGTCCGGCCGCGATCAAGTA
>JAKEFD010000305.1 GCA_022616245.1 Gemmataceae bacterium
AGGTCCATGACGAAGTACGGCCGGCCGGTGTCGGTCGTGCCGGCGTCCAGCACGCGGGCGATGTTCGGGTGCTCCATGAGCGCCAGCGCTTGGCGCTCGGCCTCGAAGCGGGCGATGACTTGCTTGGAGTCCAAGCCGGCCTTGATGAGCTTCAGTGCGACTAGACGCTTGACTGGCTCAGTCTGCTGGGCCATCCAGACTGTTCCCATGCCGCCTTCGCCGATTTGTTGCAAGAGCTTGTAGGGGCCGACAACCGTGCCGGGGACTTCGCCAAGCGTAGGTTCCGCGGCGATGGCCCCCAGCCCCGGTGGAGGCGATTCCAAGAAATCTCCGGCCTGCCCGCGAATCTCCAGTAGTTTTTTGATCTTCTGAAGAAGCGCTGCGTCGCCCGCGCATGCACGCTCGAGATACTCGTCGCGTTCCGCCGGCGAGGCGATCTGGGCCGCGTCGAAAAAGATTCGGTCGATGCTGTTCGGTTCCATGGTGAAGTCCACGCGCTGAAAGCGTCGGCACATACAGTGCGTAAGGCGACTGCCGCGCGCCTCAAGAAAAATGGGAGATTTTGTTATTTAGGATCCGGCTCGGTTGTCCCGGTCACGGCTTGATACAACCAGACCTTGGCATAGGCCCAGTAGCGGTCGGCAGTTGCGCGGGAAATGCCGAGGGCTTCAGCCGATTGCTCCACCGATAGTCCGGCGAAGTAGCGCAGTTTCACGAGTTCTGCTTTGACGGGGTCTTCCTGAGCGAGGCGGGCCAGGGCTTCGTCCAGAGCCAACAGGCTGTCCGTCGGCTCGTTCTGCATCGAGATCCCTTCGTCCAGGCTGACTCGCCGCTGGGGACCGCCGCGTTTGAGGCTGTGCTTGCGGCGGGCGTTGTCAACTAGAATTCGCCGCATCGCTTCGGCCGCAGCCGCGAAGAAGTGCCCCTTGCTGTTCCATGGTTGCTGCTTGTCCGCGCCGACCAGCCGCAGGTACGCTTCATGCACCAGCGCCGTGGCGTCGAGCGTCTGCCCCGGTTTTTCATGAGCGAGACGTTGGGCCGCCAGCCGGCGCAGCTCGTCGTAGATCAGCGGCAAGAGTTGCTCCGCGGCGGAGGGATCGCCTTGCTCAATGGCCGAAAGGATATGGGTGACGTCGCTCATGGGCATCGACTCGCGAGTCGGCCCAAGTATAACCGTGGCCCGCGCCGATGCAAAGCAAGCATTCAAGCCGAATGCCGAAGATTTCCGCTAAAAACCTTTGGCTTTTTCCGCGCCGTTGAGCACAATAGAAAGCACGCAAGTTTGACTTCTACTTCCATCGTGTCGAAAGCCGGTCGCAGCGAGCGGACGGCCTTCCTAGAGGAGTTTTCCATGCCGAATCGTCGCGATTTTCTCAAGGCCTCGGCCGCGGCCGGCGTCGCCAGTGCGGCCATGTCCATGTCCGCCAAGTCGTACGCCCAGGTACAAGGCGCTAACGGCCGCATCGGCGTCGCCTTCTTGGGCGTCGGCGGCCGTTGCCAGCAACACATTGACGTCATCCTGGCCCTGCAGCGGGCCAACGCCAACAGCGTTCGCCCCGTCGGCGTTTGCGATGTCTGGGACGGCGACGCACGTCTGGGTCGCGGCTTGGGCCGGGGCCTCAATCCTTCGGCACGGCGCTGCGGTTTGAACGTAGATGACCGGCAACGCGTCACCAAGGACTATCGCCGCCTGTTAGAGCTCCGCGATGCAGACGTGGTCTGCATCGCCACTCCGGACCACTGGCACGCGAAGATGTCCGTCGACGCCGCAGCCGCCGGCAAGCACATCTATTGCGAAAAGCCGATGACTCGCACCATCGAGGAAGCCAACCTCGTGGTCGATGCCGCCCGCCGCCACAACGTCGTCATGACCGTCGGCGTGCAGTGGACCGCGGACCCGATTCTGCCGCGCGTCAGCGACCTCATCAAGCGCGGCGAAATCGGCCACGTCTGCCAAGCACAGACTTGCTACTACCGCAACAGCCTCGTTGGCCAGTGGCGCTACTATCCGCTCACGCGCGACATGAACCCAACCACAATCGATTGGGATATGTTTCTGGGCCACGCGTTTTCCGTGGTGCCCAATGTGCCCTTGGCGCCGCGCGTGCCGTTCGACCGCGCCGTGTTCGCGCAGTGGCGTTGCTACTGGGACTTCGGCGGCGGTCTCTACACCGACCTCTTCGTCCACCGCACCACCCGCATCATGAAGGCCATGGGCGTGCGCTATCCGGCCCGCGTCGTGGGCGGCGGCGGCATCTTCCTCGAATACGACGGCCGCGACGTGCCCGACGTGGCCACCATTGTCGCCGACTTCGAAGAAGGCTGCCAGCTCATCATCACCGGCACCATGATCAACGATCACCCGGTGGAAGATTGCATCCGCGGCCGGCTGGCGACCATCCGCTTCGGCAGCCGCCAGGTCACGGAAAATGGCCGGCAGCGCACCGATTACGGCTACGAGGTCTTGCCGCAGAGCATTTCAAACCGGCCAACGCAAGGCGGGGCCCGTCCGCCGCAGGCGAATCGCTGGGTGGGCGGCGGCATTTCCGAAGGCGACGGTACGCAAGCCCTTTGGGAAAACTTCCTCGAATGCTGCCGCACGCGCAACCGCGAAACGCTGTCGACGCCGGAACTGGGCGCCGCTGCGTTCACGACGGTGGCAATGGGCGTGCAAAGCTATCGCCGCGGCCAGGCGCTGGCCTGGGACAAGGAACGTCGCCAAGCCGTGCCCGCCGACGAAACCTGGTCCCGCAACTGGGAACGCCGCAGCCACGAGCGCGGCCGGCCCAACCAAGTTGCCGGCTGGACCGGCGGCAACGCCGGCAGCACGCTGGAGCCGCCGGATTACCAAAACCTGGCCGGCCCGTGGACTAACGGCCGCGACCCGGCGCCCGCGGCAGGAGCGGGAGGGTCGAACAACTAGATGCAGCGACGGAAAACGAAACGCCTGCCGAGAACCGGCAGGCGTTTTTTTTTAGTAAGGTAGATACTCGATTCGGTTTTCCATGTCCTTTGGGTCATAGACCTTGGCAAGCAATTCCAAATCACTGACGTACTGGCCGATGTACGCCCCTTGATAGCGCCCGAAGGCGAGTCCAGCGAATTCGATGCCTTGCCGCTGCCAATCCTCCGCCATCGCATTGAACCGAATGTCATGAGTGAACACAATTCGTCCGAGTTGCTTCGCTCTTTTCAAGATTGAGTTTTTGAAGAATGGTCGATGGTCCGGCTCGTTTTCGGGCTTCTTCGACTTCGCGTTCTTCCGCGGCGATTTCCGCATCAATTTCCTCCTTGTGATCATAGTAGTATCCCATGGCAGCAAAAACCTCCGCGGGACGCAGATGAGGATACTGATAACAGATTTCCTCTACCGACCAGCCGTGTGCCAGGTAGTCCATGACTATCATCGCGACGCGAATCCGCGGCATGCGCTGCAAGCGCGCAGAATCGTTTTCGGGCTTCTCAATGTGCGGATATTCGTTGTTTGTAGACATTGGCGTTGCTCGAATTCCATTGAAATCCACTTGTGTAAGTATGCACCCTGAAGACTGAGTCGGTCAAGTTCAACAACATCATGGCAGCACGAATTGCCATTAACCATCATGTAGAAGCAATTCGAGCTTCTTCGCCAATTCGGCGGCCTTGATTCCCCGAATGAGGATTCTCTTGTCTCGACTCGTCAAACCCGACAGTATAGCGACCTGCGACCGCTTCAGGTTCAACTCTTCGCGCAACAATTCGACAATCGCCTGGTTTGCCTTGCCTTGATCTGGCGGAGCGGTGACGGCCACCTTGAGAGCGTTGTTCTGCTCGCCGACAAGACCGTTACGGCGTGCACCGGGCTGAGCGCGCACGCTTAGAACGCAGCCTTCCTCATGATCTTGAATCTGGATCATGCAATGCCTTCGAATAATACACTTCCCAGCCGCACAAATGTCGCCCCTTCCTCGACGGCAACCTCGAAATCGTTGCTCATGCCCATCGATAGATGTTCGACGGCGTGCGGCGGACCGAGTTCTTGACGCAATCGATCGCGCAGCTCACGCAAGAGTTTGAACGCCGGCCGGCACTGCTCCGGATCCTGCAGCGCGGCCATGGTCATGAGGCCGCGGATTCGGATGTTTGTCAAGTCGCGCAACAACGGCGTAAGGGGCGCGATTTCTTCGGGCCGAAATCCGTGTTTCTGCTGTTCACCGCTGGCATTCACCTCAAGTAGAACATCCAACGACTTGCTCCGCTTCGCCGACTCTATGTCGAGGGTCCGCAAAAGTCGCACGCTGTCCACCGAGTCGATCCATTGGACTAAGGGCAACGTGCGTTCCACTTTGTTTCGCTGCAAATGGCCGACGAGGTGCCAACAGAGGTTTTTCGGAAGCGCCTCCGCCTTGCGCCATAGCTCTTG
>JAKEFD010000306.1 GCA_022616245.1 Gemmataceae bacterium
CATGTAACCGTAGCCGATTTCGAGAAATATCGCGACTTGACGAAGACCGTGAACTGGAAACCGGGCCCCGACCGCGTCGAGCGGCTTAGACAAATCAAGGACGCCGGCGAGATCGAGCAAATCCGTGCAGCGATCCGGATGGCCGAGAAAGCGTTCGCCATGTTTCGCGCCATGCTTAAGCCCGAAGACACGGAGAAGGACCTGGCGGACGCCCTGGAGAGTTACGTCCGTCGTGCGGGCGGCCAGTCGAGCGCGTTTCCACCCATCGTCGCCGTCGGCGCTCGGGCCGCGCTGCCGCATGCGCCGCCGACCTTGAAGCGGATAAGTGAGGCGCCGCTGGTCCTCGTCGATTGGGGCGCCCACGGTCCCTTCTATAAAAGCGACTTGACGCGGGTTCTTTTGACACATAACAATGTAGCTTCCGTGGTCCGGTCGCAAGGCGTTGACCCGAAGATTCGCGACATTTACGACGTGGTTCTGCGAGCGCAAGCGCAGGCCATCACCACGATCCGGCCCGGCATTCTCGCCAAAGACGTGGACGCCGCCGCCCGCAATGTGATCACGCAAGCCGGTTACGGCGACTACTTCACCCATAGCGTCGGCCACGGCATCGGCATGCAAGTGCACGAAACGCCGGTGATGCGGGCCAACACCGAAATCCCGCTCGCGCCGGGTATGGTCGTCACGATTGAGCCCGGCATTTACCTTCCCGGTTTCGCCGGTGTCCGCATCGAAGATGATGTGCTGGTAACGCCCGATGGTCGCGAAGTGTTGAGCCGTGTTCCCAAGACTCTGGAAGAGGCAATAGTGGAATTCTGAAACTCGAAACCCGAGAATCTTAACCACGGATCACACGGATTAGCACGGATGTAGAAAACGAACCAAACAGTTGCTTATCCGTGTTATCCTTGCAATCCGTGGTTCGTTTTTGAGATTTCTTCGTCGAGGTTCTCTTGAACGCGAAATCCGATGGGGACAAATCCCCCAAGAAGAATAGCCCGCCTGAGAAGTCCGAACCGGCAGGCAAGTCCTCCGGGCCCTTCGACGTGCGCACTGTCGAGGCGCTCGTCGCCTTGATGGCCGAGCACGATTTGAGCGAGATTGACCTGCGTGACGGCAGCCAACGCTTGCGTTTGCGGCGCGGCTATCAGCCTGTCGTCGCCGCGCCAGTGACTTCCTCTCATGCGCCGCCCATCGTTCATCCGCCGACTGCTTCCGCCAACGAGAAGCCGGTTGCCGCTGCCGCCAAACGTCTCCTGGATATCAAGAGCCCCACGCCCGGCACTTTCTACGCCGCCGCCAAACCCAACGAGCCGCCTTTCGCAAAAGTCGGCTCGAAAGTCGAGCCCGAGACCGTTGTGTGCCTGGTGGAGGCAATGAAGCTCTTCAACGAGATTCAGGCGGAATGCACTGGCGTGATCGTCGAAGTATGCGTGGAGAACCAGCAACCCGTCGAATATGGGCAAGTCCTGTTCCGAGTCGATCCCACGGCGTGAAATCCGAAGTCCAAATACCGAAATCCGAAACAATCTCAAAACTCAAAAACCAAAAACCAAAACCCAAAACCCGAAGCGTGAGACGATGGACTCTGCTTCTACAGCGAAAGTTTACGACCTTGAAGAACGGTGTTTTCAGTTTGCTAAAGGAACTCGAGCATTCGTTAAGAAGCTGCCTCGGACCGTGTCCAATGCCGAGGATGTAAAGCAGCTTGTCAAGGCGTCTGGATCCGTTGGAGCGAACTACATCGAAGCGAATGAATCGCTGGGCAAGAAGGACTTCGTGTTTCATGTGAAGATTTCTCGCAAAGAAGCCAAAGAAAGCAGTTTCTTTCTTCGCCTCGTTGACACCGGAAGTGATGCGGATACTGAGCGAGAACGAAGCGCACTGGTACAGGAAGCGACGGAATTAATGAAGATATTCGGTGCTATCGTGCGCAAGAGCGAATAGACGTTCCTTTCGAATTTCCGAATTCGAAACGGCATCGAATTTCCGTATTCGGATTTTGTATTTGTTTCGGATTTCGGTATTCGGATATCGGATTTCCAGTTCATGTTTCAACGCATCCTAGTTGCAAATCGCGGCGAAATCGCACTGCGGGTAATTCGTGCCTGTCGCGATATGGGCATCGAGGTGGTGGCGGTATTTAGCGAGGCGGACCGCGACGCGCCTTATCTTGATCTCGCCGATGAGGCCATTTGCATCGGCCCCCCCGTACCGGCGCAGAGTTATCTCAACATCGCGCGCATCATCAGCGCCGCCGAAATCGCCAATGTGCAGGCGATTCACCCCGGCTACGGCTTCCTTTCCGAAAACTCGCACTTCGCCGAGGTCTGCCGCGACTGCAAGATCGAGTTCATCGGCCCGCCGCATCAGGCCATGGCCCTGGTCGGCAACAAGAACGAAGCGCGCAAGCTCGCCAAGAAAGTCGGCGTGCCGGTTGTCCCCGGCAGCGAGGGGTTGATCACCGATGAGAAGGAAGCCCTGCGCTTGGCGGAGGAGATGGGCTATCCCGTGCTCATCAAGGCGGCGGCAGGGGGCGGCGGCCGCGGCATGCGCGTCGCACGCAACGACATCAACTTGCGCGTCGGCTTGCAAGCCGCCCGCCAGGAAGCCGAAGCCGCCTTCAAGGACGGCAGCGTCTATCTCGAAAAATACATCGAGCAGCCACGCCACATCGAAGTGCAAATCCTCGGCGACCGCCATGGCAACTTGATCCACCTCTGGGAGCGCGACTGCTCGCTGCAGCGCCGGCATCAAAAGCTGGTCGAAGAGTCGCCGGCCCCCAATCTTTCGCAACAGGTCCGCGAAACCATTTGCCAGGCGGCGGTGCGCCTGGTCAAGGAAGCCGGTTATTTTAGCGCCGGCACCTGCGAATTCCTGGTAGACAAGGACAAGAACTTTTATTTCATCGAAGTCAACGCCCGCATTCAGGTGGAGCATCCAGTGACCGAGCTCGTCACCGGCATCGACCTGGTGCGCGAGCAAATCCGCATCGCCGCCGGCGAAAAGCTCGGCTACACGCAGGACAAAATCGAGCAGCGCGGCTCCGCCATCGAGTGCCGCATCAACGCCGAAGATCCCGCCGCCGAGTTTCGCCCTTCCCCCGGGACGATCAAGCGCTGGCATCCCCCCGGCGGCCCCGGCGTGCGCCTCGACACGCACGTCGAAGCCGGTTACCGCGTGCCGCCCAATTACGATTCACTGATCGCGAAATTGCTCGTGCATCAACCGAGCCGAACCGAAGCCATCGCCTGCATGCGCCGCGCCTTGGCGGAGTTTCAAGTAGAAGGCGTGAAGACCACGATTCCGCTCCACCGCGAGATTTTCAACCACTCCGCGTTTGTCGAAGGCCGTGTCGACACCACCTTCATCGAACGGAATTGGATGAAAGGTTGAACAAGCTGTATAGCCAACTCAGGTTCCTTCGAGTGTTGCGCACGAAGCAAGCGGCGAACTCAAAGTGATTTCAACCGCGGAGGCGCAGAGGAAACCTGGAAACTGAAAACTTCGTGCCAATCCTACCGTCAAATTGGCAGCATCTTTCCGCAACTGGCAGCGGTTTCCTGTCACGCTTGATTTATTTTCCTACCTATGCTCTTTTGCCGAAATGAGTTATGCTTAATGGCGGGCGTCGACAACGCCGGTACGCCTTTTGCTGGTACGTTGCGCGGAGAGAGGTTCGGCATGCAAACGCATACCGCAAAACGCTTTTCGATCTTAATCACCGACGACGACAGCGACAGCCGTGAAACGCTGCGCGAAATTGTCGAGCCGGAGGGATACCGCACCTACCTGGCCTCGTCGGGTGAAGAGGCAGTGGACATTGCCCGCGACGAGGACATTCACCTGGCCCTTTTGGACATGCACATGCCGCGCATGACGGGTCTGGAAACACTGCAAATCCTGCATCAGTTCAACGCGATCCTGCCCTGCATCCTAGTGACGGCTAACGCCAGCGAGGACGTCATGCGGCATGCGTTCACCGTGCGCGCTTATAGTGTGATTCCCAAGCCGGTCAGCAGGAACGTCCTTCTATATACTGTCGTGCGGGCCTTGATGAAAGCGTATGGCCACCTGCTTCGCGAGGGGCAGGAAGATTCCCAATAACCCAACTGAGGACTTGCGACATGAAAGTCGTGCCGCTCAATGACAAAGTGGTAGTGAAGAGGCTTGAAGCCGAGGAAAAGACGGCCGGCGGAATCGTTCTCCCCGACACCGCCAAAGAAAAACCGCGTCAAGGTAAGATCCTGAGCGTCGGCGACGGCAGGCTTTTGGACAACGGCAAGCGCGGCACCTTTCAAGTGAAGGAAGGCGACCGCGTCTTGTTCTCGTCCTACGCCGGCAACGAAGTCACCGTGGACGGCGAAGAGTACCTGATTATGTCCGAGGACGACATCCTCGCGGTGATCGAGTAGTTTTCTACCAGGACACTGAGTCGTCACTGGGCCCGCTTGCGTTTCGCGCTCGCTGCATCCTCCGCGAGCGCCCCACGCAAGCGGGCGTTTTCTTTTGAAACATGCTACAATTCGAAGAACTCATTCCATAAAAGAAAGGACCTCCATGCGCACGCTGATCACCGGCGGGGCGGGTTTTGTCGGTTCGCATCTGTGTGAGCGCTTTCTCGCCGACGGTCACGAAGTCGTGTGCGTCGACAACTTCATCACCGGCGGCGGCGGCAATATCGAACACTTGCGCTCCAATGCGCGATTCTCCTTCATTCGCCACGACATTTCCCACCATATCGAAATCGACGGCCCAGTCGACAACATCCTTCACTTCGCCTCGCCGGCCAGCCCGGTCGACTATCTGCGCCATCCCATCCCGACGCTCAAGGTCGGGTCGCTTGGCACCCACAATACTCTCGGACTGGCCAAGGCGAAAAAGTCACGCTACCTTCTCGCCAGCACGAGCGAAGTTTACGGCGATCCCGAAGTGCATCCGCAGCGCGAAGAGTACTGGGGCAACGTCAATCCCATCGGTGTTCGCGGAGTCTACGACGAGGCCAAGCGCTTTGCCGAAGCCATGACCATGGCCTATCACCGCAGCCACGGCGTCAACACGCACATCGTCCGCATCTTCAACACCTATGGCGAACGCATGCGCCTCGACGACGGCCGCGTTGTACCCAACCTCATGGGCCAGGCCCTGCGCGGCGAACCGTTGACCGTCTACGGCGACGGCTCGCAGACACGCAGCTTCTGCTACGTCGCCGATCTTGTCGAAGGGATTTCACGCCTTCTCTTCGCCGACTTCCACGACCCGGTCAACCTCGGCAATCCCAACGAGGTGAGCATTCTCGACTTCGCCAAGGAGATTCTGGAATTGTCGGGCGCCAACAGCCGGATCGAGTTTCGCCCCTTGCCGCAAGACGACCCGAAAGTGCGGCGCCCGGACATTACGCGCGCCAAACAAGTGCTCGGTTGGGAGCCGAAGATCGAGCGCCGCGAAGGCATGCGGCGGACGATGGAACATTTCAGAAACAAGGTCAATGCGTAGCTAGTCGATCACCGGTTCGCGCATTGTCCTCAGGGGGAGCCTGGGAACGAGTGGTCCGAATCCGTATCCTGGGAAGAAACCATTGAGGGGGCGCCATGTTCGATCTTGCCGCCATGCAGGCCGCCATTCGCGACGAGAACCTGGACGGCTGGCTGCTTTACGATTTTCGCGGGCTCAACGTCCTGGCCCGGCGCGTGCTCAACATGCCGGCGGACCACTTCCTATCGCGGCGCTGGTTTTACTTCATTCCCGCGCAGGACGAACCGCGCAAGCTGTCGCATCGCATTGAGCCGGCCTCGCTGCAGCATGTGCCCGGCCCGGTAGAGCTTTATCTGCGCTGGCAGGAATTGGAGGCGGGCGTCGGCAAGCTTCTCCAGGGCTCAAAGAAAATCGCCATGGAGTACGTGCCGCGCAACGCCAATCCTTACATCTCGCGCGTCGATGCCGGAACGATCGAACTGGTCCGCTCATTCGGCGTGGACATCGTTTCCTCGGGCGACCTCGTGCAGCTATTCGAAGCCTGCTGGGACGACGAGCAATGGGCCCTGCACCTGGAAGCCGCCAAATACACGGCGACCGCCTACGACGTGGCTTTCGATTTCATTCGGCAAAAGACAAAGGGCGGCGGCGCCGTGCGCGAGACGGAAGTGCAAGCCGTCATCATGGACCACTTCAAGAAAAACCGTCTCTTGACGGACCATCCGCCCATCGTCGGCGTCGGCCCGCATTCCGGCGACCCGCACTACGCCCCCGGGCCGCAAAACGACGCGCCGATTCGCCAGGGGGATTTCGTGCTCATTGACCTGTGGGCCAAGTGCGACAAGCCGCGCGCCGTTTACAGCGACCTCACCTGGACTTGCTTTGTCGGCAAAGAAGTGCCGGCGAAATACCGGGACATCTTCGATATCGTCGCCCGGGCTCGCGATGCAGCCATCGCCAAGGTGAAGTCCGCCTACGCCGTCCGCCAGCCTTTGCGCGGCTGGGAAGTGGACCTGGCGGCGCGCGACGTCATCGAACGCGCCGGCTACGGGCAATACTTCGTCCATCGCACCGGCCACTCCATAGGCCAGGAAACGCACGGCAACGGCGCCAACATGGACGGCCTGGAAACGCGCGAAGAGCGCCGCGTCCTGCCGCGCACCTGCTTCTCGATTGAGCCAGGGATTTATTTGCCGGAGTTCGGCGTGCGCAGTGAAGTAAACGTGTTCGTGGACAAGCAGGGACAGGTGCATGTGACGGGACCGACGCCGCAGACGGAGATCGTGGCGCTCTTTAAGTAGCGGAGACAGCCAAATTGTTGCGAGCTCATGGAATTGAGTGACGAATAAGATTAGGCTACAATTCATTTGACAGTACGGAGGGGCATTCATGACGGAGACAGTTTGGGGCGTTGTGAGAAATGGACTAATCGTGCCGAGCGCTCCAATTCCGGAAGGAACTTCCGTGGAGATTCGCGTCTGCGAGCAGCCACAGGTTCCACCGGAGTTGCAGGCAGAATTTGACGCATGGGAGCAGTCAAGCTCCGAGGCCCTGGAATTGGTCGAACGAATGGCCAAGGAGTTGGAACGCGATGAAAAAAGGTGACGTGTGGAGGGTACGCATTCCTCCGTCGCCGGGTCACGCTCAGACAGGCGAGCGTCCCGCAATCATCATTCAAGAGGATGGCTTCATCACGTCATTGCCGACCGTCTTGATCGTTCCTTTTACCAGCACTTTGGCCGCGGCGCGATTCGGCGGCACTTTGATCGTTCAGCCCGATAAACAAAATGGCCTAACACTGCCATCCGTGGCATTGGTGTTCCAAGTGCGCGCATTGGACAAGCGAAATTGTTTGACGAAATTGGGTGCGCTTGACCATCAAACGCTGGATCAAGTCTTTGACGTATTAGACCGTCTTACGGGCCGTTGACGATATGTGATTACGAAACAGCAACGCTCTTTCAACGACTAACTCGGACCGGCTGGCTTCGGTCCGCGTTTGTTTTTGGGGTAATGCACCATCAAGTGTCACGCCTCCGAAGGCGCCGAAATCGCTTCCAGTGCTTCTTCCGCCAGCGGCCTTGCCTCCTTGACCTCCGCCAGATCGCCCAGTGCGAGAATGCCGACCAGATGGTTCTGGTGATCGAGCACCGGCACGCGGCGGATTTGCGACTGCTTCATGAGTTGCGCGGCGTCCTCCACTTCTTCGTCGTCGTAGCAGCAGATGATCGTCGGCGTCATGACGTAATTGACGGGCGTGCTTTTCGGGTCGCAGCCGGCCGCCGTGGCGCGCACCGTGATGTCGCGATCCGTAATCATGCCGACTGGCAGCTGGTTGTCGCCGCACACCGGCAAGGAGCCGATGTCCAGTTCGCGCATGCGCTCGGCGACGTCCGCAATGTTGTCGCCCAGACGGGCATACTCCACGCCGTGAGTCATGATTTCTTTAACTTGCATCGTGGCCTCCTTTACGTTCGGAAGTGAGCGCGCGCAATCACGCGCGATCTTTCAAACCGGAAACGCCGGCATGCTTCGCGCAGTTGGCGCAACAAAAGATGCTGCCGCCTTGTTCCACGCCGTGACCGACAACTTTACACCCGCAATGGTCACAAACCGGCGCTAATGCGTGAATCGCGCATTCGAATGAATCGAACGTCATCGTACGCTTCGCACTCGTGACAGTGAAAGTTTTGTCATAGTCGTTTCCACATACATCGCATTTGGCCATGATTGCACCTCCAAAGGCGTTCGAACGGATTTTGCTTTATCAAAAAAGCGGCAAAAGCGATGCCAATTGCGAGGCACGTGTTGTTTCGACCAGTATTCATCTCATGCGCTCGTCAGAAGAGCACGCCAAAGTCCAGCGTGCGCAAGGCGCTGCCCGCCCGTGAGCAATCTTCTGCGCTCGCACGCGGGTCATCTCACAAGACATTAATAACAAGACGCTATCGTGACATTCGCATAGGCGACGGGCTTGTATTTGTCCGGAGCGGGTGCGAGAATCTTAAGCGGTTAGACACTCTTCGCGGGAGGCACTCATGTTTCGAAAAACGCTGATTCTCGTCGCCGCCGCGCTGATGGCGGCCTCCGCCGGACATTCGCAAACGGGCAAAAAGAAGAATGAGCCCGGCGAGGTCGAGATGACCTTCGCCAACGGCAGCCTGGTGCGCATGACGCTCGTGCCGGAGAAGATCGAGATCAGCACGCCGTACGGCAAGCTGAGCGTGCCGACCCGCGACATTCGCCGCATCGATTTTGGCTTGCACCTGCCCGAAGGCGCGGACAAGAAGATCGAAGCCGCCATCAAGCAACTTGGCAATGCCGACTACCAGCAGCGCGAGTCAGCAGTGCAGGAGCTGGTGGCGCTGGGGGCATACGCTTATCCGGCATTGCTGCAGGCGGCCCGCAGCGGCGAACTGGAAACGGCCAAGCGCGCCCAGGACGCGCTCTCGCGGATCAGGGCCAAGGTGCCGACCAAGGAATTGCGGCTGGGCGAGGATGACACGGTGGTGACGCCGCGCTTCACCATCGTCGGCCGCATTTTGCCCACGTCGATCAAGGCCAAAAGCGAGTACTTCGGAGAAGTCGAGTTGCCTGTGGCCAAGCTGCGCCACCTGCGCCTGCTGGTCGATCCACGCGACAGCGATGTCGCCGTTGATGCCGGCAAGTACGCGCAGCCGAATCAGTGGCTGGACACGGGCATCGTCATCGAGGGTCCCGGCAATTTCGCCATCGTGGCAAGCGGCGAGGTGGAATTGCGTCCCAGCCAGCCTGGCACGCTGGTCTGTGGTCCCCGAGGCTACACCAGAGACGGTGGACCGGGCGCTGGTATGCCTGCCGGCGCTGCTGCCTTTGGCGCCGCCGGCTTCGTCGCCAAAGGCAAGAAAGGCATGATGGTTGCCGTCGGTCGCGCCTATCCGGGCACGCTGCTGGGCCGCATCGGCGAGAACGGCGACACCTTTGTCATCGGCGATCGCTTCGAAGGCGTCGCCGACCGCGACGGTAAGCTTTACCTGCAAATCATGTCCAGCCCGTACGAGAATGTTTCGGCGGGATCGTATCAAGTCAAGGTGATCGTGCGGGAGTAACGGGTCTTCGCATGAACGAGTCCGAAATCGCCAACCTGGAGGACCACGACGGTCCGGACGCCGTCAAGGCGCGCTCGCTCGAGGGACCGGCTCCGGGAAAGAGTCTGGGCGACGGCGTCATTCGTAGCCGCGCAAGTCGATCGTTCGCTGGTCGCCGGCGCGGAACGAAATGGTTCGTTGTTGAGACTGTTCGATGCCGTTAGCATCCGTCCAGGCGATGCGAACCTGGAATGAATACGGCTGATCGGCCTTGAGCGCAGGCGTAACGTATTGACGCGTCTTGCCGGTTTGTTTTGTCAACGTGCCGTCGAGCCAAACGCGGGCGTTGGCCTTGGGCACATGTACGGTAAGGCGGGCCCGAGTGTCCGTGTCGCCGGACAAGGCCGCCTGGACGATTTCCTTGGAAGGCACGGGTATGGCAGGGTGGATGGTGGTGCGTGGCTTGGCGAGATTGGGAGCGCCAAAGCCCATGAAGTAGATCGGCCCGCTGCGCGAAAACCCATTGGGATAGTACGGCATGATCCCGCCGGCCGGACCGGGGGGATACATACCCATACCTGCCACGCCCGCCCCGCCGCCAAATCCCCAGGCGCCATACCAAGGATTGAAGGGGTTTATCGGTCCCGTGCCGAAGCCGTAGCCGCCGCCGAATACTTGAGCGGAAGCGTTTCCCGGCCAAGCGCTAAGGACACCGGCCACGATCAAGCAAGCAAGAGAGCGACGTGCGAGTTTCATGACGATGGAGCCAAGTGGGTCATTGTTGGGAAATCATTTTTCGGACGGCGCTGTTGCCTCTTCCTGACTTGCGAAGTTCAAGGGTGTTTCCAGATCGCCCTTGCGCCGAATGAAGAAGAGAGCCGGCAAGCCCAAAAGTCCGAGGAGGAAGGCGCCGGGCTCAGGGATCATGTGCCCGTTGCAGTCGCAGCAGCAATTGTTATTGTTGACCTGCGATTGGAACTGGGCTTGCGCTTGGGCCTGGGCCTGGAAGTTGATCAACGTGGCGTTGAAGTTGAGGCGCTCATCCTGGTTTTGACTTTGATTGGTTTGCGCGTCACCCTGGCCTTCCCCGCTGCCGGAGCCTGTGGCCAGCGACGGCGCTCGCGCGGCGCCGAGGCCCGCGCCGGCCGCGGGCGGTGTGCCGCCGCCGAAGCCGCCCCCCGTGCCGCCACCCAGCGAGGTGGGTGGAGAGGTGGACAAGCCAGCATCCGCGTTTGGGATCGGAGTCGGCGCGACGCCGGTCGCGGTCGGCGTCGGTGCTTGCGCCTGCTGAGCGGCGACTTCTTGGAGCGCCTCACCATCCTGGAAGTTCACATCGAACAAGCGCGCCATTTTGTCTTTTTCTTTGGTGTCGGGCAGGAGACCCTTGATCTGAATCGGCTCGTCGGTGGGCGGCAAGTCGGAGGTGAAGCCCACCACGACACTGCGGCCGCCGGTCTTGAGCGTGTTGTAGTTCTTGAAGTCGATTCGGAAAACCGTATAGCCGATGTCTCTGCCGTCCAGCATTGGCTCCGTGTTCTCCTGGAAGCCGCGATAAGTCACCTGGACGTAATCCGGTTCCTGGGCGGCTTCGACGGCGCCGCGGTACTGGTTGTCCTCCCAGTTGGCAAGGCGCTCCTTGTTCTTGGCTTTGTCCCTGAGCTTCTGATAGTGCGAGGATTTGTCCAGACCCGTCGTGCTCGGCGACAGGGCCAGGCCGGGCAACAGCTCACCCAAGCTGAAGGCGGGGCAAAGATCGCGAAAGCGTTGGTTGGGCAGCGAGCTCAGAACGGCCGGGTCGCTGGAGAACGCCATGGGCAGAATGGCTGGCTTGCCTTCGGCGGCGCCGACGACACCCCCTTTGCCCGCCCCTTTATCCTGAACATTGGACGAAAACGTTACGTTGCGGAAATAGCCCCACGATGTGATGTAGCGCGGGTCCACGACCAGTTTCAAAGCAAAGTGATTGATTTCCGCAGTTTCAATGTCACCCTCGACGGCCGGTCGAATGCCGTCTTTGGGCGGATCAAGGCCGCGATCATTGACGATCTGATAAAGGTACAGGTATTTGCCTTTGCGATCCAATTCCGGAGAGACCGTGTTTTCCATGCTCCGGCCTTCGACGAAGTTACTGACGATGTGCGCCACGTCGAGGTTGTAGCCCTGGGTTTCTTCCAAGAGCGGATTGCTGAAAACCGCGAAGTACACCGTGCTGCCGATGATCGGTCCCTGGTATTCAGGATCAGCGACTACGGGGATGATTTTGCCGTCCTTGGTGACGCGGTCCTGAGGGTTGCCCGGCCGCGTATATCCTGCCCGGACCAGTGACTGGAACTTCGTGGCTTCCTTGGCCAATTTCTCTTGCGAATAGCTTGACAGACCCGTGGCTAAGAGTCCGACCGTGCCGGACAGGGCAACTACGACAAGTCGGCGCTTGGTGGTATTCATGCGAATGTTCCAGACTGCGGTATTTTACTGGGCACTAACTATGCAAGTAGTGTGCCATCGCCTGGACTTTGGCGCGGATCGCAATGACCCCTCTCACACCAGCAAATTGCCGCTAGATGCCGGTACCTCCGACTGGTCCCCAATGGTTGGCGCGCTAACACTCCGCGGGGTGACTTACATTTAGCGTAAACTTTCGTTAACTCATCACAGACGAATTGATTGTACAGGTTTTTGATGAGCCGCACAGGAACCTGATCAATTGCACAAGCTAGGTTGGCTGCCGAGCAATCCTGTCTTGCCGCGCCGGCTTTTCCTTTTTATGGTGTTGCCGCCATCAGCCTTTGCACGGAATCCCATGACCTATTTCGCGCGCGCGACATCCCTGGGCTTGGAAACCACTCCCGCCGAAGTGGCATGGGAGGAATGCGTCTGTCCCTTATGCGGCAGTCCGAAGTACGCGCCACTGGTCGAAGCTCCGGACAGGACGCCTGGCAGTTCCGGACTTTGGTTCATGGTCGTGCAGTGTCAGAGTTGCAGCTTGTGTTACACGAATCCACGCCCCAGCAAAGACGGCATGGCGCAGTTCTATCGCAACGAATATCCGCCGCATCAGCCGTGCGCTAAGAAGCCCAAAGCGATCCGGTGGTGGCGTCGGCTGCCGTTTTGGCTTCACGGCGCGGAACACTACCGCAAGGCGCTGCCCCCCTTGGGACAACTGCGGCTGCTCGATTTTGGCTGCGGGGCAGGCGCATTCCTTGCGCGCATGCTAAGTCAAGGATGGCGTGTGACAGGCATCGACGCCAACGAAACTGCGGTGGACAACGTGCGCGAGCGCCTCGGCGTGAACGCCTTTGTCGGCTCGTTGCCGCATCCCTTGCTCGACGACGGGTCGTTCGACGTGGTGACCATGTGGCAAGCGCTGGAACACACGCATGAGCCCCTGCGAGTGCTGCGCGGCGCCTGGAAGCTCCTGGCGCCGGGCGGACTGCTGATCGTCACGGTGCCGAACATCGATAGCCTGGCGTTTCGCTTGTTTGGCTCGGTGTGGAACGGATTGGACTTGCCGCGTCATCTTGTGCATTTCGCGCCTGGTACGCTGCGCCTCATGCTGCACAGCGCTGGGTTTCGCCCGAGCCGCGTGCGCATGGTTCGCCGCGGCGGCTGGCTGCGCGCCTCGGCCCGGCTCGCTCAGCGCTGCTTGCCTGGCATGCACGGCTGGCGGCGCTGGCTGCAGGGGAAAGTCTTCTCGAGTATTGCGAGCTGGTATGCGGCCTGCACACGACAAGCGGATTGCTTGCTGGCAACTGCCACGAAACCATGACAGTTAATACTGCAACTTGCCTCGACTACTCAACCTCTTCTTGGTAGTGTTGTCGGCACGAGACCCGAGTAGGCGGACTATGCCGCTTTTGACCGAACCGACTCCCGACGCACCAGAAACGCCGCGACCGCCGCGCCCCTGGTCAGCGAAGTTCGGCGACGCTTTGCGCGGGCTGAAAAAAGGCATCCGCGGCCAAAGCAGCTTCTTCGTCCATTTCTTTTTCGCCGCCCTGGTCATCGCGGCGGCCATCGTCCTCCAATGCGGCCTGGTCGAGTGGTGTGTGCTCGTATTGTGTATGGGCCTTGTCTTGACCGCCGAATTGTTTAACAGCGCCGTGGAGGCGTTCTTTCGAGGGCTCGACGAACCGACCAAGGAAAAAACCTGGCATGCTTTGGACATTGCCGCCGGCGCCGTCCTCGTCGCCAGCGTGTTTGCCGCCGCCGTCGGGCTGGCGATATTCCTGCAACGATTGATTGTCATTCTGCAATGGACTTCGTGACTTCGGAGACCAACATGTTCCTTCAACGAGCGCTTGTAATCGTCCTGTTTTGCGGCTTCTCGTTTTTGCTGCCCTTGGATGTCCAAGGCGGCGGCAAGAAGCCGACCAAGGAGTCGGCCGTCCAAATGCTGCGTGATTTCCTGGCCGCCCTCGAAGCCAAGGACTATGACAAGGCCGCGAAGTTCCTGCACTTTCCGCCGGACGTGAAAGTCGACATTCAAAAAGAACTGTCCGTCGGCCTGGAGCGCAAGGAGATCTCCAAGAAGGGAATCGACATCCTCGCGGCCAAAGGCAAATGGGGCAAACTGGCAGAAGTCTTTGACAAGGACGTTGCCGAACGCCGGGCGAAACGCATGCAGGTCCCGCTCGACGAGTGCTATGGGCTAAAGTTCGAATCCGCCGCGGCAGGCTTTTGGTGGACCAATTCGACGTTCAAGATCATTCGCGTGAACAACATCGGCAAACTCGAAGAAAAGTAGTCGTCGTTTTTGTTTTGCCCTTTCCCTGTCAGCCTGGTATCGTCTCCACCGTTGCCACATTTCTCTTGCAATGGTGGAGAACAACATGAATCGCTGCACTCTTCTTCGCGCCCTCGCTGCACTCCTGGCGCTGCTCTTTGCCGGCAGCCCGCTCTGCGCCCAAGGCAAGAAAACCAACATCCTCATCATCCTCTGCGACGATGTCGGTTATGGTGAATTCGGATTTCAAGGTAACAAACAAATCCCCACGCCGAACATCGACTCCATCGCGAAAAATGGCATCCGCTTCACGCAGGGCTATGTCTCCGGGCCGTATTGCAGTCCGACGCGCGCCGGACTCTTGACCGGCCGTTATCAGACACGCTACGGGCATGAGTTCAACGGGCAGGGACCCAAGTTCGGACTGCCGCTCTCCGAAAAAACGCTGGCCGATTTGCTTAAAGCGCTCGGCTACTCCACCGCAGTCATCGGCAAGTGGCATCTGGGTTTCGATCCGCAATTCCGGCCCACCCAGCGCGGCTTCGACGAGTTTTATGGCACGCTGGCCAATACGCCTTTCTTCATTCCGAACAACTTCGTCGATTCGCGCATCGCGCCCGACCCCGTGAAGAAAAAGGAAAAGAGCGACTTCTACACCACCGAGGCCTATGCCGAACGCGCCGTCGATTGGCTGGAGCGCAACAAGGGAAAACCGTGGTTTCTCTATATGCCGTTCAACGCGCAACACGCGCCCCTGGAAGCTCCGCAAAAGTATCTCGACCGCTTTTCCAGCATCAAGGACCAGAAGCGGCAGACCTTCGCGGCCATGATGTCGGCCATGGACGACGCGGTCGGCCGGGTGCTGGCCAAGATTCGCGATCTGGGCCAGGAGGAAGACACGCTGATCATTTTCCTCTCGGATAACGGCGGGCCCACCCAGCAGACTTCGTCCATGAACGGCGTCCTGCGCGGCTTCAAGGCGACCACGCTCGAAGGCGGCGTGCGCATTCCGTTCTGCATGCAATGGAAAGGCAAATTGCCCAGCAGCAAGACCTATGAGCAGCCGATTATCCAGCTCGACCTGTTGCCGACCTGTCTGGCCGCGGTGGGCGGCAAGGTCGATCCGGCGCTCAAGCTCGACGGCGTCAACCTCTTGCCCTACCTGAAAGGGGAAATCAGCGCGCAGCCCCACGACGTGCTCTATTGGCGCTTCGGCGAGCAATGGGCCATCCGCAAGGGCGACTGGAAACTGGTCGTGTCGCGCATTGACGGCCCAGAGCCGCGCCTGTTCAACCTGGCGAAAGACATCGGCGAGTCGCAGGACTTGATCGAAAAGAGTCCGGAGAAAGCCAAGGAGCTGAAAGGCTTGTACGACGCCTGGAACGCCGAGCAGATGAAACCTCTATGGGAGCCGGCCAAGCAAAAAAAGAAGGACAAGAAGAAGGATAAGAAGGGCAAAGACGAGGCGGCGTCGGCCCGATTGATTGCCGAGCAACTCGCGATGCTGGCGTGTCGGTCGCAGGGCTGGGCAGCTTGCGTGGTCGCGCCGGCCGCGATAAACTACTTTCATGACTGCCGCAAAGAAACTGAACCTGGTATCCGTTGAGGATTATCTGCCGGCGAGTTGGCATCGCCGATCTGGCATGAGTATCTAGGCGGCGTGGTCTACGCGACGACCGATGCGCGCAACGTGCACAATGCCAGGACTTGAGCTTGCCGTTGCTCACCCGACGCGCGTCCGCGCAGCTGAGCTGGGCGGTCGGAGGGTTCGCGCCGGTTGTCGTGTTGCCAGGGTGTGCCGCCCATTGAATTACAAAGGCAGACGATCGACGACGCTTGCCCAGTCTGATGCGTCGGTGGCTTTCGCGATAATCTCCAAGTCGCTGACAAACTTGCCAATGGACACTTGCATAAGGTGGCCGAAGATCAAGCCGCAGAAGGAGCGCCCTTGCCGCTGCCAGTCCTCGGCCATGGCTTTGAAGCGAATGTCGTGGGTGACAAGGGGGCGGCCCAGTCGGCTGGCTTGCTCCAGCAGCAAATCGTCGTCGAGTCGAGTGGTACCGTCGTCTAGTGCTGTTAATACATCGACCTGCCGGCGCCGTAATTGTGCCGCGATTGCGTGGTCGACATGGGCATCGAAATAGAGGCCGATGGCCATAAGTGCACGCCGATCAAATCAATCCCTTGGCTTTCAACTTTGTCCAAATCGGCGAGCGCGGTTTGGTTCGCGCTTCATCGTCCAGTTGGTCGAGTTCGGCCTGAATCTCGGCGTCGATCTCTTGTGGATGGTCGAAGTAATACGTCATTGCCGAATAAACTTCCGCGGGGGTTAGATGCGGCAGGTGCAGGCAGATCTCGTCCGGCGATCGACCGAAAGCAAGGTAGTGGGTAACGATCATTGAGACGCGTAGGCGCGGGTGCCTTTCCAGCCGCGCCGGCTCGCCGTTTTCTTTGACGATGTGTGGATAACTGATCGCAGTCGCCATGGCCGAACTCCTTGGATGGAGTCTAGCAGAGCGCGGCGGGTTTTCCAAGACAAGCGCGATGAATGGCCTTGCAGGAAATAACCATGCGACGGACTCGGCGCAATTTGGGTTTTTCCTTGCGTTTGCCGATGGTCCGAGAACAATTGACGCGATGCTCTCATTCACTTGTCCGACCTGTAACTCAATCCTCCAAGTATCGCTGTCAAGCGCGGGACAAAAATGCTATTGCCCCTCGTGCAGCCAAAAGCTCTTAATTCCTTCCCCACCGGCGACGCTGAATAAGACCCTCTTGGGTCAATTACCGATAGTCACGCCGGAGGAGATTCGGGTCGAAATAGTGAGCGATTATCCGCGGGCGCAACCGCCGCCGCTTACGGCGGCGTGTATTGAGGACGACGAGCCTCTTGAAGACGAGCCGAAACAGAAGCGGATGTCTCCCAAGAAAGGAAAACCGGTCGGACTTCTAGCTATTGCGGCCTGGGTATTTGTGCCACTCCTGATCGCTATTGCCGTGATCACCGTTGCTGCAGTTTATTTGCCCAAAGATGAACCTCAGCAAAACCTTGGTCCACAGCCAAACGCGCGCTGTCCATTATGCGGACACAGTTTTTTCCTGCCCTATGCTCCCAACGCAAATGCCGAGCTATTTCGTAACGCGAGATGTCCAGCTTGTCACCAGATCGGCGCAAATAAGATGTTTCGCTAAACAGGATTGGATTTTCAACGATGCACAGTAGCCTCTGTGAGTTATCGAGAGGGAGGATCGACAAAGGCCATCGCCCGAATCTCCTGAAACGTCATGATTCTGCATTTTGATTCCATCCCTCCCAACTCGACTCCAGAATAACCGCCGTCTTCAAAAATCTTGACGTATTTCAGCAGACATTCCCGGTCCCTTACAAAATACTGAGACAGGCTAATGTCATGTAATGCGCGAAACGTTTCTACTCCTTCTTCTGTTTCGAACAAACCAACGACGCGCTGATTCTGACTGTAGGCTATCCAAAGTGGAAACCGCAGAGTTGCAGTTGGCTTTTCATCTTGCATCGTTTTGACTCCTACCGGGAAGTGCCCGTCCTCCGACGGAGATTCAACGGCGCACAAGCCAAGCGGCCAAGGCCATAGCAAGCTGGCTGTACCGTTACGGCTGACCTATTCCGCTTTCGCGGACTCGGCAAGTAGCTCTTGCTCCGTACCGACCGGATGAATTCCTGCGGGCGGTGGTCGAGGGCCGCTTCCTGACAGAGGAAGACCTTGTGGTCACATGGCAAGCCCCGAAGTGGAAACGCGCCTAACGCTCATTTAGAATTGCCAATCCAATTCGAAAGGCTTGTACGACGCTTGGAACGCCGAGCAGATGAAACCGTTGTATTCCATGGCTGACCACTAATCCGCGTCAACCACCTGCAATTCCGCTTCAAGGAACTGATCTCCTTCTAACTGCCAAACCCGCATTTCCGGCGCTGTTGGCATGAGTGATACAATCAGGTGAACCGCTTCCGGGTAGAAGTTTCGCTCCAGGTCCGTCTTGCTCGGCACCGGCGGCGCGGTCGGGTGCGAGTGATAGATGGCAAGGAGCTCAATACCCTTTTCGCGCATGTCTTTGGTCGCGGCAAACAGACCCTTGGGATTGGCCGTGTACTCGCGCGGGCTGGCGGCTTCGTTTACTAATGGATAACGGACACTAACACGATACACACGGAATTCCTCTCGCCCCTTGGCGGCGACAGAGCGTTCTCTGTGGTCCGTGGGGGGCTCGATATGCCCCGCCAGAAGGCCGCAACACTCGTTGGGCAGTTCCGCTTGTGCCTGGGCTAGCACCTCGTTGTAAAGCTGGGCGGGCAGGAGAAGCTGAATTGATGTTGACAAGTTTTTCAATCCTTCTGATGATAGGGAGATAATCCCGCCAAAACGGATCGGAATTCGCAAAACCTACGGCCAATGAGGGTTCCGTGAATATTTCTAATTGCGGCCCTTTTGCGGATTCCCGGTAATAGAATAGCCTTACACGGAAAGTACCAGGCACACAGCGTGTTCCGTCCACGCGCACGGAACACGGCGTGTGCCTTTCATTTTCGGGAAAAACGCAAGGAGTCTCAATGGCGCGCGACAAGGTGGTGCTGGCGTACAGCGGCGGCTTGGACACCTCGGTGATGGTGCCGTGGATCGGCGAGATGTACAACCTCGACGTGGTTGCGTTCACGGTGGATCTGGGGCAAGGCGGCGACATTCACGCCATCAAGGAGAAGGCGCTTCGGACCGGCGCAGTGGACGCAGTGGCCTTGGATGCGCGTAACCTGTTCGTCGACTGTTTCGTGTGGCCGGCGCTGGCGGCAGGCGCGCTTTACGAGTGGAAATACCCTTTGGCTACGGCGCTGGGCCGGCCGCTCATCGCCAAGCTCATGGTGGACGTGGCTCGCGAAAAGAATTGCAAGGCGGTGGCGCACGGCTGCACGGGCAAGGGCAACGACCAGGTGCGCTTCGACTGCACGTTCCAGACGCTGGCGCCGGACCTTAAGATCATTGCCCCAGTGCGCGAATGGAAATGGACGCGTGATGAGGAGATTAAGTTCGCCGAGAAGCACAACATCGAAGTCGAGGTGAAGAAGGACAACCTGTACAGCATCGACCAGAACATTTTTGGCCGAAGCTGCGA
>JAKEFD010000307.1 GCA_022616245.1 Gemmataceae bacterium
CAGGTCTGCGACGATGCCTTGCACATGCTGCGCAAGGCCCCGGAGAAATACGGCATCGATCTGCCCGACCGCCAGCTCGCCTGCGCGCCCGTGAACAGCCCTGAGGGGCAGAAGTACATCGCAGCCATGCGCGCCGCCGCCAACTTCGCCTGGTGCAATCGCCAGCTCCTCATGCAGCAGGCCCGCGAAGTCTTCGCCGAGATTTTTGGCCGTTCCTGGCAAGAAATGAAGATGAACCTCGTCTACGACGTGTGCCACAATATCGCCAAATTTGAAGAGCACGTGGTCGGCAAAAAAACGAAAAAAGTCTGGGTGCACCGCAAAGGCGCGACGCGGGCCTTTCCCCCGGAGCACCAAGAGATTCCTTCGCGCTATCGCAAGATCGGGCAACCGGTCATCATCCCGGGCGACATGGGCCGTGCGAGCTGGGTTTTGGTCGGCCAGCAAGGGAGCATGGAGCGCACCTTCGGCACCACCTGCCATGGCGCCGGCCGAGCGCTCAGTCGAACCGCAGCCGTCAAGGAAGCCGCCGGCCGCCGCATCGACAAGGAACTGGAAGCCCGCGGCGTCATTGCCCGTGCGCAAAGCCGCAAAGGCCTCGCGGAAGAGCAGCCCAAAGCTTACAAAAACGTCGACGATGTGGTCGAAGTCGTGCACCTCGCCGGACTGTCGAAAAAAGTAGCGCGCATGCGGCCCATTGGTGTGATCAAGGGGTGAACACGAGCACAGGCACCCCGGCCGGTGCCTGATAATTTTCTTGACATTCACTTCCCATCTGCACAAATTGGGAATGAGAAGCCAAACTCCCTTCTGAAACTCGATTGGCGCCATTCCCCTCCCGGTCCAACGCTTTTGCGACCGCGGGGCCTCGTACATGTCCCGAGAACGGGGAAAAGCAGAGGTTCGTCATGAAGCAAGCGGTTTTCTTCTTTTCGGCCGTTGTGACATCTTGCTGTCTTTGCAGCCCCATCACGGCGCAACAACTCAAACTGCCGTTTGAGCTGCAAGACCGGGTCAATATCGCCATTACGGACGGTGTGCGGCATCTGAAAGGCGAACAAACCCTGGCCGGGACTTGGGCGCCTTTGGAGAAAAGCCCGCACAAGTTGGGTTATGCGGCGCTGCCCGCGCTGACGTTGCTCGAATGCGGCGTGCCGGCGACCGATCCCATCATCCAGCGCGCCGCCGTCTATGTCCGCGGCGCCTCGGCCAAGAACGACCGCACTTATGAAATCGCCCTGTCGATTCTTTTCCTCGACCGGCTCGGCGATCCTAAGGATCGAGACATCATCCAAGCTTTGGCGGTGCGTCTCATTGCCGGTCAGACGATCACCGGCGGCTGGAGCTATGCATGCCCCATTCCGGATTACAACACGCACCGGCAGCTCATGATGATCCTCAAGAACATGGACGTGCCTCCGGTGCTCGAGAACTTGATTGCCCTCAACAAAGCAGGATTCTCCACGCCGTTTGGCAAAGGCAGCGACTCACCCGGATTCCAAAACCCACTGGCCAAGGGCGAAACCGGCTCGCAGTCGACCGCCTTCGTCCCCGGCCAGGACAGCGGTTCTCCGCGGGTGAAAATGCCGCCTGCCGGATCGAGCGGCCGCGCCGGCCTCGTTTGCATCAAGATGCTGGAGGACCCGGACTACGACGTGTCCAAAAAGAAAACCACGGCCAAGAAGAAAACGCCCGTGAAGATCCCGCCGAATCTCGCCGGTTTGGCGGTGCTCCACGATCCGCGCCTCCTGCTCTTGGACGAGCCCAAGGGCAAGACCACCGATAACTCGAACACGCAATTCGCCATCTTGGCATTGTGGGCGTCGCGGCGGCACGATGTCCCCGCCGACCGCTCCATCGGACTCTTGCTGTTCCGCTTTCTCACAAGCCAAAACAAGGACGGCTCGTGGAGCTATGCCTATAAGCACGGCGGTGAGGCCGGCGGTTCGCCCGCGATGACTTGCTGCGGCTTGCTGGGGCTGGCCGTGGGCCATGGCCTGGCGCGCGACATCCTCGGCCCCAACATGCACATGTTGGCAAAAGATCCGCGCATCATCGACGCCTTTCTGTCGCTCAGCAAGCACATCGGCGAGCCGGCCGACCGCATGGAAAACCTGCCGATGCAGAACCTCTATTACCTCTGGTCGCTGGAACGCGTGAGCGTGCTCTACGATTTGCCGACGATCGGCGAGCGCGACTGGTATCGCTGGGGCTGCGAAATCCTCGTAGCCAACCAGAAGCCGCAGGGGCATTGGGAAGGGAGCGGCTATCCCGGTTCCGATTCAACGCTCGACACTTGCCTTGCGTTGCTGTTTCTCAAGCGCGCCAACCTGGCCCGGGACCTCGGCAACGCCATTCCCATTCAGGCGGCCCAGGATTTGAACAAGGAGATTGCGCTCAGGACCGGCGTCAAGAAGGCGCCGCCGCCGCGCGTCAAGGAAGAGAAAGCGCCGATCGTCGCCGCCGCATCCAACCCCCCAATCCAGGCAGAACCGATGCCGCCGCCGCAACCGGAGACACCACCGGTGGCGCCGCCCATGACTCCGCCCGTGATGCAGCAGCCTCCGGTCGGCGCCGCGCCGCCCGCGCAGCAGTCCGGCGGCGTTCCCATCTGGGTCTGGATTGTCGCCGGTCTCGGTGTGCTGGTAGTCGCCGCGGGTGCGATCTTCTGGCTGATGAGCGGCGCGTCAAATGACGACGACGACGAGGAAGAAGACCGGCCGCGCAAAAAGAAGAAAAAGAAAGTGGCCCGCGACTAGGCTATTGAATTCAACCGCGGAGGCGCAGAGGAACGCAGAGAGAGTAAACGGGACAGATATTCTGCTTCTTCTTTCCTTGCATTTACTCTGCGCTTCTCTGCGCCTCTGCGGTGATTCTGATTTCAAAGTACGCCGTAACTTCCAAATCGAGGCGTGGACGTGTCTTGTCCCACGCGAAAATGTCACATCGCTGCAAAGCCCGCGCCTCGCATTCCATCGGGACGGGGATGCATTTGCCGCTCCGCTATACAATACACTTGCCCGCTTAGTCCTGCCTCCCCGGAGCTTCCATGGACCTCAATGATTTCGGCACCGAGTGCTCCCATAACGACAACAATAACAACAACGTCCATCCCGCCAAGCCGCGCCAAGAAACCCCCGTCTATGAGCGCGACGATTCACCCGAAAGCGAGCTGGTCAACCGCCCCATCCAGTGGAAGGTCGTGCAAGCCGGCATTTTCGAAGTGTGCGGCACCACAGCGCGCCAGCTTCCCTCGGGCGCCTATAGCGTCACCTTGAGCCAGTACGGCGAAGTGCAGATTCATCAGCGCGACCTGCAGGTGGACGACCTCATCGACTTCGCCGACAGCCTGCCCGGCAAAATCCTCGAAGAAATCCAGACCTTTTGGACCCTGGGCGAGACTTTCCAGCGCTACGGCTACCTGCATCGCCGCGGCTACCTGCTCTATGGCCCGCAAGGCTCCGGAAAAAGCTCCGTCGTTCACCAGGTGGTGCATCGCGTCGTCGCCAAGGGGCAAGTCGCCATCTTCTGCGATCATCCCGGCTTCCTCACGCGCGGCATGGAGCTGTTCCGCAAGATCGAGCCGCACCGCCCGCTGGTTTGCGTGTTCGAGGACATCGACGCCATCATCGAGATGCACGGCGACAGCGAGCTCTTGGCCTGGCTCGACGGCTCGCACCAGATCAACAAAGTCATCAACATCGCCACCACGAACTATCCGGAGCGCCTGGACCGCCGCATCGTGTCGCGGCCGCGCCGCTTCGACCGCATCATCAAGATCGAATCGCCGACCGCGTCGATGCGGCGCACCTATCTGGAACGGAAGCTGCCCGATCTGGCCAAGAACGGCGAATTGCAGCGCTGGGTCGAGCTTACCGAAGGCCTCTCGTTCGCGGCGCTGGCGGAACTGGTGATCAGCGTGGCGTGCTTGGGCAATCGACTGGAAGAAACGATCACGCTCTTGCGCACGCTCGAAGATCAACATCCCTCGAGCCGGGAATTCGACAAGCCGGGCGCGATGGGCTTCGCGCTTCGGCCGACGCCGCCGAAACGACGGCGGACGGAGGAGGATATTCCCTTTTAGGTGAATTGAGGCTAAACCGGCCGCAGCTTTTTCTTCCAAAACTTCGTTTTTCTTCTTGCAATCCATTTACTAGTCCGCTAGTTTTTCCTCCCATCTATTCCCGTCGCCCGCTTAAGTCGCCTCGCAACTTCCGGTGCACGTAGCCA
>JAKEFD010000308.1 GCA_022616245.1 Gemmataceae bacterium
GGCCGACGAAGATTGGGAATCGGCTCCGCGCCGGGCACCACGCGCGTGCCCTGGTGGTATGCAGGCAAGAAGTCATTCGCGAAGACCTGCGTGCCCGCGTAGGGCAAGTATGGTGCGATGACGACAAACGAGGGCAGATTACGGTTGAACGTGCCCAGGCCATAGCTGATCCAGGAACCCATGCTCGGCCGCGCTTGAAAAAATGAACCGGTGTGGATGGCGAGCGTGGCCTGGAAATGTTCGTTGTTGTCCGTCGTCATCGAGTTGATGAGACAGATGTCGTCCATGCGCTCACGCAGGTGCGGAAACAGGTCGCTGACGAGCGTACCGCAGCGGCCGCCGCGGCGAAACGCCCAGCGCGGCCGCACCGCTGGCTTCCGCTCGAGCGACAAGCCGCCGCCTGGCACCGTCATGCGCTCGTCGGCCTGGATCATCCTTGGCTTGTGGTCGAAGGTGTCGAGGTGCGAAACGCCGCCGGTGGAGAAAAGCAGAATGACGCGGCGGGCCTTGGGCGTGAAATGCGGATTGCGCGGCGCGAACGGATCGCTCTGTGCGAACAATTCGGCAAGAATTCCGGGAAACACGAGTGACCCGCCGACGAGGGAACGGAGCAGCGTGCGACGCGAGATTGAGGAGGACTCTCTCATTGCCCGTAATGTCCGTTATTCGTGCTCATTAGCCAACTTAGCGAAAACACCAGTTTGCTGCAACAATTCTTGGGAATCACGCCAGCAACTCTCATGTGCAGCCGGTTCCTTGCGTCGGACACAAGTTTTGGCTATCATATAGCCAGAATGTCATTCGAGATCATTCTTGCTCCGGAAGCAGTACAAGACTTGAAGGCGCTAAGGGCTGCCGACCGGGCAGCCGTTAAGGAAGGGCTAGAAAAGCATTTGCGGAATGAGGCGATGAAAACAAGTCGGAGCAGAATCAAACGGCTTCGAGGAATGTCTCGGCCGCAGTATCGCCTACGCGTGGATGAATATCGAGTGTTCTACGATGTAACCGAAGATACCGTGGAAATCTTGGCGATCGTTGCGAAATCCGAAGCCAACAATTGGCTCGAAAAACAAGGAGAAAAAAGTGAAGAAAGTAGCGCTGAGTGAAGTCAAAGACGACCTTTCCAAATTACTCAGGATGGCGGAAAAGGAAGAAATCGTCATTACCCGGCATGGTAAGCCAGCCGGCATCCTGGTTGGCTTCAAGTCCGAAGACGATTGGTTTGACTACCGTCTCGAAAACGATCCTCGCTTTCTGCAACGAGTCTTGCGGGCCCGGCAAAGTCTTCGCGCCGGCAAAGGGGTCAAGCTTGAAGATGTGTGACTCACCGCTTGCAACAGCGAAGCGAGCGCGAATCGTAAACGAGTCTAACCCATCTCGTCCAGCAAATGGCCCAGTTTGTCCTTCTTGGTCTTCAAGTAGCGCATGTTGTTCTCGTTCGGCGGCACCTGGATCGGCACACGTTCGACAATGTGCAAGCCGTAGCCGTCCAGGCCGACGACTTTGCGCGGGTTGTTGGTGAGGAGTCGGATGTTGCGGATGCCGAGGTCGTGCAGAATCTGGGCGCCGATGCCGTAGTGGCGCAGGTCGGCGCCGAAGCCGAGGCGGTGATTGGCTTCGACGGTATCGAGTCCTTCGCTCTGCTGCAATTGATACGCCTTCAGTTTGGGCAAAAGGCCGATGCCGCGACCCTCTTGACGCATGTAAAGGACGACTCCTTTGCCGGCTTGCGCGACCTGCGCCATCGCATGGTGCAACTGCGAACCGCAATCGCATAGGGCGCTGCCGAAAATGTCGCCGGTCAAGCATTGGCTATGGATGCGCACAAGCACCGGCTCGTTTTGCAACGGCGGCGTGCCCCCCGCAGCCACGCCGACGCCGCCGAAGCACAACGCCAGATGCGGCTCCGGATCGACCAAGGATGTATAAGGAATCAAATCGAAGTCGCCGAAGCGCGTCGGCAGCTTCACGGTCAGCTCGCGGCGAATGAGCCGTTCGCGGCGATGGCGATGCTGAATGAGGTCCTCAATCGTGCACATCTTGAGGCTATGCCTCTGGCAGAACTCGCGCAAATCGGGCAGGTGCGCCATGTGGCCGTCTGGGCGGACGACTTCGCAAATGACCGCGGCTGCCTTGAAGCCTGCGAGCCGGGCCAGATCGACGCTGCCCTCGGTATGGCCGGCGCGAACGAGCACGCCGCCTTCGCGCGCCCGAAGGCCCATGACATGCCCGTAGCCGCGCGTCAACTCATCCGGGCCGGAACGATCATCGATCGCGACAGCAACGGTGCGGGCCCGGTCCGGCGCGGAAGTGCCAGTAGTGATGCCGGTGCGCGCGTCGATAGACTGGGTGAACGGCGTTTTTTGCGGATCGACATTGCTGCCGTGCACGGGGGAAAGACCCAGCCGGTCGCAGATGGCCGATGACATGGCGAGGCAGACGATGCCGCAGCCGTTGCGCATCATGAAGTTGATGGCGTCCGGCGTGGCTTTCTCGGCCGGAATGATGAGATCGCCTTCGTTTTCACGATGCTCGTCGTCCACCAGCACGATCATGCGTCCGGCTTTGAGCTCCGCCAGCGCCTCGTCGATGCTGCAAAAATCCTTCGTGTTCGGCATGGTATTTTCTCCTGGCAGGGGCAGTTTAACCACGGATTACACGGATATCACGGATAATGGATTGTTGTTTCTCATCAGTGTTGTCCGTTTAATTCGTAGTTGGACACAAAGTCATTGTAATCGCTACGGTCCGGATTCGCTTGCTCGAAGCCGGTTTTTGGTTTGCTTGACCGCAGGGAAGGCAGTTGCAAGAATGGCGTATATGACTTTTGTCGAACAATCTCCCTCCCGCCGCCGCGCGGTTCCCATGCGCGGCGATCGAGCCAATCCATGAAGAATCGCCGCATCGGCATCTGGTTCATCGGCGCCTGGGGCGGCGTCGCCTCCACCGCAGCTCTCGGCCTCGCCGCCTTGAAGCGCGGCCTGACGGATAACACAAGTTTGGTCACCGCCACACCGCTTTTTGACGGCGTCGATCTGGACGAACCCGAGCAGTTCGTCGTCGGCGGCCACGATATTCGCCGGACTTCCTATCATCAAACCATCCGCGATTTACATCAGCGCAGCGGCGTTTTCGATACGGCCCTTATCGAAGCCTGCAAGCCGGACCTGGAACTCTGGGACAAAAATATTCGCCCCGGCACCGTGCTTGGTGCAGGCGCGACGATCAAGAAGCTCGCGGATTGGCCGGAAGTTGCCCGCACCGACACTCCGTGCGCCGCCATAGAAAGAATCCAAGCCGATTACCAAGAGTTCCAACAGAATCAGAAGCTCGACCAATTGGTCGTGATCCACGTCGGCTCGACGGAACCGCCCTTCGCCCTTGACAAGCGCCACGCCAGTCTGGCGACTTTTCGGCCACTGCTGGAGAGTAAACAAGCGGAAATCCCGGCCAGTTCGCTGTACGCTTGGGCCGCGCTCGATCTGGGATTGCCCTTTGTCAATTTCACGCCGTCGCTTGGCGCCTCCTTCCCAGCAGCGCTCGAGTTGGCAGAGGAACGCGGCGCCGTCGTCGGTGGCCAGGACGGCAAGACCGGCGAAACGCTGCTCAAGTCCGTGCTCGCGCCGATGTTCGCCAAGCGCAACTGGCACATCCTGAGCTGGGTCGGTCACAATATTTTCGGCAACCGCGACGGCCTCGTGCTCGACGATCCCGCCAACAAGGAATCGAAAATCCGCACGAAGGACCAGCTCATCCCCAACATCGTCGGCTACAAACCGCAGACGCACGTTTCCATCGAATACATCGAATCGTTAGACGACTGGAAGACCGCCTGGGACCACATCCATTTCCGCGGCTTTCTCGGCACGAAGATGATTCTGCAGTTCATCTGGCAAGGCTGCGACTCGATCCTCGCCGCACCGCTGGTGCTCGATCTTGCGCGGATGGCGCTTTTGGCTCAGCGCCGCGGCGAATGCGGCGTGCTCAAACATCTTGCGTGTTTCTTCAAGAACCCAATGGGCGTGGGGGAACACGATTTCGTCAAGCAATACGCCATGCTGGAAGACTACATTCGAGCAATTGCGCAGTAACGGTCATTACGCGCTGCCGTGTTGCATGACCGCGCGCATGTCCGTCAGCGTGACCTCGCCCGCTGGGTGCAAGATCTTCGCCAGCCGCGTCAAGTTGCGGATTTGCCGACCGTTCAAGACAGGCTCGGCCAATTCATCGAACGTGCCTTCGAGCAAGGTGAGGCCCGCGGATTGCAGCATGGTGCGCCACAGCACAGCCCGGCTTTTCCAATCCAGGTCAGGATAGCGCAGTTTCAGCATGACCCTGCTAAGCACGGCATGGTCGAGCACGTCCGGCCGGTTCGTCGTCAGGAACAATATGCCCTGATAGTAATCGAGCAAGCGCAGAAAAATGCCGACGATGGCGGAGCGCTCCAAGTCATTGCCACGCTGAGCGAGGAAAATTTCGCATTCGTCAAATTGCAAGACCGCGTTCCAGCGCGACACGCGCGCGAAAATGCGCTGCAGGCTTGTCTCGACCTGGGCGGCGTTCGTGCCCAATTCGCCCAGCTCCAAGACGTAGAGCGGCCGGCGCGAGTGCTCGGCATAGACTTCCGCGGTCAGCGTCTTGCCAACGCCCGGATTGCCGCACGCCAACACGACCACGCCGCCGTGCTTGCCGGATATAAGATCACCGAACAGATGCTCCACGCGCGTGCTGAACACCGAGGTCAGCGTGCGCAGCATGTCGTCGGGCAGATGCAGCCGCGCCATGGCGTTTCCGTCAAACTCGTATGGCGTCAGGTCGTCGACATCGGCAAACACGTAGCCTTTGGTCTCCAGGCTGAACAGACGCACGAAGGGCAGCCGGCTTTGTCCTTCCTGGCATTGGCCATAAGGCGCATAGTAGTGCCGCTCGTCCTCCCCGACTTCGAGCTCCGGCTCAATGACCGCCTTGCGCGGGCAGCCCGGTGTACCCAGTGCACGCGACTCAAACCGGCTCCACCAGTTGTGCGGATTGCTTACGAGCACCGGAGCTTGCACGAGCACCATTTGCCCAGTTTCGCGCGCCATGCGCTCCGCGCGCACCAGCTTCAGGTTGAAGTCGCCGGCAGCCGTCTGCATGCGCCGATAGCCAAAATGCCCAAGAATCTCCGCGACGGTGCGATCGCGCGGCTGGCCCAGTTCGTCCAGAAACAATTCGGGGTGAATGAAATGGCCGATACCGAACTGGCAGTGCGAAAACGTGAGCGTGCCTTGCAAGATCACGTTCTTGACATGGTCGCGGTCCTGAACAAACTGAATGCTCAGTGTCACCGGGTACCAGCGGCCATTCAGGAACATCTCCGAGTTGGGCGTCTTGCCGCCGAGGGCGACGAATGTCGAGCCAAACTCGATCGGCGAGCCCACCTGGGTTTCGTAAACCTGCTCGCGTTGTGCGTGGCTGCCCGACATGCCGTAGACCTGCATGGCGACCGCGGCGCGTTGGTTGGCCGTCAGGCGGGCGTCATCGAGCAGTGCGCGCAAGAATGCCGCTGGGAAGTCGGCCAGGTTGGCGTGCAGCGACCCCTTGGTGCGCGCTTCCTCGAGCAGCGCCTCGACGCGGGACATCTCCTCCGGCGTCAGGTTGCTGCGCTCGCGCGTTTTTTCCAGAATGTCTTTTTTCAACTGGATTCTAGCCATGCTCAAAGGACACCGGCAGTAAGCCAAGGTTCGGCGCTGTGTTCTCATTGAGGTGCGGCTGGCAACAATTGCACGAAGGATTAACTTCCGATGGACACATATTCCATTGGGACAATATCCTGGCGATAATGCACTGTGTCAGCGTCAGCCAAGGAGCGTGCTGCATGCGACGGATCCAAGTTGTTTTGCTATGCTGCGTTTGTTTGGTCGCTTGGGCCGCCCCGGCCGCGGCACTCGTTGAATTCAGCCAAACCGAGGAGTTTGGCCCTGCGTCCAAGACTGCCAAGAAACCGTCCGATCCGCGCTTCGCGCTCGCGTATTTGCCGGGTCGAGTCTATGCACTCCATTCGACCTGGTCGGGGTTCGGCCACAACCGTGACGAGGGCGTGGTCGCTTACGAGGGCGATGCCGCAGGCGCCAATCAAGCGCTCGCTGAGTTCGGCGCGTTGCCGGCCGCTACTGTGAAAGAGATTCACCTGTTGCCCGGGCCGGGCCGGATTCGCTCTTTGAAAGGCAAGCTCACGCTGCACTGCGACTGGGAAATCCGCTGGTCGAGCTATGTGCCCTTCGCGGATGAGAAACACTTCGGCTCGCCGGCGCACACGGCAGTGATGACGATCTACGTCGACCGCGCCGCGCTACCGCGGCCGCTCGACGCCCGCACTTTGGAATGGATCAACGATCTAGACCACGAGCGCTTCGACGTCCGCCAGCGCGCATTCAAAAACCTTGCTGACCAAGGAGACGCCGCACGGCCACTCTTGGAAAAGACTTCCGAGGCAGCCCCGACGGGCGCGATCACTCTGGAAGCGAAGTGCCGCATCGATCAGTTACTGAGCCGGCTCAAACCGATTCACGCGGCCCGACTTCGATTGCCTAAAGGCATCCCCGTGGTCAGCATCGACCAGTTATTGCGGCGTGAGGCCAAGAACTGGCGCAGCGGGGATCTGAGCAAATCGTGGCACGCTTCGGAGAAGATCAGCGCTTGGGCGGAATACACCGAGGAGTCGATGCCATTCTTGATCGAGATGCTGCACGACGACCGAGAACAGGTGCGCGATCTGGCTGTGAGCGCGTTCAAGCGGCTTGGTGGTCGCGCCGCTGCAACGTTGCCGGCACTCGAGGAGGCGGAGTCCAAAGCTCAAAAGCCGGTCTATCGAAACTCGCTGCGGCAAGTACAGCGAGCATTGGCTGCCGCGACGCCGGGGGCAGAGGATCCCTGGCGACGCAATCGGGAGCAGCGAGCGGAGATTGAGCAATTCTTGCAGACGCGCTGATGCAGCGTCGCACTAGCGCGGCAACTCGACGCAGATCAGCTCCTTGTCGTCACGAATGTAAAGCCGTCCGTCGGCGACGGCGGGATGGGCCCAGGTTTTGCCGCAGATCTTTCCGCGCGCCAGTTCGCGAAACTCCTTGGGATTCGGATCGACCAGAGCCAGGTCGCCTTCTTCTTCAAGCAAGAGAAGTTTGCCGTCGGCGGTGCGTGTGAGCGACGCGTGGTACGTGCCGACTTTCTCGCGTTTCCACAGTTCCTTGCCCGTCGCCAGCTCGATGCAGCGGAGGTCAGCGTGCGCCGGCTTTTTCGAGCCGGGCAATAAAGCGGCAAGGGAAGGTTTGGTCCCGGTCACGAAATAGAGATGATCCTTGCCGACCGGAACCGGCGTCGAGAAGTAACAGTTGTATTCGGGCTTGGTCCAAATCTTCTTGGCGCGGGGTATCGCCATGGTTTGGTCCATTTGGGCCATGAGTCCGCCAAAAGTGATCGAGCTGGCGAAGATGTAGTCGCCGGAGCTCACCGGCGTGATCGAGCTTTCGAAAAGCGCATCGACCAGCGGAATCTCCCAAAACACGCTGCCGTCGCGCACCGCTGCGCCGACCAGGCCTTTCGCGGTCAGAAAGACGACTTGGCGAATTTCCGGTTCGCCGACGAGAATCGGCGACGAGTACGTCGCGCCGTCTTCCAGTGTTTTCCAGATCACTTTGCCGTCGTTCTTGTCGAACGCGACTATCGACGCGCCCTTGGCGCCGACGTTCAGAAGTACCTTGCCGTCGTCGATGATTGGGGAGCAGGAAGCGCCAAAGCGCAGCTTGGGCGCCTTGAATTCCTTGAGCGTGTCCACTTGCCAGTGTTGGTTGCCCGAGACTGCATCGAAGCAGGTCAACACGCCCGTAATGCCAAAGGTGTACAGCTTGCCGTCCGCGAATGCCGGGGTGGCGCGTGGGCCGTTGCCATAAAAGTAGACGTGCAGCTCGCGCGCGTATGTCTTTGTCCAAAGCGGTTTGCCGTTCTTGACGTCATAGGCGGTGAGTGCTTCTTCGTTCTTACCTTGGGGCTTGGTGTGCAGATACACGCGGCCGCCGACGACGACCGGCGAACTATTGCCTTCGCCCACCGGCTGTTTCCACAGGACGGTGAGCGGCTTCTTCCAGGGTGTGACTTTCTCCGCCGAGCTGCCGTCGCGGCGCGGACCCAGCCACTGCGGCCAATCCTCCGCAACGGCGACAGAAGAAACGAGGAGAAACACAAAACAAGCAACCAAACGATGCATGGTGGGCCTCTTCTTCGTAGGACAGGTCTTCAATCTGTTCGGACGGGCCAGGAGACCCGTCCTACAAGCGTCAATCAATTCTGTGGGACGGCTCTCCAGGGCCGTCCGGATGCAGGGAGGACAGGCTGAAAATCTGTCCTACGTCAAAAAGGTGTGCAGCGGGGCGTAGCGCCATTCCACTCCGTGCTCCTCGGCTAGACGCTTTAGCTGTCGCAAGTATTTTTCGGTGATCCCTTTTGCCGTCTCTTGATAGTTGGGATCGCAGAAATAAACGCGGCAACCGAGCGGCCTGGGATCGCGCGCGGTACAAAGGAGATCCTTCTGGAATGGACAGAAATCGCTTGAGTCCGGTTTTACGTAGGGCGGCGCCGCGGCCAGGAGTACGTCCGCCTCCAGATTGCTGAGAAAAAGCGTGTGGCCCCATTCCTTGAACCGGCAACAGCGTCCGCTCGCCTGGCACACCGGCCCTGCGGCGGCGACCGCGCGGTCCACCTCCTGGTAAATCTCCAACACTCGGCGCCTTAGTTCAGCTCGATCCATTAGACCCTTATCGCTTTCAGCCTGCGGACGATCTCCTCGGCGTCGATCAGTTCCCCTTGGCCGGAACCGGGGCAAACCTGACACGTCTTCTTCCAACTATCATGGCTTTCAAGATTGCTCTCCCAGAAAGGCCACGTGCGGCATTGTGTGGGGCGCACCGGGTAGATCGTGCATCCGGCTGCCTTGTCGTAGAATACGCAGTCGCCATTGGATTTCTCGCGCAGGCTGCGGCCGCGCGATGCCTGACGCGTGTAGACTTTCTCCACAACTGCGCGCGGTTCTCGCAAGAACTCCGCCAGTGCATTGAGTTCAGCGTCGTTAATCCAGACATAGCCGGGTGCGCCGGTGCAACAATGTCCGCAGCGAGTACACTCAAAGCGCAAGCCGTCGCGAAACCACATGCCGTTGATGCTAAAACTCCACTAACATAGATAGGGGGTGAAAAGGACGGAAAAAACGGCGGTCAACCAAGAACTCGGTTCCGCGGCCGCTGTTACAGCGACTGTAAGAAGTCCCACATTCTCGTTTGCCAATTCGTCATTTCTCCCAGTCCGATCACGATGCCGCTGGATACCAGCAGGAGCGTTACTACCACTCCCCATTTGAGCAAACTGAGTTTCGAATGGAAGCGCGTTTCCAGTCCGGGGTCGTCTTGCGTTTTTTGCAAAAAGTCCACGCGTTGCTGGATCGTGCCATGCTGCCAGGAAGATAGCCAGCCCGGCTTTTCGCGTGGAATGCCGTTAATGTGCGCGACTTTTTCCAAGGCCGCGATGAACGCCGGCGTCGAGGATGTCCGGCAACCGTATAAGTCGGCCTGGCGCTCGCAGCGCCTCGACAAATAGCCAAACACGACGAAGAGATAGACCGCAATGCCCAAGATCAACGGCAATACCGCAAACACCTTGAGCGATTCGACCCAGCCTTCCAAGGCCGGCATGACGCCGAGCCAGTTTTCCAGCACGCCTTGATCCTCCAGAAACGTGCCCACCAGGTGCGCGCCGCCCACCAGCGCCACCATGCTCGTCAATAAGAACAGGATGTAGAACAGCATGTGGTGGTGTTTGACGTGCCCGACTTCATGGCCGTATACGCCTTCGAGTTCTTCCAGCGTCAGTCTGTCGATCAACTGATCGGTAACAACGACGTAGCGGGCAAACGGAAATACGCCGGTGACCATGGCGTTGGCGACTGTGTTGCGCGTATTCCAGACGAGGATGTCGTTGTAACGGAAACGCAGCCGGCGCGAAGTGGCCTCCAGGCGGCTGCGCAATTCCCCGGCGGGCAGCGGACGCAGGCCCAGGAACCAGCGCAACAAGAAGGGGATGCTGAAGAACGCGACTAAGAGCAGCCCCACGGCGACCAAGGGCAAGAACAGACTATTTTGACCTAAGTTAGGAAAGATGCCGAACAGGGCTTGCTGCAAAACGAGCAGAAACAGAGGCGGTACAATCAAGAGCAAGTTATGTCGGGCCTGCAGTGCCACGTAGGCCCACCGGCTCAGGAACGGGCTTTGAATCAAAGGATAGGCGGCCACGTCGTGGGCAACGCGTTCCATCTCATAAAAGCGCGCCCAGGAGACGATCAAGCCGGTAACGATCGGCAGCAGCAACAGGATTTCCAAACCGGGCAGATAGATGCCGGTGAACGAATTCTTGATCGTCCAGCCCCAACCTAAGAAGTAGAGGGCGAAAACGTAAAAGCCAAGAAGTGCGAAGAAGTGACGGCGTCGCCAAGCGTGAAAATCGTGGAGAAGAGTGGCGCGTTGTGCTGGTTCTTTCAGAAGCCGTGCGCAATGGCGGCGCGTCAGCCATGCCGCGCCCGCCCATAATACCAACACGCCTGCCCAAGTGGCAATCGCGCTGCCGACGGGGCCTAACCAATCCGGCGGATCCGGCCATTTCGACTGCAAACACGCTAGTGTCAGCAGCAGCAACAACAGAAAGGGCATAGTGCTTCCCAGCGGGGGGACGGACAATACATTGTACGCTATCTCGCGCAAGGAGCAAACATGACTCCGGTCGTGATGATCCCCGGCGACGGCATCGGCCCCGAAGTCATGGCGGCGACGCAAGCGATACTGCAAGCAGCGCAAGCGCGTGTCGATTGGATCGAAGCCGTCGCGGGATTGTCCGCGATGGAGCGTTTTGGCGAGCCGTTGCCCGACGTAACCCTCGACCTCATCCGCAAACACCGAGTCGCCTTGAAAGGCCCATGCACGACGCCCATCGGCAAAGGATTTCGCTCGATCAACGTTCGCCTGCGGCGCGACCTGGTCCTGTTCGCCAGCGTTCGGCCCGTCCAATCTCTGCCCGGCATCGATGTACCCTACCGCGACGTCGATCTAATCGTGGTCCGTGAAAATACCGAAGGGCTTTATGCCGGACTGGAACACTATGTCGTGCCCGGAGTGGTCGAAAGTCTAAGGCTGGTTACGCGTGACGCGGCCGAGCGTATCATTCGCTATGCCTTTGAGCTGGCGCGTACGCAGGGCCGGCGTCAAGTCACGGTGGTGCACAAAGCGGATGTATTGCCCCTTTCCGACGGCATGTTTGTGGACATTGCCCGCGCCGTTGCCGACGACTATCCTTTTCTTGAGTTTCGCGAAACGCCCATCGATCGCGTCGCTCTGGAGTTGGCGCTTGACCCCACGCGTTACGACGTGCTCGTGATGGAAAACCTGTTCGGCGACGTCATGAGCGATTTGTGCGCGGGCCTGGTCGGCGGTCTGGGGCTTGTGCCGGGCGCCAATATCGGCGCCCGCTATGCCCTCTTCGAAGCCGTCCACGGCAGCGCCCCGGACATCGCCGGCAAAGGCGTGGCGAACCCGATCGCATTGTTGCGCTCGGCGGCCATGATGCTCGAATACATCGGTCAGCGTGAACCGGCACGCCGCATCGAAGAATCGGTTCGCAAGACGCTGCAAAACAAACGCGGCCTGACCCGCGACCTGGGCGGCGACGGCAACACGGAATCCATCACTCAAGAACTCATTGTTAACTTGTAGTCGTGGGAGCGAGTAAATCCGAAACTCGAAATCCGAAATCCGAAACAAGACCCAATTCCCAAAAGGAAAATCCAAAACAAGACCGGCATTCTTTTGACCTTTGTTTTTTGAGTTTGGAATTTGTTTCGGATTTCGATATTCGAGCTTCGGATTTGGAGTTGGCACAAAGAAAGCAAATTGAATGCGCGTAACCCTGATTCAAGGCGGCGGCGTCGGCTACGACCTCGTGCCCGCGGTCCGCCACATTCTCGACAAAGCCGGCGTCCGCATCGATTTTGACGAGCATTTGGCCGGCGGCGAGGCAATGGCGAAAGGCCTTGATCCGTTGCCGCGCGCCATGCTGGACTCGATTCGCCAAAACGGCCTCGCGCTCAAGACGAAACTCTTGCCTTCCCCCGAGACACCGCACGTCAATTACAACGTCGTGCTGCGCCGCGAACTGGGGCAGTTCGCCTCTGTCCGCCCGCTCAAGAACCTGCGCGGACTGCCGGCCCGGTTTCAAAATGTGGACATGCTCGTCGTTCGCGAGCTGACCGAAGACCTCTACGCCGCCATCGAGCATCAAATCGTCCCGGGCGTCGTGCAGAGCATCAAGGTGGTGACCGAGGCGGCGTGCCGGCGCTTCTTTCGCTTCGCCTTCGACTGGGCACAAGTAGCGGGCCGCAAAACGATTCATTGCGTGCATAAGGCGAACATCCTCAAGCTCGCCGACGGGCTGTTCCTCGAAGCGTTTCGCAGCGTCGCCAAGGATTATCCGCAACTGCAAACGAAGGAGATCATTGTCGACAACTGTTGCATGCAGATGGTCGCCAAGCCGCAGCAGTTCGACGTGCTCGTCATGGGCAACCTGTACGGCGACATCGTCAGCGATTTGGGGGCGGGCGTGGTCGGCGGCATCAGCGCCACCGCCGGCATCAACGTCGGCGACGGCGTCAAGATCTTCGAGACGTTTCACGGCGGCAGCCACGCGGAAATCGGGGCCGATCGCGCCAACCCACTGCCGCTTTTGCTGCCGGCCCTGGACTTGCTCGAAATGACCGGCCAAAAGGAGACTGCCGCCCGCATCCTCCGCGCCGTCGAGACTGTGCTGACCGAGGGGAGAGTGCGAACCGCAGATCTGGGGGGATCGGCGACGACCCGCGCTATGGCGGATGCGGTCGTGGCTGCATGTTAACGCTCAGGGAGTATGGTCCCCATCGCCCTGGAGCGAAGCGAGAGAGGTTTGGTGGAAGCATGCTCCAATAATAGCGATTGTTCTTTATGCGCTGGCTTACCGGGTTGCTTACTTAGGAGCGGTTCACTTGACACTTTTTCCCCGCGACGAGTAGACTGCATTTTAGTATATATTGAAGCTATCTCCTCTTTGGGCCGAGTTTGGCGACTCCTCGCGCCGGCTCCCTGGTGACGAAGGACGTTTGCCCTTCAGGAGTTTGCAAGCCGTGATTGCGCTTATAAGCGATATCCATAGCAACTTGGAAGGGCTCAACGCCGTCCTCGACGACATTCAAAAGCAAAGCGTCGAGACGATCTATTGTCTCGGCGACATCGTCGGCTACGGCCCCAACCCGCGCGAATGCATCGACCTGGTCATGCAGTGCAAGGTCTGCCTGCTGGGCAACCACGACCAGGGCGCGATGTTCGATCCGGACGGCTTCAATCCACCCGCCGAACGCGCGATTTTCTGGACGCGCGCTCAGCTCGAATCGCCGGGCGAGAGCAGTCAAAAGAAGGAAGCCCGCTGGGAATTCCTCGCGGAGAGGCCGCGCACCTTCAAGGAAAACAGCATCCTCTACGTGCATGGCTCGGCCCGCAACCCGCTCAACGAGTACGTCTTTCCCGAGGATATTTACAACCAGCGCAAAATGGACCGCATCTTTGCCCTGGTGGAAAAATACTGCTTCCAGGGTCATACCCACGTCCCGGGCGTCTTCACTGAAAGTCTGCCCGAGGACATGTACCAATTCCACGCGCCGGACGAGATTGACTATGTGTGGAAGTTGAATGGCCGCAAAACTCTGATCAATGTCGGCTCGGTGGGCCAGCCGCGCGACGGGGATTGGCGGGCCTGCTACGTGCTCTTAGACGGCGACACCATCCGTTTCCGCCGGATCGAGTACGACATTGACACGACAATCAAGAAGATCCACGACATACCCGACTTGGACAATTTTCTAGGAGACCGCCTCCGCGACGGACGATAGTGTCGGCAAGCATCTTACTTCAACTGCTTGAATCGGCTTCCGGAGCGTCACCGGTTCCGGAGCGTCAAATTCACCCAACCATTTGACGCTCCGGAACAACGACACAAGTGATTGCGCATGAATACTTTGCGTTCTCGAAAAGCTCCGGAGCGTCAAGCGTCACACAGGTACCCCCCCACGTATTATCAAAAAGATACATGCGTTGAGCATGACAAAATGTCAATTGGTGAAATCTTATCACCAATGCGTTTTGAGAAAATCCCGATTCCCGCTTTGCCCGCAATTCCTAAATGCCAATTATCCATCAATAGCCTTGATCAACATCCACAATGCCCTCCAGCGGATCGGCGTCGAGCCATGCGCGCAAGTTGCGTGCAAAGCGCTCGCTGGGGAGTGTCCCGGTGTTGACGGTCTCGCCGCTGAAGTGGGGACTGACAAGCACATTCGGCATGGCCCAAAAGGGATGCTCCGGCGCGAGCGGTTCGACGGCAAAAACGTCGAGGCCGGCCGCCGCGATTTGGCCCGAGCGCAGAGCCTCCAAGAGCGCCGCCTCTTGCGCGATGGGGCCGCGCGACACATTGACATAGATGGTGCCCGGGCGCATGGCAGCAAATTCCGCTACGCCGAGCATGCCGTCGGTGCCGCGCGTGAGAGGCGCGGCCACCGCGACGTAATCGGCCCGGCCAAGCATGTCCTTGACTTCACCAGGGCCGAAGACGATGTCCACAAACGGCGTTTGCTTCGGTCGGCGTCGGCAGCCCAGCACTTGCATGCCGAATCCCTTCGCCAGCCGGGCGATGTTCTGGCCGATGTTGCCCGCGCCGACGACGGCCAGCGTCTTGCCGAACAAATCGCGCATCGGCCCGGCGACGCTGCGATCCCATTTGCCTTGGAGTTGATTGCGAAATGCGCTTTGTAAATTGCGATTCAAGAACAACAACATGCATAATGCGTGTTCCGCAATGGTCGGACCATAAAGTCCCGCGAGATTGGTGACGTCGAGCTTACGCCCTTTGCAAGCGTCACAAAGATTCCAGGGCACACCGGCTGATGCCAGTTGGATCCACTGGAGCGAGGAAGCCTTCGACAGCTTTGCAACGTCCGGAATGCCATACGTGATCGTTGCCCGGTCCACGTGCTTGTCGAAAACCTCGGGCGCGAGCGCATCGACAAACTCAACCTGTGGAAACTGTTTCTTCCATTTTTCCAAGACGCCGTCGGGCAGCCAATGTAGAACGAGTACAACAGGGGGCATAATGTCACCAAAGCCGATTCATCGTTTCGCGCTCGCGCGTCCTCAAACGGCACCTCAACTCAAGCGCGAAACGATGATCAGAATCAGGGCAAGGATACGTTTAGTTCCTGAGCCAGCTTGCACAACTGACCCCACGTGCCGTCGTCGAGCGGGATACCGGATTGCAGCCGCTTGGCCTTTTCGCGGCGTTCGGGATCGCCGGGCAGCAGGATTTCCTGCACGCCCGCCGCGCGCGGGCAAGCACGCACGTTTTCTGTTAACTGCGTGACTTCCTTCAGAAAGTGCGCAGCGCCGGCGAACTGCGCGATGTCCAACACGAGAAAGACGACCGCATTGGCGGACAGACTCGGCGCGCCGGGAGTGCTGCACGGCGCACCGGACAGGCCGCCGGCGAACATATCCAAGAGCAGGCTGATGCCGAAGCCCTTGTACGCCTGCGCGCCGCCCAGAGGCAGAATCGTGCCGCGCGGATCTTTGTAGAGCACACCCGGATCGGTCGTCGGCTTGCCCTCGGCGTCGAGCAACCAGCCTTCGGGCACTTTTTGGCCTTTGTTGTAGGCGACGCGTATTTTTCCCTCGGCGACAACGCTGGTGCCGATGTCGACGATGGCCGGCTCGCCGTTGGTCGGCGCTCCCAGGCACAGCGGATTCGTGCCGAGGCGCGGTTCGATGCCGCCCGGCGGCGCTACGCCCCGGCCAAAGCCGTGATTGTTGACCGTGGCGAAAAACGCCATCTTGTGGACCGCTGCGGCCTCGGCGAATTCACCGAGCCGGCCGATGTGCCCGCAATGCTTCAGCGTTCCCGCAGCCAACCCCAACGCTTGCGCACGCGGCACTAGGCGCTCCAGCAAGCGATGCGCTTGCACCTGGCCCAGGCCCCAGCCGCCGTCAACCACCAGCACCGCGGCGGTTTCCTTCACTACCGTGAACGCTGCTCCGGGACGTACGCGCTTGTCGCGAATAGCTTCGACATACTGCGGCACGCGAATGACACCATGCGAGTCGTGGCCGCACAGGTTGGCGTCCACCAGGCTGCGGGCGACGCGCTCGGCTTCATCCGGCGGCACCTTATTGGCGCGGAACAGCGCTTCGGCGAATGATTGCAAGACTGCGGCGGCGAGCGTGGGCACGGTTTGGTTCCTTAACCACGGATGTCACGGAGTGCACGGATGATGAACAATCTACGGACTGGCGAGACGTTTTGTCGCTACAACAACACTCGCGGCGTTGGAAAACGGGAGAACGACGTGGCATTTTCGATTGTCGAGGAAGATCGGCCCGGCGGTCACCGAGTATTTGTGCTGTCGGACGGCAATGGTTGCTTCGTCGAAATCTGTCCGGCGCTTGGCTTCAACTGTTACCGCTGGCACATTCCTGAAGGCGAGGTATTGTACTCCACGCCTGAATTCTTCACCGAGAATCGCCCGACCCGAAGCGGCATTCCAATCCTGTTTCCGTTTCCGAATCGCATCCGCGACGGCCGCTATTCCTGGGAAGGGAAGGAATACCAACTGCCGCTCAACGATCCGGCCGGAAAGAACGCGATTCACGGGTTCGTCTGCCAGCGGCCATGGCGAGTCGCGGGCCAAGGGATCATGGGAGAGTCGGCATGGCTCATGGCCAGTTTCCATGGTTCGATCGATGCCGCTGACACTTTATCGCATTGGCCGGCCGATTTCCGAATCCTGGTGTCGTATCTGTATTTCGGACGACGCCTGCGAGTTGCAGCGCGGATCAGGAATGTTGGGACTAGGCCGATGCCCTTCGGACTTGGCTTCCACCCCTATTTCGCAACGGAATGGCTGGGCGAACATCAGGCGTGTATGCGCGTTCCCGCCAATCGACGTTGGGTCTTAATGGATTGCTTGCCCACGGGCGAACTAGCGCCCGTGGATGGCGCTGCCGATTTGCGCACAGGAAGGAGATTTGACGAATTGACTTTGGATGAATTCTTGACGGACTTGCCTATTGAAGTCCAGCAAAACAAACTATGTTTGCGCGGCACGATCGAAAACCACGACCGTTCCTTGCGATTGTACACTTCGCCGGACTTCACGGAAGTGGTGGTGTTCACGCCCCCGCATCGGCAGGCGATTTGCCTGGAACCATACACTTGCGTTACGGACGCCGTCAACCTGCAGCGAAAAGGGATTGCGGCCGGCTTGCGCGTATTGTCGCCCGGCGAAGGCTGGCGAGGTGTCGCGGAGGTCCAGTGCTGACATGCCGCGCTTCAAACCGCACGACAAAGCCACCGTCTTTTCCGAACTTGCCGGCATCCTTGCCGCCAAGCTGAAACCGCCGTTCGGCGTTGTCCTCGGCTCGGCGGCTGAGACAACGGAGTTAGTCGGCGCGTTGCCAACTTCCGACATCGTCTGTTATCAGATGGACCTGTACGCCGCTGCCAAGTTGGGCGGCAAACTTGCAGAAGAGGGCCATCTCGCCGAAGTATTCACTTCCGCCGACCTGTGGGACCTGCCAACTCCGGTGCAAACGCTGCTTTACGCGGTTCCCAAAGGCGGCGAGCGCGAACTCAAGCTCGACATGGTCGAGCAGGCCTTCCACGTGCTCCGACCAGGCGGCGTCTTCATCGTCCTGTCGCCTTACGACAAGGACGACTTTTTTCCCCCAGTGCTCAAAAAAGTGTTCGGCAAAGTCCACGCCCCAATGGCTGGCAAGAACGCGATCTTCTGGTGCCAGCGCGACGGCGACCGGCCGCGCCGCCGGCACGAGATGACCTTCCACGTCCGCTGCGATGAAGCGACCTCGCTCAAGTTCGTCAGCCGTCCGGGCACGTTTTCCTATGGCCGATTCGACAACGGCGCCCGGGCGCTTGTCGAAGCCATAGACGTGCACGCAGGCGACCGCATCCTCGACCTGGGCTGCGGCTGCGGCACGAATGGTGTTTTGGCCGCTCGTCGAGGAGGCGTCGGCGGCTTCGTCACGTTTGTGGATAGCAATCTGCGCGCGGTCCAATTAGCTGAGATGAATGCGAAAAACAACATCGTACCAGCCTTCGAGGCCATCGCTTCCTGCACGCTCCAAGAACTGCGCTCAAAGAGCTATGACGTCGTGCTCGCCAATCCGCCGTACTTCGCGCAGCTTTCTATCGCCCGTCTCTTCTTCGAGCAAGGCAAACGCTGCCTCAAGCCCGGTGGTCGCTTTTACCTCGTCACTCGTCAGGTCGAGCAGGTCGCGGAATTGATGCAGGAAGTCTTCGGGACGGCTGAAGGCGAAGAGCGGCGCGGCTATGTGGTCTTTCACGCGTGAAGTGGGCTTTGCCGTGCGCTTCCCATAAAAAGTCCCCATTGTGTCCACCGAAAACCGCCAAGGTGCCTTCATGTCCTACCAGAACATCAAAGTTCCCGCCGGCGATAAGATCACCATCGTCGCCGGCAAGTTGCAAATTCCCGATAAGCCCATCATCCCCTTCATCGAGGGCGACGGCACCGGGCCCGATATCTGGCGTGCTGCGGTGCGCGTCTTTGATGCCGCGGTCGACAAAGCCTACGCGGGCAAGCGCAAGATCGCCTGGATGGAAGTCTACGCGGGCGAAAAGTCCTTCACACGCTTTAACTCCTGGCTGCCTGACGAAACCGTCGAAGCCTTCCGCGAGTTTTTGGTCGGCATCAAAGGCCCCTTGACTACGCCCATCGGCGGCGGCATTCGCTCTCTCAACGTCGCGCTCAGGCAAATGCTTGACCTCTACGTCTGTCTGCGTCCGGTTCGCTGGTTCAAGGGCGTGCCTTCGCCAGTAAAGCATCCCGAAAAAGTGGACATGGTGATTTTCCGCGAGAACACCGAAGACATTTACGCCGGCATCGAATTCGAGCAGGGCAGCGACGCCGCCAAAAAGTTCCTCGCGCTCTTCCAACAGGCGTTTCCCAAGGATTTCTCGAAAATCCGTTTCCCCAGGACTTCAGGGATCGGCATCAAACCGGTGTCTCAGGAAGGCAGCGATCGCCTCATTCGCTCCGCCATCCAATACGCCGTCACCAACAAGCGCAAGAACGTAACGCTGGTGCACAAAGGCAACATCATGAAGTTCACGGAAGGCGCGTTTCGCCAATGGGGCTATGCGCTGGCCGAGCGCGAATACGGCGGCCAAACGTATACCTGGGAACAATGGGAACGGACCAAAAAGTCCAAGGGCGAGGACGCCGCCAGCGCCGAGCAGAAAGCCGCGCTGTCCGCCGGCAAAATCCTCGTCAAGGACGCCATCGCCGACATTACCCTGCAGCAAATCCTCACTCGCCCCGACGAATTCGACGTCATCGCCACCATGAACCTAAACGGCGACTACCTGTCCGACGCTTTGGCGGCCCAGGTCGGCGGCATCGGCATTGCCCCCGGCGGCAACATCAACTACGTCACCGGCCACGCGGTCTTCGAAGCCACGCACGGCACCGCGCCTAAGTACGCCAACCAGGACAAGGTCAATCCCGGCAGCGTCGTCCTCTCCGGCGAAATGATGCTCCGCTACATGGGCTGGACGGAAGCCGCGGACCTCATCATCCACGGCATGGACGGCGCCATCGGGACCAAAACGGTGACTTATGATTTCGCCCGGTTAACGGAAGGGGCAAAGGAAGTCAAATGCAGTGAATTCGCCAACGCTGTCATCGCCAAGATGTGATCGCATTTTCGCGCGATGCGAGCCCGACGCGCGAGCCCGAAGCGCGAGCAAGGGACACTAATCCGACCCGTGAGCGAGGGATCGCCCTCGCACTTGTCGCTGCCCTTGTTTTTTGCTAAGGATGTTAGTGAAAAAAGGGCTCATGCAACCCGTAGATGGGCCTTGGTCATGTCTTCTTCCAGGCTGCGGGCTGGAATGGGTGGGAAAAATGACGCACACTGTTTGCGAACCTTGCAACGACTGCAAGTACACCGATTGTGTCGCGGTCTGTCCGGTGGAGTGCTTCTATCAAGACGACATGATGCTCTATATCGATCCGGCTGACTGCATCGACTGCGAGGCCTGCGTGCCGGAATGCCCGGTGGAGGCAATTTTCGCCGAGGCCAACGTGCCGGCGCAATGGACGCATTACACGCCGCTCAATGCCGAGAAATCCGCGGCGCTCAAGGCCGTCGGCGGCGAAGGCCACATCACCGAAAAGACCGACGCCAAGGAAGGTCCGGGGTGCAAAAAGAAGTGAGCAACAGCCATCCCAGCCCGCTGTACCGACGCGGGCTGGGAATTCTTCTCATCCAGCTGGGCACTCCCGACGCGCCCACGCCTCAAGCGCTGCGACCCTATCTCCGCCAGTTTCTCTCCGATCGACGAGTCATCGACGTGCCGCGCTGGAAATGGTGGCCCATCCTCCAGTTCATCCTATTACGCCGCCCCAAACAATCCGCTGCCAAGTACCAGCGCATTTGGGACCCTGTGACCGGCTCGCCGCTTTTGCATTGGACTAAGCGGCAAACCGATCTCGTGCAAGCATGCTTCTCCGAAATCCCCGTTCGCTTCGGAATGCAAGTCGGCAATCCACCTTTGGGAGACGTCGTCGACGACATGATCCGGTCCGGCGTCGAGCGCCTCATCGTCCTGCCCATGTATCCGCAGTATTCCGCGACCACGACTGCCTCGGCCACCGACATCCTATTTAGCGCGCTGCAGAAACAGCGGCGCGTGCCCGCCCTGCGCATCGTGCCGCCGTACTACGACCATCCCGCCTACCTCGACGCCGTGGTCGCGGTGATTCGCGCAGATCTTGCCAAGCTGTCCTGGCCGCCGGAGCATTTTCTACTGAGCTTTCACGGCATTCCGATGAGGTACGCGCAGAGCGGCGACCCCTATGCCACCCACGTCAAGCGCACCACGTTCGCTTTGATCGAGCGGCTCGGCTGGCCCAAAGCGCACTGGACGCAGACCTTTCAATCGCTTTTTGGCCGTGAGCGCTGGCTGAAACCGTATACCGAAGAGAAACTCAAACAATTGGCAAAGAAAGGCGTGAAGCGAGTTTTTGTGGCCATGCCGGGTTTCACCGCGGACTGCCTGGAAACGCTGGATGAAATCGGCAACGAGGCCCGCGACGCCTTCATACACGCCGGCGGCGAGAAACTGCGAGCCTGTCCGTGTCTTAACGATCACCCGACCTGGATCGACGCTATGCGCACCATTATCGCCGAAGAAGGTCGCGGATGGATTTAAGAACCGCTGAGGCGCAGAGCACCGCAGAGAAAAGGGAGGAAGTGCAAGAAAGTGTTATGATCACGGCGTCTTTTTTCTCCGCGTTCCTCTGCGCCTCCGCGGTTTTGAATTCGAGTCTCCGCGGTTTGGATTCGAGAACTGGAGCCGTCAATGGACCTAGCCACCTACGTCGATACCGCACAGGAAGCCGCCCGCCGTGCCGCCGTCGTCTTGGAACAATGGAAAGAGCAATTCCAGGTCCGCGAAAAGTCCCGCGCCGACCTGGTCACCGACGCCGACCTTGCCTCCCAGAAAGTCATTCAAGATTATTTTGCACAGCGTTTTCCTGATCACGCCTTTCTTGGTGAAGAGGAAGGCTGCCAAAACCATCCCGGTCCTGGCAGTCGGCCCACCTGGATCGTTGATCCCATCGACGGCACGACCAACTACGTCCACGATTGTCCACTCTATTGCATTTCCATCGGCCTCGAGATCGCCGGCGAATTGGTCGTTGGCGTCGTGCTTGATCCGTCGCGCAATGAGATGTTTCACGCCGCGAAGGGCAGGGGGGCCTGGCTCAACCAGCGCCGCCTGAAAACCAGCGCCACGCCGCGTTTGCAGGAAGCTCTCTTGGCGACAGGTTTTCCTCCGGACATGCGCGGCCAGGAGCGGCAGCTCGACTGGTGGCGCTACTTCAGCTTGCACACGCGCTCGCTGCGCCGCACCGGCTCGACCGCGCTCAACATGGCGTATGTCGCCGCCGGCCGCTTCGACGCCTACTGGGCCTTCGACAACCACATCTGGGACGTCGCCGGCGCGACCGTGCTTATTCGCGAAGCCGGCGGAATCGTCACTAACGTCGACGGCACGGATTACAATCCTTATACACCGGACGCGCTGGCGACGAACGGCCATTTGCACGCGGAATTGCTGAGCATATTCAAGAATGGCTAGTCAGCCCGCCACCACCGGATTCCGCAGCACGCCCAAGCCTTCGATCTCCACCTCGACCACGTCGCCCGCCTTCAAAAACAGCGGCGGTTTCTTCGCGAACCCCACTCCCGGCGGCGTTCCCGTATAAATCAGGTCCCCCGGCTCGATCGTGAACACCTGCGACAAATACGCGATCAATTCCGGCACGCCGAAAATGAGCTGACTGGTGCTCGAATCCTGCATCGTCTGGCCGTTCAGACGCAGCTTGATAGCCAGGTTGTGCGGGTTTGCGACCTCGTCGGCGGTGACGAGTGTGGGCCCGGCCGGCGCGAAGGTGTCGAACGTCTTGCCGACCATCCACTGTTTGCCGTCTTTCTTGAGTTGCCAATCGCGCGCGGACACGTCGTGGCCGACCGTGTAGCCGGCGACGAAATCCATGGCCTGCGTCGCCGGGATGTTGCGGCCGCGCCGCCCCACGATGATGACAAGTTCCGCCTCGTAATCCACCTCCTGGCTAACCGGCGGCAGCACGATCGGCTCGCCATGCCCCACAAGCGCGGTCGGGTATTTGCTGAATAGAATTGGCTCCTTCGGAATCGGCGCCCCGCTCTCGGCTGCGTGGTCCTTGTAATTAAGGCCGATGCACACGATTTTGCGCGGATCGTGCACCGGCGCGTAATACTTCACCTTCGCCGCTTCATATTTCATCGAGTCGGGCCGCTCCGCTACTTCCTGTGCGACCTGTAAATACTCCGGCCCGCCCTCGAGTATCTGGCGAACGCTCGCCGGCAGATTCGGCTCGCTGGCGTGCAGATCGACGAAACTGTCGCCCAGCTGCAGCGCGGCCCGCGGGCCGGCCCAGGTGTGAATGGTGGCGAAACGCATGAGTCCTCACTTATGATGGCATAACACGAACCTGCCGCGCACAAGGACCGTCTACAGGTGACGTTCCACTTGCTGGGTGAAAGGGTATATTCTATATAAAGTGAGTGCGCGCCCCGCCATTCCCCGATAGCTCAATGGTAGAGCGAGCGGCTGTTAACCGCTAGGTTCTAGGTTCGAGTCCTAGTCGGGGAGCTTCTTCACTTCTTTGCGACGCCACAAGTCCATTCTTCCTTGCTCCCC